>NZ_JAAIYB010000066.1 GCF_010894475.1 Myxococcus vastator
CCCTTCGACTGGGCCACCTCGCGCAGCCCCAGCGCCAGGCGGCGCGGCTCGGGCACGCGCCCGTACCCGCACCCCAGGACTTCCTTCAGCGCGCCCTCCTGCCGGTCCATCGCCGCGGCCAGCCGGCAATCCAGCCAGGCCAGGTCCGCGCGTGCCAGGTCCGAGGCCGCGCCCCGCTCCGCGTCCGCCAGCGCGAGCCGCAGCGACTCCAGGAGGGGGCGGCCCAAGGCGGGCAGGCCCTGCTGCGCCAGCGCCAGCAGCGCATGGCCTTCCGACGACCGCGCCAGCGTCTCCACCGCCGCCTTCGCGCCCTCCGGCGCTGATGCCCCCGCCGCCGGAGGCGCCATGCCCCGGGCCACGCGCCTGGCTCGCGCCGTCAGGGCCTCCAGCACGTCCACCGCGGTGCACGGTCCACTGCAAGCCGCCGCCAGCTTCGCCAGCGAGCGCGCCGCCTCCGCGGCCACACGCGGAACCGTGTCCTCCAAGCGCTGCCCGAGGACCACGGCATCCTCGGGACCGCCCACGTCACCGAAGCCCTTCGCGCACAGCGCCCGCACGTCCGCGTCCGCGTCACCCAGGCAGCGGCGCAGCGCGGGCAAGGCCTCGGGCCGCTTCACGGTGGCCAGGAAATAGGCCCCCGCCCGCCGCGCCTCCACCGGCCGCTCGGCCGCGAGCAGCGCCTCCGCTGGCGCCAGGGACACCTGGGCAACCACCGCCGCGCCACGGGTGCGCGCGATGACGCCCAGCGCCTGCGTGGCCTGGGCCGCCTCCGCGCCATCCGCCTCCCGCATCCGCTCGGACAGCCACGTCACTGCGCCGGGCGTCCCCAGCCGGCCCACGGCCTCCACCACCGCCCGCCGCACGTCCGCGTCACGCTCCGTCCGCCCGGCCTCCAGCAGCGCCTTCTCCAGGGCCGCGAGCTCGGCGTCCACCAGCGGCTCCCAGGACAGGGCGAGCACGCCGGAGGCGAAGGCGGCCTCGCCGCGCACCGCCGCTTCCGCGTCCTTCAGCCCCGCGACGACGGTCTCCAGGGTGGCCGCGTCCTGGATTCGCGCCAGCGCCCGCAGGGCCCGGGCACGCACCCGGGCGTCCGGCGCACTGGCGGCGAGCGACGTCAGGGCCCCGTTTCCCAGCGAGCGCGCGTCTTCCCAGTCCTGGATGCGCTCGAGCGTCCGCGCGTCCACGGGAGGCGGCATCACCGGCGGCACGGAGCGGACGCATCCGGACAGCAGCGAGAGAGCGACGACACAGGTCGGCAGGGCACGGACGGAGTGCGAGCGGCGCATGGCGCGGGCCTAGGTCAATTCCCCGCGAAAATCCAGGGGTTAGACCGGGAGGGGTTTGACACGCACGGCCGGCGCTCCGAAGATGGAGCGCGGATTCTTTCAGCGGGAGCGTTGGTCCTGAACTGCCCTGGCTGCGGCTCGCAGGTAGCCGCCAACACGTCCATCTGTTCCGTCTGCGATTACATCATCGATGGCTCGTTCCTCTCGGGGGAGCCGCCGGCCGAAGCGCCAGAAGAGTCCACCGACGCGGCGGAGGACCCACGCCGAGCCGCCAGGCCGCCTCCCGCGCGGCGCCCACGTCCGGCCGCTGGCAAGTCCGGAAGCCGGCCCGCTGCCGCGCCGTCGCCCGCGTCGGACTCCACCAACATCCGGAGCGTGGAGGACGTCGCTCGCAGCGCGCCGAAGCAGCGCGCGGCGCGTGCGGCGGCGCCTCGGCCCGCGCCTCGCAAGGCCCCCGCCCCCGAGCCCTCTGCGTCCGTGGACCCATGGGACCGCGCGGACCTGGACGTTCGTGGCAGCGCCGTCACCGACCCGGATGAGCTCATCCGCGACGCCAAGGAGCTGTTCGCCCAGCTCCAGGGCGGCGACAAGGTCGCCTTCTGGGGCGCCGCGGTGGTGTTGATGTCGTGTTTCTTCCCGTGGAAGGAGACGGCGGTGGATGGAGACGTGCTCGGTCTGATGAGCCTGGGCTGCGGCGCCTTCATCATGGCCATCCTCCTGCTGACGGCCGTCACGGTGCGCGTCAAGGGCTCGCTCCCGAACGTGAACCCGGTGGTGCCGTGGATGGGCCAGCTCGTCGTCAGCATCGTGTGCCTCATCTGGTGCATCGTGTTCATCAAGGTGTCGTCCGACACGACGATGGTGCCCACGCCCATCGGCAACTCGGAGATGATGAACTCGTCGCCCAGCTTCGGCGTCTACGTGGCCATCCTGGGCGCGGTCGCCACGCTGGGCGGCACGCTGCTGGGGCTCAAGGGCCAGTCCTCGCGCTGAGCCTCCGCGCGCCTCGAATGAAAAAGCGCTGCCGCCCTCCGCGGCAGCGGGCTAGCGTCACCGGCCACCATGTCCGACGCCTCTCCCCTCTCCCGTCTCACCGCCGCGCTCGACGCGGCCGTCTTCGGACAGCAGCGCGTGCTGGAGGACCTGGTGACGGCCTTCCTCGCGCGCGGCCACGTGCTGCTGGAGGGCGTGCCCGGCGTGGCCAAGACGCTCACCGCGCGCAGCATGGCCGGCGCGCTGGGGCTGCTCTTCACGCGCATCCAGTTCACCCCGGACCTGATGCCGGCGGACATCCTGGGCACCAACGTCTTCCAGCCCCAGGACCACGCCTTCCGCCTCGTGAAGGGCCCCATCTTCACGGAGGTGGTGGTGGCGGACGAAATCAACCGCACCCCGCCCAAGACGCAGGCCGCGCTCCTGGAGGCCATGGAGGAGCGGCAGGTCACCATCGACGGCGTGTCCCACGCGCTGCCACCCCACTTCTTCGTGGTGGCCACGCAGAACCCCCTGGAGCTGGAGGGCACCTACCCGCTGCCGGAGGCCCAGCTGGACCGCTTCCTCATGCGCGTGCGCGTGGGCTACCCGGAGGCGTCGGCGGAGACGACCATGCTGCGCGCCTTCCACCAGCGCGAAGGCAAGCCGACCACCACCGGCCAGGTGCTGGACGCGCCCACGCTGCTGGAGCTGCAGTCGCGCGCCGCCCGCGTGTCATGTGACGACTCCATCCTCCAGTACGTGGTGGCCCTCGTCCGGGAGACGCGCACCAACCCGCGCGTGCGCCTGGGGGCCAGCCCCCGGTCGGCCCAGGCGCTGCTCGCGGCCTCCAAGGCCCGCGCCGCGCTGATGGGCACCGACTTCGTCACCCCGGACGACGTCAAGGCCGTCACCTTCAGCGTGCTCAACCACCGCCTGCTCCTCAAGGCCGAGGCCGAGGTGGAAGGCCTCACCGCGGATGACGTGCTGAAGCAGACGCTCGAGCGGGTCCGAGTGCCCCGGTGAGCGCCGGGCGCCCCGTCCCCACCGGCCTCGCCGTGGCCCTGCTGGCGGCGGGACTCCTCCCGGCGGCGCTCGCGGTGGCCAGCCCCGCGTTCGGCTGGCTCGCGCTGGCGACGGACGTGGCCGTGCTGGCCCTCTGTGTCGTGGACTTCCTCCGGGCCCCGCGCGCCCAGGACGTCCGCGTCTGGCGGCGCGTGGAGCCCGTCCTCTCCTCCGGCACGCGCAACGCCGTGCACGTGGCGCTGGAGCGCCAGGACACCGGCGCCGCGCCGCTGCACGTGGAGGTCCGCGACGAGCCCCCCGAGGACATGGTCAGCAGCGGGCACCGGCAGCGCCTCACCCTGCCCGCGGCCCAGGCCCGGCCGCAGGAGCTCACCTACTTCGTCACGCCGCCTTCGCGGGGCGACGCCCGCTTCGGAGACGTGCACCTGCGGCTGCGGGGCCCCCTGGGCCTGTGCGCGCGCCAGGTCCGCGTCCCCGCGGCGATGGACGTCAAGGTGTACCCGGACCTCACCGCGCTCACCCGTGAAGCGCTGGCGCTGGCCCACGCCTCGGACGCCCCCTCCGCGCGGATGCAGCGGCGGCGCACCTCGGAGGGGCGGGAGTTCGAGTCGCTGCGCGAGTACCGCCCTGGCGACGACTACCGCCACATCGACTGGAAGGCGTCCGCGCGCCACGCCCACACCCTGGTCCGCACGTGGCAGCCAGAGCAGCACCAGCCGGTGCTCCTGCTGCTGGACTGCGGCCGGCACATGGCGGGCCGCATCCAGGCGCGGCGCAAGCTGGACCACGCGGTGGACGCGGCGCTGCGGCTGGCGCGAGTCGGCCTGGAAGCCGGTGACGTGGTCGGCGTGCTGGCGTTCGCCAGCGGCGTGCGGGCCTACCTGCCGCCGCGCAAGGGCCGCGAGCACCTGCGGCTCATCACCGAAGCGCTCTACCGCACCGAGGCCGCGCTCGAGGAGAGCGACTACGGCCGCGCCTTCGACTTCGCCTTCGCCCGCCAGACGCGGCGCGCCCTGGTGGTGCTGTTCACGGACCTGGTGGACCCGGACGCCTCCGCCAGCCTCCTCACGCGCACGCTGGCGCTGCGCCCCCGGCACCTGCCCGTCGTCGCCTCGCTGCTGGACGAGGACGTCCAGGCGGCGGCCCACGGCGTGCCCGCGCGGACGCAGGACGCCTACGCGCGCCAGGCCGCGGCGCGCCTGGAGACGGAGTACCGGCGGACGGCCACCACCCTGCGGGACGCGGGCGCGCTGGTGCTCCGCGCCCCCGCGCGCGGCTTCGGCGCGGCCACGCTCAACGCCTATCTGGACGTGAAGGCGCGCGGACTGCTCTAGGCCGCTGCGTCAAGTCCAGCGAAAGTTTTGTACGCAGTGTGCAGTCAACGTGTATCGACGCCGCTCGCGAAGAAGCATGCCAATCGCGCGGAGGCCGAATTTTCGGCCTCGGACACGACCCCCTTTACAGATAGGCGCGCGTCAACAAAATGGCCGGTCCGCGCTCGCCGTGACGGCGGGCGACCTCGAAAACACCACGGATGGAGACGGTCTTGGCGGAGGTCGCGAGGGGATTCAGGGTGGAGGTTGAGGCGAACGCGGCGGCGGCGGCGGTGGCGGCACGGATGGAGTCCGGGTCGGCGGCGGCCCCCACGGCGTTGACGCCCTTCCATGAGCGGCTGCTGGCGGAGGAGCTGCTGGCCCGCAGCGGTGACACGCAGCAACGGCTGGCGGGAGCGCTGTCGGAAGCGAAGGTGGACCTCAACCCGCACCAGGTCGAAGGCGCCATGTTCGCGCTCGACTCGCTGTCGCGCGGCGGCTGCATGCTGGGTGACGAGGTCGGCCTGGGGAAGACGATTGAAGCGGGGCTCGTCATCGCCCAGCTGATGGCCGAGGGAAAGTCGCGCATCCTCATCATGGCGCCCGCCACGCTGCGCGCGCAGTGGAACAGCGAGCTGCGGGAGAAGTTCGACCTGGACAGCGTCCTGGTGGACGGCCGCACCGTGCGCGCCACCGGGAACTGCTTCGACCAGCCCTTCCCCGTCATCTGCTCGCACCCCTTCGCGGCGAACAAGGCGCACCTGACGTCGGAGATTCCCTGGGATCTGGTCGTCATCGACGAGGCCCACCGCCTGCGCAACGCGCACCGGCCCAACAACAAGATGGGGCAGGCCCTGCGGGCGTCCCTGGCCGGCAAGCCCAAGCTGCTGCTCACCGCCACCCCGCTCCAGAATGACCTGATGGAGCTGTTCGGGCTGATGTCCCTGCTGGACGAGCAGATTTTGGGGCCCGAGCACGCCTTCCGCAGCCGCTACCGGACGGACGAGGCCGGCGGCATGCCCGAGGCCGCCGCCGTCGAGCTCAAGGAGCGGCTGGCCCCCGTGGTGCAGCGCACCCTGCGCCGGCAGGTGCGCGAATACGTCCGCTACACCAACCGCCGCTCCATCGTGGAGGACTTCACCCCCTCCCCCGAGGAGCACGACCTCTACGAGAAGGTCAGCGAGTACCTCCAGCGCTCCGAGGCCGCGGCGATTGAGCCCGGCAAGAAGACGCTGCTGACGCTCTGCTACCGCAAGCTGCTGGCGTCCTCCACCTACGCCATCGCCCCCACCCTGCGCCGCCTGTCGGACAACCTGGAGAAGCGGCTCCAGGCGGCGAAGCTGGGCCAGCAGGCCCTGGCGATGTTCGAGCCCGAGGAGGCCAAGCAGTTCGTCGAGGAGGGCGAGGAGTGGTCGGACGACCCGGCCAAGGCCCCCAACGTCCGCGCGCTGGAGCAGGAGGTCTGGGAGCTGCGCCAGTACGCGGACCTGGCGGACTCCATCAAGGTCAACGCCAAGGGCGAGGCGCTCAAGCGCGGCCTGGACCGGACCTTCGCCGTGATGAAGTCGCACGGCTGGCCGGAGAAGGCGCTCATCTTCACCGAGTCCAAGCGCACGCAGCAGTACCTCTTCAACCTCCTGTCGGAGAGCGGCTACCAGGGGAAGATTTCCCTGCTGTCGGGGGACGCGGGCACGCCCGAGGACCGGCGCGCGCTGGTGGAGGAGTTCCGCAACCGCACGCAGATCCTCATCTGCACGGAAGCGGGCGCCGAGGGCCTCAACCTCCAGTTCTGCAACCTGGTGGTGAACTACGACTTGCCCTGGAACCCGCAGCGCGTGGAGCAGCGCATCGGCCGCTGCCACCGCTACGGCCAGCAGCGGGACGTGCTGGTCATCAACTTCCTCAACCGGATGAACGCGGCGGACGCCCGCCTCTTCGAGCTGCTGGAGAAGAAGCTGAACCTCTTCGACGGCGTGTTCGGCGCGTCCGACGAAATCCTGGGCGCGCTGGAGAGCGGCGTCGACTTCGAGCGCCGCATCCTGGACATCTACCAGTCCTGCCGGAAGCCCGAGGACATCAACATCGCCTTCGACAAGCTCCGCGGGGAGCTGGAGGGCCGCATCAGCCAGCGCATGACGGAGATGCGCTCGGTGGTGCTGGAGCGCTTCGACGGCGACGTGCGGCGCCGGCTGCGCGGACAGAACGAGCAGACGAAGGAGGCCCTGGCCAAGCGCCAGCAGGAGGCCCGCGCCCTCACCGCCTCCGTGCTGGGCAGCCGCAACTCGGGGCGGCTGGAGGTGGCCAAGGCCGCCTACGCCGTCAAGGAGCGCACCCAGGACGCGGTGAGCTACCTGCAGCTGGACGCGGCGGGGCTGCCGTCCCGGCTGGCCCGGCTCGCGGGCAGCGAGGGCTGGTGGTTCGCGTACAAGTTCGAGACGACCGGCCTCAAGCCCGAGGAGAAGCTGGCCCACCTGGTGCTCGTGCGCGACAGGGACGGCTTCCGCGCCCTGCCCATGGCGGACGGCGCGCACTTCGTGAAGCTGGCGGCGAAGCCGGAGCGCCGGCGTCAGCCCGCGCCGGTGTCCGTGCAGTTGATGCAGGAGCAGGCGCTGGTGGCGGCGAAGGATGAAATCGTCCGGGCCGCGGAGCGGCGCAACGCCCTGGAGCTGGACAAGGCCAAGGAGCGCGCGGACCGCTACGTCGAGGACTGCCTCATGGAGTCGCGCGAGGCCGTGGAGGCCGCGCGGCAGACGTGGATTGAGGCGCGCAAGCAGGTGGGGCTGGCCGAGGACATCGCCGACAAGGCCAAGGCCCGCGCCCACTCCGACAGGATGGAGCGCGAGTACCGCCGCAAGCTGTCCTCGCTCCGCAACGAGGAGGAGAAGCGCTACGCCTCCAAGGACCGGCAGTTGGCGGAGCTGGCCAACAAGGGGAAGGTGACGGAGAAGCGCTCCCTCATCGCCTCCGCCTACTTCTGGCTGTCGTAGTCCGCCGGGCGCAGACGCACCCACGTCGCGCCCCAGCCTCCGTCCCCTTCGCCCGCGGAGCGGAACGACTCCACCTCCGGCAGCTTGGGGAGCAGCGACTGCACGGTGCGCCTCAGCGCGCCGGTGCCCTTGCCGTGGATGATGCGCACGTCCAGGACGCCCTTCTGCCGGCACGCCCAGAGGTACTCCACCACCAGGTCCTTCACGTCGCGCGGGTGGAAGAGGTGCAGGTCCAGGTTCCCATCAATGGGAATTTCTACAGCCTCGTCCTCGGAGGGCGGCGGCTCCGGCCCTTCGGGCGGGAGCGGCGGCTCATTCGCGCCCAGGACGGGCAGACGTCTTCGGCTCACGCTCCCACTCCTGCTTCTCCTTCTCCGCCTGCAGGCGGCGCCGCTCGCGTGCGGCCTTGAAGCGCGCGGACAACGAGGAGACCTCGCCCTTCAGCGCGGAGAGGTTCGTGGACACGCTGCCCGGGTCGCCTTGCTGGCGGCCGGCTGCCTGCTCGCCCTGGGCGCCAGCGCCCCCCGCGGCCATCAGCTGGACCATCAACGCCGCAACCGTCATGACTGTCATGGACCCACAGGTAAGCAAGACGCGTGCTCAGTGGCAAGTGGCGGTCAGGTGGCGGCGGCCTGGAGCGCCGCCTCTTCCCGCCTGCCCAGGACGACGCGCTCGGCCAGTTTGATAGCGGACAGTGGCGCGCTGCCCTCGGCCTTGTTGTTGATGGTGATGAAGGTGGGCTTGTCCCGGCGCAGCGCCGCCAGACACACCCGGGCCAGGACGTCGCGCGTGGGGACGTCCTCGTCCACCAGTTGATTGAAGGGCGCGTAGCGCGCGCGGGCCTCCTCGTAGCCGAGGTCCGGCGGGAGCATCCACCGCACCACCAGCGCGCGGGAGTCAAAGGCGCGGGTGAGCTTCGCCTGCCTTCCCACGGGCGGCATGTGCGCCCACACCGCCAGCACCGGGCTGACGCCCACGTCCGCCAGCGCCTGCGCCAGCCCCTCCGTGAGCAGCGTTTCGTTGCGCAGCTCCACCGCGTACAGCGGCCCCTTCGGCAGCGCGGAGAAGAAGGCGTGCAGCCGCTCCACGAAGCGCGCGGGCCCGCCGAGCGCTTGCGGGTCCTGCGGCGGGAACTGGAAGACGAGCGGCCCCGCCTTCTCCCCCAGCCCCTCCATGAAGGGCCTGACGACGGCCTCCGTGGCGTAGGCGGCGTGGAGGAAGCGCTCATTGGCCTGTCCCCGCTGCGCGCCGTAGCGCTCGTGCAGCGGGAAGCGCGCCAGGGTGCACACCTCGTGGGCCTTCACCAGGAAGCGGAAGGTGTCCGGCACCTGGGCGGCGTACCCGGCGAAGGCGCTGTCGTCGATGGGGCCGTAGAAGGTCCGGTCGATGCCCACCGTGCGCAGCACCGGGTGGTACGCGTAGGCGGCCAGGCCCTCCCGCGCGAGCTGCGAGGCGGGGGCCTCATGGTCATAGACGATGCCGGACCAGCCCGGGAACGTCCACGACGACGTCCCCAGGAACACCCCCCGGGGCAGCTCCCGCCCCAGCGTGGCCAGCGACTCCGGCACCGCCGCCGGCGCCACGGGCTGCGCGCCCTTGCGGCCCCTGGCGGGCGGCTCCTCGGCGGCGCCGGTGAAGAGGTCGAGCTGTGCGGGTCCTCGCTCTTGAGGCATGGCGCGTCTCCTGGGCCCATCCGGCGGGCACGGTGCCGTGCGTCCAGCGCACTTAACGCCGGACGCCACCAGATGCAGGAGGTTGCCTCAGTCCAGCCCCACGTCCCAAGTGCCATGTCGCTCGACAGGCGACCGGGCGACGCTTCGGGGCACGCGCGCGCTACAACACCTTGAGGCGGATGGCCCCGGGCAGCAGCGTCATGGTGCACGGGAGGCGGCCCGGCGTCTCGCCGTCCACGTCCAGGAACACGTCGCCGCCCTCCACGGGCTCGGCGCGCAGGGTGCGGCAGCGCAGGCGGCGCGTGCCCTTCCAGTTGACGTGCGAGCCGTTGTAGACGCCCTTCGACTTGAGGACGAAGTCACTCAGGCCGTAGTTGGACCAGATGGTGACGTCGAAGAGGCCGTCATGGGTGACGGCGTCCGGCGCGACGAACATGCCGCTGCCGAAGTAGCGGCCGTTGGCCACGGCCACCGCGGTGACGCTCACCACCTCTTCCGGGCCCCCGTCCACCGACAGGCGCACCTGCCGCTCCGAGTACTTCACCAGGCCCTTCAGCGTGCCCCACATGAAGCTCAGGTGGCCGCCCAGGGCCTTGCTGCTCTGGTTGACCTCCTGGGCCACCACCGCGCTCACGCCGAACGAGGCGATGTTGGCGAAGTAGCGCGTGGCGGGCTGGCCCGCGTTGTCGGTGAACTCCAGCCGGCCCACGTCGAAGGGCTCCGTCGCGTCGGACCGCAGCCGCTCCAGCGACGAGGCCAGCTCCAAGTCCCACCCGAAGGTGCGCCGGAAGTCACCCCCCGTGCCCCGAGGAATCAGCCCCAGCGCGGCGTTCGGATTCAGCGCCTTGCCGTCCTCGAAGAAGCCGTTGGTGACCTCGTTGAGCGTGCCGTCGCCCCCCACCGCGACGATGCACTCGTACCCGTCCAGCAGCGCCTGGCGGGTGATGCGCGCCGCGTCCATGCCGCCCTGGGTGAAGCCATGGCCGAAGTCACCCAGCGCCCTGCTGACCTGCGCGGAAAGCTCAGCCCAGCGCTTCCCTGTCTGGCCGTTGGCGCTGCGCGGATTGACCACGAGGAACGTCTTCATCTGGCCCTACCCCTCCCTTGGCCCTCCCTGTTTACGCGGTTGCGCACCGGCACTCCACTCCGTGGCCATGTTCAGGCCACGGCGGGTCCGCCGCCACCCCGCGTCAAAGAGGGGGTGGCGGGAGCGCGCGCTGACGGACTCAGGCCTTCGGCGCCACGGGCACCGGCCGCACGTGGACCTCTTTGAGCTGCCGGTCATCCACGTCGCCGGGAGCCCCCGTCATCAGGTCCGTGCCCGTCTTCGACTTGGGGAACGGAATCACGTCGCGCAGGGACTCGGCGCCCGTGAGCAGCATGACGAGCCGGTCCATGCCCAGCGCGATGCCGCCGTGCGGCGGCGCGCCGAACTTCAGCGCGTCCAGCAGGAAGCCGAACTTGGCGCGCGCGTCCTCGTCGCTGATGCCCAGCGCCTTGAACACCTCCGCCTGCACCTTCGGGTCATGCAGCCGGATGGAGCCGCCGCCAATCTCGAAGCCGTTGAGCACCACGTCGTAGCGGTGGCACTTCACCCGGCCCGGGTCCGTGAGCAGGAAGTCCACGTCCTCGTCGTGCGGACGCGTGAAGGCGTGGTGCGCCGCCGCCCAGGTGTTCGTCTCGTCGTCGTACTCGAACAGCGGCGGGTTCACGACCCACAGGAACTTCCACTGGCCGCCGCTGCCGTACTCCGGAATCAGGCCCAGCTTCTTGGCCACGTGCACGCGCAGGTTGGCCATCACCGTGTGGACCAGCGACTCCTTGCCGAACTGGAACAGGAGCAGGTCGCCCGTCTTCGCGCCCACGGCCTGGTTGATGGCCTGCCGCAGCGCGGGGCTGATCGTCTTGGACAGCGGGGACTGCGTCCACTCGCCGCCGTCCGCCACCTTCGCGCGGGCCAGGCCCTTGGCGCCCGCCTGCTTGGCGAACTCCTCCAGCTTGTCGCTCTCCGCGCGGCTCATCGCCTTCTCCGCGGGGATGACCATGGCCTTGACGATGCCCTTGTTCCGCACCGCCTCCCAAATCATGGGGACGCCGCCGCCCTCGCCGTGCTCGCGAATCAGGTCGGTGAGCACCACGTGCTCCAGGCCGAAGCGCAGGTCCGGCTTGTCGTTGCCGTACTTCGCCATGGACTCGTAGAAGTCCATCCGCATGAAGGGCGTGGGGACGTCGATGCCCAGCACCTCGCCCCACAGCTTCTTCAGCAGACCCTCAATCATCGTGAAGATGTCGTCCTGGTTGACGAAGCTCATCTCCACGTCGATTTGCGTGAACTCCGGCTGCCGGTCCACGCGCAGGTCCTCGTCGCGGAAGCACTTCACGATTTGGAAGTACCGGTCGAAGCCCGCCACCATGAAGAGCTGCTTGTAGAGCTGCGGGCTCTCCGCCAGCGCGTAGAACTTGCCCGGGTTGAGGCGGCTGGGGACCAGGAAGTTGCGCGCGCCGCCCGGCGTGTACTTGCCCATGAAGGGCGTCTCCAGCTCCAGGAACCCGTGGTCCACCATGTACGAGCGCGTCAGCGCGTTCATCTTCGAGCGCGTCATCAGCGAGTGCTGGAGCGGCGCGCGGCGCAGGTCCAGGAAGCGGTGGGCCAGGCGCTTCTCCTCCGACGTGTCGATGCTGTCCTCGACGGGGAACGGCGTCGGCTCGGAGCGGTTGAAGATGGTGAGGGCGCTGGCCTGGATTTCGATTTCACCCGTCTTCATCTTCGGGTTCACGTTCTTCCCGCGCGAGACGACCTTGCCGCGCACGCCCACGCAGTACTCCAGCCGGAGGCTCCCGGCGAGCGCGTGCGCCTCCGCGTGGTCCGGCTCGAACACCACCTGCGTGAGGCCAGCCCTGTCCCGCAGGTCGATGAACACCGCGCCGCCGTGGTCCCGGCGGTTGTGCACCCAGCCGAAGAGGACGACTTCCTCGCCGACGTTGGTCGCGGTGAGCTGACCGCAAGTGTGGGTACGCTTGACCTCGGAGATGAACGGGACTGCCATGGCACCGCCTGCTGGATTCGAAGGGGGAAGAAGGCGGGGCACCATACGGATCGTGGAAACAACGCGTCAAGGAGTCCGAGCGCCCCGGCCCCGTCTCAAACCGTCGGATTCAGGGCGGATTCCGGGTTCCAGCGCCGCCCGCGAGGCCAGGGCACACCGGCTGCCCGCCCGCCGTGCTCGCGAAGGTGACGGACGGGGGGGAATACACGTTCCGGGCGGTCCGGAGTAGAACGGCGGCATGCTCCGAACAGTCATCGCCTCGACCGCCGCGCTCGGACTGGCCGCCGGCTGTGCGCCCGAATCCGCCGCGCCCGTCAAGGTCAGCGCCCTGGTGCTCTCCAGCAATGGCCAGTACGTCCCCCAGGAGGTGGAGCTGAAGACCATCTCCGACATCGTCGGCCTCAAGGGCACGGTGGCCGACCTCCAGGGAGGCGCGCGCATCGTCATCGACTCGCAGGACCCGGACCTGAACAACGCCACCACGCCGGAGGGCTACGCCAACGCGCTGCTCAAGAACGCCGGCCGTGACGTCAGCGCCAACTACATCTCCCAGGACGGCGTCCTGTGGCCGGCGGACTTCCACACCTGGAACATGGTGACGGCGTACTACAGCATGGAGCGCGCCTACGATTACTTCCGCGTCGTGGGCAATATCCCCGCGGCGGACTTCAAGGACCCCGTCACCACGTACTACTTCCCGGAGTTCGTGCTCGCGGACGTGGACAAGGACCCGCTGAGCGACAACGCCATGTACTTCTCCGTGCTGGAGTCGTTCCTGGTGCTGCCCTTCGACCAGCTCCAGCGCGCCCCGCTGGCCATCAACGCCGGCGTCATCGCCCACGAATACTCGCACCGCGTCTTCAACCTGAAGGCCTACAACGGCCAGCAGTTCCCGGAGGCGCTCACGCTGTGGCAGCAATCCGGCGCCAGCCCGGGCGCCAACATCCTCAAGTCCTTCGACGAGGGGCTCGCGGACTACCACGCGTACGGCGCCACCTGTCAGACGACCCAGGGCGGCAAGGGCTGTGACTCGCGCTTCTTCTCCACGTCCTTCCACGGCAACGTCTACGGCCCCATCACCGACGACCGGGACCTGGCCCGCGTGGACCGCTGCATGGACGCGTCCTTGCTGAGCCAGCTCTACAACCAGAACCTGAGCGCGTTCAGCGGCAACGAGTACCGGGTGGGCACCCTGCTCGCCAGCGCGCTCTACCAGGCCGGCGAGGCCACCGGTCAGCGCGACGTGCTGCTGCGCGCCATCGTCGCCTCGTACAACGACGAGAGCACGACGACGCCCGGCCTCTACCAGCTGGCGCGCGCCACGCTGGCGGACCAGTCCCAATTCACCCTGGCCGTGGCCGCCAGCGCCATCATCACCCACGTCACCGACCTGCGCCTGAAGGAGGCCGTCTGCAACGAGCTGATGGACCACCTCCAGATTCCGCGTGAGCAGCTCGTCGGCACCGACCCCAACATGTGCCCGCCCAGCGCCGCGGGTGGCACGACCTGCCCCCGCCTGGACTTGTGAGCATGAGGACTGCTTCCGTGAAGATGTGGCTCTTGCGTTGCGCCCTGGGCAGCCTCGCCCTGTCCGCCCCTGCCCTGGCCCAGGACGAGGACGACCCCTACGCCTACCCGGACGACGCGCCCGAATACGACGCCGCCGGCTCCTATGACGAGGTCCGCCCCAAGGTGGACGAGACGGACGACTTCCGCCGCGTCTCCGAGCAGGAGCACGACGACGGCGAGGACGACTTCAAGGCCCTCTCCGGGCTCGACGACCCGAACCTGGGCGTGGCCATGGAGTTCATCACCGGCGCCCTCTTCCTGGACAGCCCGCGCGGCCGGGCCACGGAGACACGCCTGGGCCTGGGCGTGCGCGCCACCTGGGAGTACGGCCGCATCCTCGACAACGAGTCGCTGCGCGAGGCCCTCTGGGCCGACGTGCGCTGGACGTTCGGCGGCACCAGCGACGGCACCGACTTCATCCAGGGCAAGACGCACCTCCACTACTTCACCATTGCCCCGGCCTACGAGCTGAAGCTCGGCAAGTCCGACTTCGGCTTCTTCGCCCAGGCGGGTGGCGGCGTCGCGTACACCGCGTCGACGCTCACCATCGACACGGCGGAGACGAAGGTGAGCGGCCTCAAGCCGCTGCTCCAGTACGGCGTGGGCTTCCGCGGCCGGCCCCGGCTGACCGCCTCCGGTAACTTCCGCCTCGCGTTCCGCCTGGAGGCCATGGGCTACCGCCGGGGCTACCACAACGACTTCTTCCTGGGCGGCAGCGTCGGCACCGCCTTCTGAAGTCGCCTTCACCGGCCGCTCGCCGCGCCTCCTCCGGCGGGCGGCCATGAAGATTTTTCCACCGACTCTCCGCTTCGCCCGCGTCCCATCCTTGCGACTTCAAGGAGTTGGGGCTGGCACGCCGTGTGCTCCTGAATTCCACCGGGACGGGAACCTGGGTTCCCCTGGGGGCTGGGAGGCGAGCGATGAAGAACGCGCAGGGACAGGGACAGCACTTGGACCCCGTATGTGGGAAGACCTTGGACACACCCGAGGGCCGTCCCACCGCCGAGTACAAGAAGCGCCGTTACTTCTTCTGCTCGGAGCGGTGCCGCCACGCCTTCGAATTGCAGGCGGAGCGCTTCCGCTTCAACGAGCTGGCCCGCGTCGGCGCGCTGATGACGCCGGGCCGCGTCCGCTGGGGCATCGCCTGAAGTGAAGCGCCAGGGCCGCTAGGCGGCCACGCGCAAATCCTTGAGCCGCAGCGACAGCTTGCGCTGGCCTCGGAACGTGTCGAAGCCGGCCTGGAAGGCCAGGTCCACCGGGCCATCCACCAGCGTGGCCCGGTCCGCCATGTTGAAGCCGATGGCGTCCAGCTCCGGCGCGTCCGCCAGGGCCAGCTTGAGGTGGCCATGGCCCGTGCCGGACTTGGGCTGCAGCACGCGTGGGCGAGCCACCTGCCGGCGCAGCACCAGCACGGGCTCCGGGTTGCCCTGCCCGAAGGGCCCCAGCCGCTGGAGCGACTCCACGGCGTGGGCGTCCAGCTCGCTGGGATTCACCACCGCGTCCACGCGGCACCGGGGGATGAGGTCCTCCGGCGACAGGCGTTGGTAGGCAATCTTCTCGAAGGCCTCCCGGAAGGCGGGCAGCCGCTCCGCGTCGATGGTGAGCCCCGCGGCGTGCTTGTGGCCGCCGAAGCGCGTCAGCAGCTCCGCGCAGCCACTGAGCGCGTCGTGGAGGTGGAAGGCCTCGATGCTGCGCGCCGAGCCCTTCCCCACGCCGTCCTTCACCCCCACCATGACGGTGGGCCGGTAGAAGCGCTCCACCACGCGCGAGGCGACGATGCCGATGACGCCCGGGTGCCAGCCTTCGTCGTACAGCACCAGGCCGCGCGCGTCCTTCAGCGACTCCGCCTGGGCCAGCGCCTGCGTGAGGATGCTGCTCTCGATGCCCTGGCGCTCCGCGTTGGCGCGGTCCAACACCGCGGCCAGCGAGCGCGCCGTCTCCGGTGACTCCGAGCACAGCAGCTGAAGGCCCAGCGAGGCGTCATGCAGCCGGCCCGCCGCGTTGATGCGAGGCCCCAGGCGGAAGCCCACCTGGCCCGCGGTGACGGAGGCGTCCGGGTCCATGCCCGCCACCTCCTTCAAGGCCCGCACCCCCGGCCGGCGGCCCGCGCTCAATTCCTGGAGGCCGTGCGTCACGAGGATGCGGTTGGCGCCGGTGAGGGGCACCACGTCCGCCACCGTGGCCAGCGCCACCAGGTCCATCAGGGCGCGGAGGTTGGGCTCCTTCCGGGTGGCGAAGAAGCCCTCGTCGCGCAGGCGCTTGCGGATGCCCATGCAGAAGTTGAAGGCCACGCCCGCGGCGCACAGCGCCTTCGTCGGGTACTCGCAGCCAGGCTGGTGCGGGTTGAGCACCGCCACCGCGGGCGGCAGCGTGGGCGGCACGGTGTGGTGGTCCACCACCAGCACGTCCAGGCCCAGCTCCTTCGCGCGGGTGATTTCGGCGACCGAGGTGATGCCGCAGTCCAGCGTCACCAGCACCCGCGTGCCCTCCGCGGCGATGCGCTCCACCGCGCCGACGTTGAGGCCGTAGCCTTCGTCCAGCCGGTGGGGGATGTACGTCGCGGGCGGGACGCCCAGCTCCTTCATGAAGAGGTACAGCAACGACGTGGAGCAGACGCCGTCCACGTCGTAGTCGCCGTAGAGCGTCACCTTCTCCCGCGAGCGAATCGCCCGGATGAGGCGGTCCACCGCCCCCGGCATCCCCTTCATCCGGAACGGATCCGGCAGGTCCGCCAACCGGTCCGACAGGAACGCCGACGCGGACTCAGGGGTGCGGTAGCCACGGTGCAGGAGCACCTTCGCCGCGAGCGGGTGCAGCGACAACTCCCCCACGAGGGACGCCACTTCCTGCTCGACTACATCTGGAAGCAACCACCGCACGCTCGACACCCCTCCTCGATGAATTGGCTACGAAAGCGACAGTACCTCAGACGTCTGACCAGGACAGTCCAACCTTGAGCCCGACACTTCCCCTCCTGTACATGCGTTCAGCCAAGCGCACGCATGGTGGCTCGCTGCTTCACGCACGGTCGGTCGCCGGTGAGCAGGTTCAAACGCACACCCGAAAACAGTGAGGTCGAGCATGCATCCAAGAGGTATCCGGGCCGCCACGCTGGCCCTGGCATTCGCCACGCTGGGCGCAGCGGGGTCGGCGGCCGCACAGGAGCGGCGCGATGGGAAACGCGGCGATTTGAACGTGTTCCTCCGCGGCGGCGTGGGTGACTACACCGGAGGCCTGGGCGACCTGACGAGCACGGGGCCGGCATGGGGGGTGACGCTCAACCTCCAGCCCACCACCTTCCTCGGCTTCGAAGTGGGCTACGAGGGCTCGCGCAACGGCCTCACCGACAGCCGCCTGCTGGAGCAGCCCTCGCTCGTCCGGCAGGGTGGCAGCGCGCTGGTGAAGGTGTCACCGCCCTTCCTCACCACCGTCCGGCCCTTCGTGGGCGCGGGCCTGGGCGTCTCCCATCTGAACATCCGCGGCCCGGTGGAGGACCTCTACCAGTCGGACACGGTGCCGGAGGTGCCGCTGGCCGCGGGCGTGGAGTTCAACCGCGGCGTGCTCACCGCGGGCCTCCGGACCACGTACCGCGTCCTCTTGAGCGAAGGCTGGGCGGACGGCGCCGTGGAGGACACCAACGGTGGCCTGCTGGACGCCTCGCTCACGCTGGGCGCGCGCTTCTGACAGGTGCCCTGAAACACCCAGGGCCCTGCTTCCCGTGAAGGAAGAGGGCCCTGGCCGTGTCCAGCGTGCGAGGCCTCCCTCAACGGAAGGAAGGCCTCGGGGGTGGGAGGCTCACGCGGCGTTCGGCTGCTGGTGGTCCACGTCGCCGCTGGCGCGCTGACGGGCTTCCTTCGCCGCGGCGCGCTCGTCCAGCCAGATGGTCAGCGGGCTGGCGATGTAGATGGTCGAGTACACACCGACCACGATGCCCACCAGCATCGCCATGGCGAAGTCGAAGATTTCGCCCACGCCGAAGATGAGCAGGCCGATGAGCGACAACGCCGTGGTGCCGGAGGTGAGGATGGTGCGGCCCAGCGTGTCGTTGATGGCGATGTTGATGACCTCGATGAAGGGCTTGCCCTGGAACTTGGCCATGTCCTCGCGGATGCGGTCGTAGATGACGATGGTGTCGTTGACGGAGTAGCCCACCACCGTCAGCAGCGCCGCGATGGCCGTCAGGTTGAACTCGCGCCGGCTCACCAGGTAGTAGCCCGACACCATGATGACGTCGTGGACCATGGCCACGAGCGCGCCCGGACCGAACTTGAAGTCGAACCGGAACGCCACGTAGATGAGGATGGCGATCATCGAGTACAGCAGCGCCATGATGCCGCGGTTGCGCAGCTGCTTGCCCACCTGCGGACCGACGTAGTCCACGCGGCGCTGCTCGAAGTCCGGCTTCTCCAGTCCGGCGTTGAGCGCGGCGAACACGCGGTCCGCCATGCCGCTGGCCACCACCTGGTAGTCGTAGCCCGCGCCGCCCTGGGCCTCGCCCAAATCACGCACTTCCTGCACGCCGATGCCCGCCGACTCCACCGCCTTCTTGACGGCGTCGGAGTCCATGGGCTGCGCCGCGCGGAAGCGGATGATGCCGTTGGCCAGGTCCGAGTAGACGTTGCGCACGCCCCCCAGCGCCTCCAGGGCCGCCTGGCCCCTGGCGCCGCTCTCCTCGTTGAGCTGCGTGACGCCGCCCATGCGGAGCAGGAAGGAGTTCTCGTCCGCCGAGCCGATGTTCTGCACGCTGACGTCCGGCAGGCCGCCCTTGTCCGCGCGCTCACGGACCTCCTGGGCGGTGATGGGGTGGTCGAACTTCACCTCCACCACCGTGCCACCCGCGAAGTCCACGCCGAAGTTGAAGCCGAAGGCGGCGATGCCGACGATGATCGCCAGGTTCAGCACCGTGGAGAGGAACAGCGCGGGCTTGCGCTTGCTGATGAAGTCGATGTTCGTCTTGTTCTTGAGAATCTGCATGACGGTTCCCGGACTCCGGCCGGTCAGACGGAGACGACCTTCGCGTTACGACCGTGGACGAAGTAGGTCATGATGACTCGCGTCACCGTGATGGAGGTGAACAGCGACGCCAAGAGGCCGATGATGAGCGTGGTGGCGAAGCCCCGCACCGGGCCCGTTCCCGTGAAGAACAGGACGAAGGCGGAGATGAGCGCCGTCACGTGCGAGTCGAAGATGGTCCAGAAGGCCCGGTCGTAGCCCTGGTCCACCGCGGCCCGGGTCGACTTGCCGTGGCCCAGCTCCTCGCGGATGCGCTCGTTGATGAGCACGTTGGCATCCACCGCCACACCCAGCGTCAGCACGAAGCCGGCGATGCCCGGCAGCGTCAGCGTGGCGTTGAAGAAGGCCAGTCCCGCGAGGATGAGCAGGCCGTTGAGCAGCAGCGCGACGTCCGCGATGAGGCCAGAGCCCTTGTAGTAGAGGGCCATGAACAGGACGACCAGGCCCAGGCCCAGCACCGCCGCCAGGCCACCCTTCCGGATGAGCTCGTCACCCAGGCTGGCGCCCACCTGACGAATCTCCCCCACCGTCACCGGGGCCGGCAGCGCGCCCGCCTTCAGCACCAGCGCCAGCGTCTGGGCCTCGCCCAGCCACTCCTCGAAGGTGCGGCCGCCCATGCGGCCCATGGTGATGCGGGCCGAGCCGCCGCTGATCTTCTCGTTGATGTTCGGCGCCGTCTGCACGTTGTCGTCCAGGACGATGGCCATGCGGCGGCCGACACCGGCCTCCGTGAGCCGCTCGAACTCGCGCGCGCCCGCGGGGTCGAAGGAGATGTTCACCTCCGGCTCGTTGAGCTGGCTGATGCTGGCATCCGCGCCCGCCAGGCTCTCACCGGTCAGCGGCACGCTCTTGTCCAGCAGGTAGGAGCGGTACGAGGTGCACTCGTCCTTCTTCACCGGGTTGGCGATGCACTCGGTGAGCACCACCCGGTTCTCCGGCACCTTGTCCTTCGTGTACTGGATGATGGCCTCGCGCGTGGGGGCCTGGAGCTGCGGGAAGCCGCCCTCCGTCGTCAGCGTGATGTTGCTGCCCTCGGGCGGCGGCGTCGCCTGCAGGAGCTGCGCGAAGAACTGCGGGTTGGTGTCATCCACCATCCGGAACTCGAGCTGCGCGGTGGTGCCCACCAGCTCCTTCGCCTGCTCCGCGTTGCTGCGGCCCGGCAGCGAAATCTGGATGGAGTCGGAGCCCAGCTTGCGCACGTCCACTTCCGCCACGCCCCACTTGTCGATGCGGCGCCGGATGACGAGCATCGCCTGGTCCACCGCCTCCTCGCGGAAGAAGTTGGCCTGGGTCTCGTCCTGGACCAGCACCAGCGTGCCGCCGCTGCGGCTGACTTCCGTGAAGTCCGTGAAGGTGGCCAGGACCTCCTTCTGGATGGCGTCCATCGTCGCCGGGTCCTTGGCCGTCAACGTGACCTCGAGCTGCTCCGGGTCCGTGTCCGCCGTCACCTCGCCCAGCTTCTTGTCATTGACGTAATTGACAATCTGCTGCGCGCGGCGCTCGGTCCGCTTCTGGAGCGCCGTCTTGGTGTCCACCCGCATCACCATGTGGATGCCACCCTGGAGGTCCAGCCCCAGGTTCAGGCGGTACTTCGCGGGGGGCGCCCAGCTCGGCATCCGCTCCTCGAGCACGGCCAGGTTGTTGCGCTGGTCCCGGTCGAGCACGACGAGCGAGTAGTACGTCGGGATGAGGAACCAGATGGAGCCCAGCGTCACCGCGACAATGAGCCCGAACTTCCACCACCAGCCGCGGTCCATTACTTCTCCTCCTTCTTCTCGCCGGCCACCGTCGCGGTGGCCGCGGGCGGGCCTTCCGCCAACCCGCCCCTGGCGCTGATGGCCGTCTTGAGCACGCGGAGGCGCACGCCGCTGGAGACCTCCAGCATCACGGTGCGCTCCTCCACGAGATGGATCTTCCCGAGGATGCCCCCGGAAGTGACGACCTCATCACCCTTCTTCAGCGCGGAGAGCAGCGCACGGTGCTCCTTCAGCTGCTTCTGTTGCGGGCGGATCATCACGAAGTACATGATGCCCACCAGGATGACCAGGAAGCCCAGGGTGCCGAGCGGATTGCCACCGCCGGCCTGCGCCAGAATCAGAAAGCTCTCAGCCACACACTGCCTCGTCGGTTGAGGAAAGCTTGGGATGGGAGGCCCCCCATTCTGTCCGAGGAACCCATCCGAAAGGGGGCCCTCTTAGCAAGGGGGGCCCATGTGAGCAAGTGAACGCGGGAAGCCGGGCAATCCATCTGCCCGGTCAGCGACCGCGGGTCCGTTCGGCCTCCTGCGCCTTGGCACGGGCACGAAACTCCCGGGCAAACGTGGCGAACCGGTCCTCTGCCACCGCGCGCCGGACTTCTGCCATCAGTCCCAGGAAGTAGTGGAGGTTGTGAATCGTGTTGAGCCGCATGGCCAACAGCTCCTGGGCGGCGAAGAGGTGCCGGAGGTAGGCCCTGCTGAAATTGCGGCAGGTGTAGCAGGTGCACGCAGGGTCCACCGGCCGGGAGTCCCTGGCGTAGGCGGCGTTCCGGATGACGACCTTGCCCTCCGAGGTGAAGAGCAGGCCGTTGCGCGCGCACCGGGTGGGCAGGACGCAGTCGAACATGTCCACCCCGTGCTCCACGCAGGTGACCAGGTCGACGGGCGTGCCCACGCCCATCAGGTAGCGCGGCTTGTCGCGGGGCAGCAGGGGCGCGGAGTAGGCCACGCCGTCATGCATGGCCTCCGGGGCCTCGCCCACGGAGTAGCCGCCCAGGGCGTAGCCGGGCAGGTCCACCGCGCACACCTCCTCGGCGTGGCGCTTGCGCAAGTCCTCGTGCAGGCCGCCCTGGACGATGCCGAAGAGCGACGAGCGCTCGCGGCTCCACGCCTTCACGCACCGGTGCAGCCAGCGGGTGGTGCGGGCCAGCGAGGCCTCCAGGTAGGCCCGGTCCTCGGTGGAGGGCGGGCACTCGTCGAAGGCCATGATGACGTCGGCGCCCAGCGTCTCCTGGATGTCGATGGAGCGCTCGGGCGTGAGGAAGTGCCGCGCGCCGTCCAGGTGCGACTGGAAGGCGGCGCCCTCCTCGGTGATTTTGCGCTTCCCGGACAGGCTGAACACCTGGAACCCGCCGCTGTCGGTGAGCATGGGCCGGTTCCACGACACGAAGCGGTGCAGGCCGCCCAGCTCCCCCACCAGCGCCTCGCCGGGGCGCAGCATCAGGTGGTAGGTGTTGCCGAGGATGATCTGCGCGTCCAGCGTGAGCAGGTCGTCCGGCCCCACGCCCTTGACGCTGCCCACGGTGCCCACGGGCATGAAGATGGGCGTCTCCACGGGGCCGTGCGGCGTGTGCAGCCGCCCCCGGCGGGCCTTCGTCCCCGACGCGTCCTCGTGAAGGAGCTCGAAGCGGACCATGCCCGGCTCCACGCGGGTGTCGCCCTTGCCACCTGACTGCTTCGCTTCCTGCTGCTCGCCCATGGCGTTCACTCCGACACCAGCATGGCGTCGCCGTAACTGAAGAACCGGTAACCCGCGCGGACCGCCTCCGCGTAGGCCTCCAGCGTGCGCTCCCGCCCGAGCAGCGCGCTCACCAGAACCACCAGCGTGGAACGCGGCAGGTGGAAGTTGGTGAGCAGCAGGTCCACCTGGCGGAAGGCGAAGCCGGGACGGATGAAGAGGGTCGTCTCGCCGGGGCCCGCGCGCAGTCGCCCCGTCTCCGCGTCCGTGGCGGACTCCAGGGTGCGGACCACGGTGGTGCCCACCGCCACCACGCGCCGGCCTTCCGCGCGCGCCGCGTTGATGGCCTTCGCGGTGGCCTCCGGAATGGTGTAGCGCTCCGGGTGCATGTGGTGCTTGTCCAGGTCGTCCTCCCGCACCGGCAGGAAGGTGCCGGGCCCCACGTCCAGCGTCACCAGCGCCCGGTGCACGCCGCGCGCGTCCAGGGCGGCCAGGATCTCCTGGGTGAAGTGCAGGCCCGCGGTGGGCGCGGCCACGGCACCGGAGGCGCGCGCGTACACCGTCTGGTAGCGCTCCGCGTCCGCGGCGTCCGGCTCCCGGGTGATGTAGGGCGGCAGCGGCAGGCGGCCCGCCGCGTCCAGCAGCGCGGCCAGCGAGGCGCCCGGGGGCGCGTGGAACCGCACGCGGTACTCCCCTCCTCCCAGCGCCTCCTGGATTTCCGCCTCCAGGCCGCTGGCGAACGTCACCCGCTGCCCGGGCTTGAGCCCCTTGGAGGCCTGCCCCAGACAGACCCAGTCGAGCGACTCGGGGGCCTTCCCGAGCGCCGCCGAGGTCAGCGTGTCCTGGGCGGCCGGGCGCACGACGAGCAACTCCACGCGGCCACCGGTGCCAGCCTTCTGGCCCAGCAGGCGCGCGGGGATGACGCGGGCGTCGTTGAGGACGAGCAAATCCCCGGGGCGCAGCAGGTCCTGGAGGTCGGCGAACCGGCGGTGCGACCAGGTGCCGCTGGAGCGGCTGATGGTCATCAAGCGCGACGCGTCCCGCTCGGCCAGGGGGGCCTGGGCGATCTGGGACTCGGGCAGCGCGAAGTCGTAGTCAGAGAGGCGGGACGACACGGGGGTGGCGCTTGTAGCAGCCCCCATGCCGTCGCGGAAAGCGCGCCGGACGCGGGAGGCGTCAGTAGAGGTGCTGCAGCTCGGTTCCGGGGTAGTAGTGGGAGAGGATCTCCCGGTACTCCCGGCCCTTGTCGGCGAGCGCCTTGGCGCCCCACTGACACAGGCCCGCTCCATGGCCATAGCCGCGACCGGTGAACACGTAGCCGCGCTCGGTGCGTTCCAGGTCGAAGTCCAGGCTCTTGAGCCGCGTGTAGCCAAGCTTGCGGCGCAGCGCCACGCCGTCCAGGGAGGCACCGTCCGCCAGGGTGACGCGCGTCACCCGGCGCGTCCGCGTACGGGCCGCGATTTTGAGCCCCTGGGCCGGGTGGTGGAGCGCCGCCTTGATGTCCGCGTCGGAGAGCGACGCCGTCCAGCGGCTGGCGGGCAGCCTTCCGCAGGGACAGTCGACGGGCTGGAGGTACGGCAGGTTGCGCTGCAAGGCATCGAGCCCCGACTCCGTCCGGCCGCCGCATGAAGCATGGAAGTACGCCTCGATGGGCGCCAGTTCGTACGTGAGCACCTGCCCCCGCGTGGCCTCGACGGCGGCCCGGGTGCGAGGGTCCTCTCGGTTGACGCCGCCGTACACCTGATGGAGCACACTGCTGCCCAGGTGGAACGCATTGCTGTAGGCGCCCAGCTTCTTCTGGAGCGCATAGGTTCGGGCGGCCACCGCCTGGGCCTTGAGGGCCTCCAGGGGAAAGGACACGGGCATCTCGCTGCCCAGCACGGCGGCGAGGTAGTCCTCCAGGGGAATGACGTTGATGAGCTGCAGCCCACCGCGGTGCAGGCGCACCACCACATCCCCACGGACCTGCGCCGCGCCGGCCTTGAGGGGCTCGGTGCCAGGGGCGGCCGAGGCCTCCGACATGCCCGCGCGGAAGCGGACGGAGTCCCCCTCCACGGGTGTGCCGTTGACCTCGATGCGGCCACCCTTGCGGCGGATGTTCGCCTGTCCCGAGGTGATGGGGGCGAAGGTGGCCTCCTCGCTGTCGGGACCGGACGCAAGCCCCCGGCCGCTGACGCGCACCGCGCTGCCCGCGTCCTCGATGGCGATGCGCAGGGTCTCCACGGCGAGCGCGCCCGACGGGAGCAGCAGGAGCAGGACGAGTGCAACAGGTCGCAACATGGCCCCGGAGTGTAGAGGTGTGGGTGCACGCCTCAAGAAAACGTCCGGCGGATGGGAGAGGATGGCTCACCCGTGACGTCACCTTCGCGCCCCGCCC
>NZ_JAAIYB010000670.1 GCF_010894475.1 Myxococcus vastator
GCAGTGAGGTGTCCGCGGTGGGCGGAGTGGTGGGGGGCGTGGTTGGCGGCCTCGTGGGTGGAACGCAGGGTGGCATCGTCGGGTCAACGGCCATTGGCGGCACGGGCGACGCGCTGACGCTGAAGCAGGTGATGCGGCCCCCCACGGTCCTCAAGCAGGTGAGGCCGCGCTACCCCCGGCTGGCGAAGCAGCGGAACATCCAGGGGAAGGTGGTCGTACGGGTCATCGTCGGCACGGACGGCCGGGTGGAGGAGGCGCACACCCAGGTGATGCGCTCCGTGCCCGCCCTGGACGCCGCGGCGATTGCCGCCGTCAACCAGTGGCGGTTCACGCCCGCGCTGGGCCGTTCGGGGCGGCTGGCGCGCGTCATGATCGACATTCCGGTGGATTTCTCACTGAGGTGAGCTTGGTGCGCACCTTTCGAAACATCCTCTTCTGGATTCATCTCATCGTCGGTGTCGCCACCGGGCTGGTGATTGCGATCATGTCCTTCACGGGCGTGGTCATCGCCTTCGAGAAGCAGCTCATCGAATGGGCGGAGCGGGAGGTCCGCACGGTGCAGCTCCCGGCTCCGGGCGCGCCTCGGCTCCCCGTGGAGGAGCTGGTTGAACGCGTCCGCGCGTCAGGCTCGGAGGGGCAGCCCTCCGGGGTGACGGTGTATCCGGAGCCGACGTCCGCGGTGCTCGTGAGCATCGGCCGGGGCGCGGTGCGCTACGTCAACCCCTACACCGGCGAGGTGCTGGGGAATGGCGCGACGGGCCTGCGCGGCTTCTTCCAGTGGAACGTGGGGCTTCACCGGTGGCTGGCCGCTGGCGGTGACAACCGCGCGGTGGGCAAGGCCATCACCGGCGCGAGCAACGCGGTGTTCCTCTTCCTGGCCATCTCCGGCCTGTACCTGTGGTGGCCGCGCAAGTGGACGCTGCGCGCGATGCGGCCGTCGCTGTGGTTCCGGCGCGGGCTGAAGGGCAAGGCGCGCGACTGGAACTGGCACAACGTCATCGGCTTCTGGTCGCTGCCGGTGCTCATCGTGCTCACGGCGTCGGGCATGGTCATCTCGTACAAGTGGGCGTCCAGCCTGGTCTTCACCATGACGGGCAATGAGGCGCCGGCGAGGAAGGGCTCGGCGACGGTGAAAGTCCCAACGCCCGCGGAGGAGACGCCGCGCAAGCCGCTGGATGTCCTCATCGCCGAAGCGCAGCGGACGTCGCCCACCTGGTCGTCCGCGACGCTGCGCCTGGGCGGCGGAGCGGGTGGCGGGAAGGAGGGCGTGGACGCGGTGACGGTCACCCTCCGCGAGGCGGATGCGTGGCCGCTGTTCTCCTCCAAGCAGGTGTCCCTCAACCCCTTCTCGGGCGAGGTGGCGAAGCAGGAGACGTACGCGGACTACAACAGCGGCCGGAAGCTGCGCACCTGGCTGCGCTTCCTGCACACCGGCGAGGCGCTGGGGCTCTGGGGCCAGCTGGTGGCCGCCATCGCGTCGCTGGGTGGCGTGTTCCTCGTCTACACGGGCTTCGCGCTGTCGTGGCGCCGGTTCTTTCCCCGGCGCCGGACGAACACCGAGCCTGGGGAAGAAGCCGCCGCGCAGTCCGAGTCGGCGGCCTGACGGATTTCAGCCCTCCTCGCGAGCGTGGCGGGTTCGGTCGTCACCCTCCCACTCACGAGGCGAGCATTTCCCTCCGAGCCGGAACGTCAGTTCCGGTCCTTGCGGACGAGCACCTTCTTGCCGCGCAGGGTGGCGTTCTTCAGCGCGGCGATGATGCGGTTGGCCTCGGACTCCGGCACCTCGACCAGCGAGAAGCTGTCGCCAATCTGGATGGCGCCAATCTTGGAGGACTCGACGCCCGCCTCACCGGCGATGGCGCCCACCAGGTCGGCGGGGCGAATGCCGGCGTGACGGCCGGCGCCAATCCACAGGCGGGTGACGTCCCACGTCGGCGGGACGCCGCGGGCCTTCGGGCTCCGCTCCGGGCGGCCTGAGCGCCCCGGGGGCGCGCTGAACTTGCCCGTGCGCTCCTGCGGCGGCGCGACGACGGGAATCTCCGTCTCCTCCGAGTCGCGGCCCTCGTCCTGGGCCTCATGGAGGAGCTTCACGGCGGCGGCGGCGATGTCCATGGCGTCGAACTCGCTGGCCAGGCTCTCCACCACGTTGCGGAGGGAGTCGTACTCACCGGCCACCAGCGTCTCGCGCAGGGATGCGCGCAGCAGCTCCTGCCGCTTCTCGCGCATGTCCGCGACGGTGGGCACGGTGGCCACCTCGATGCGCTGCCCGGTGACGCGCTCGATGTTGCGCAGCAGCCGGTGCTCGCGGGGCTCCACCAGGGTGATGGCCACGCCCTCGCGGCCAGCGCGGCCCGTGCGGCCGATGCGGTGCACGTAGGCCTCGGGCGCGTTGGGCACGTCGAAGTTCACGACGTGGGACAGGCGGGGGATGTCCAGGCCGCGCGCCGCGACGTCGGTGGCCACGAGCAGGTCGGTGCCCTGGGACTTGAGCTGCTTGATGACGCGGTCGCGCTGCTCCTGCGTCATGCCGCCGTGCAGGGCGTGGGCGCGCCAGCCGCGGCCGTTCAGGGACACGGTGAGGTCATCCACCTCCGTGCGCGTGCGGCAGAAGATGATGGCGGCGGTGGGGGACTCCACGTCGAGCAGACGGCCCAGGGTGGCGATCTTGAAGGCGCGCGGGACGACGTAGGCCGTCTGGCGGACGCGGGGAATCTCCCCCTGCTCCACCTTCTCGCGGGCGATCTTCACGCGCACGGGCTCGTGCAGGTGACGCTCGGCGATGCTGGCGATGCGCGGCGGGAGGGTGGCGGAGAAGAGGGCCGTCTGCCGGTCCTCGGGCGTGCCGGAGAGGATGGCCTCCAGGTCCTCGGCGAAGCCCATGTCGAGCATCTCGTCGGCCTCGTCGAGCACGACGACGCGCACGTCATCGAGCTGCAGCGTGCCGCGGCGCAGGTGGTCCAGCGCGCGGCCCGGTGTGGCGACGACGACGTCCACGCCGCGCTTGAGGACGCGGAGCTGCTGGCCGATGACCTGCCCGCCGTACAGGGGCAGCACGGTGATGCCGAGCTTCTGGCCGTAGCGGTGGATGGCCTCGGAGACCTGCATGGCCAGCTCGCGCGTGGGGACCAGCACCAGCGCGGACGTGGTGTTGGGGCGGCAGGCGCCGGGCTCCACCCGGTTGAGCAGGGGCAGGGCGAAGGCGGCCGTCTTGCCGGTGCCGGTGGCGGCGATGCCGAGCAGGTC
>NZ_JAAIYB010000671.1 GCF_010894475.1 Myxococcus vastator
GGGTGGCGGTGGGCACGGCGGACTGCGTGCCGGTGCTGCTGGTGGACCCGGACGGGCGCGGCGTGGCGGCGGTGCACTCCGGCTGGCGCGGCACGGACGCGGACATCAGCGCGCGCGCCGTGGAGGTGCTGGTGGCCCGCGGTGCGAGGCCGGAGCGGCTGCTGGCGGCGGTGGGCCCGGCGATTCAGGTCTGTTGCTACGAGGTGTCGGAGGAGCTGGCGCGGCGCTTCAGCGCGCGCTTCGGGGAGGACGTGGTGCGGTGGGTGGAAGGAAGGCCGCGGCTGGACCTGACCCGCGCAGTGCGCCGGACGTTGGTGGGGGCGGGGCTCAAGCCGGCCCATGTCGACGTGCTACAGGCCTGTACCGCGTGTGAACCCACGCGCTTCTTCTCCCACCGGCGGGACGCGGGGCGGACGGGGCGGCACCTCAATTACGTGGTACACCGCTTCTAGCCACCCGGTGTGGGGGGCCGATTTCTTGACGCTCTCCGACGGGCCTTCCTATCCTCGGGGGGACCCCTCTGCTGAAGAAGGCCCGTGCCCGCGCGCTCCGTCATCTTCCGTCTGCTCGCCGCCGCGCCCCTGTGTGCGCTGGGTGCTTGCGCCACCACCGCTTCCTCGGAGGCGGAGGTGAGCGCGCTGCGCTCCGAGCTGCGCACGCTGCGCGCGTCCCAGGAGCGCCTGGTGGAGCGGGTGGCCCGGCTGGAGGCGCATGACGCCGTGTCGCGCGCGGGGGCTTCCGGTGAGCGCCCGCCAGCGCGCCCCATCCCGGTGAAGGTGGAGGCGTCCGCCGAGGCGTCGCTGGTCGCCACGCCGGAGCTGGCGGTGGTGAAGCTCAAGCCGCGCCATGAGCCCGCGCCGAAGCTGCCCACCGCCGTGGCGGTGCTGGAGCCGGACGACGAGCAGATGGAGATGTTCATCAGCCCCGCGCCGGAGGAAGGGCCCGCCGCGACCCTGGTGGCGTCGAACGAGGACGCGGGGGCGCAGCAGGACCCCGACGTGCTCGACGCGGAGTTCGACAAGGCCGTCAACATGCTCCGCACCGGCAACGTGGAGGGCGGGGTGGAGAAGCTGCGTCGCTTCGCCGACGACAACCCGCGTCACCCGCGCGCCGACAACGCGCTCTACTTCAGCGGGCTGGGGCAGATTGGCCTCAACGAGTTCAACGGGGCCGCGCAGACGTTCGAGCGGCTCATCAACACGTATCCCGCCGGGGACGCCATGCTGGACGGCATGCTCCGGCTCGCCGAGTGCCGGATGCGGCTCAACCAGGCCGCGGATGCCAAGGTGCTCTACACCCGCGTCGTCACCCAGTTCCCGGGGACGGCGGCTGCTACCCAGGCGGAACAGCGGCTCGCCGCGATCCCCCAGTGATGCTTCTTTCGAAAGGACGTCCCGCGATGCGCTCCCGGATTCTCACCTCGCTGCTGTTGAGCCTCGCCGTCGCGCCCACCGCGTACGCCCAGCAGGAGAACGAGGAAGAGCAGGACACGGGCGGTGAGATGGACGGCGCCGAGGTGATGGACGAGGCGCCCGACTCCGCGCCGCCGACCTCCGTCGCCATTCCGCCCGGCGCGCCCCGGGGCCGTGAGAGCGCGCCCGGTGAGGTCCACTCCGTGGAGTCGGGTGACACGCTGTGGGACTTGTCCCAGCGTTACCTGGGCAGCCCCTGGTACTGGCCCAAGGTCTGGTCCTACAACCCGGAGATCGCCAACCCGCACTGGATCTACCCCGGCAACCAGGTGCGCTTCTTCGCCGCGGGCGAGGAGGTCCCCACCCAGGTGACGGAGATGGTGGTCGACGAGGGCGACATCACGGCTCCGACGGAGTTCGCCTCCAACGACCAGGTCACCGTGACGGGCAAGATTGGCTACGACGTGGCCGGCTCCGTCCCCGTGACGACGCAGGGCTTCGTCACCCAGCGCGAGCTGGACGAGGCCGGCCGCATCGAAGGCTCGCCCTCCAACGCGGTGATGCTCTCCTTCCCGGACAGCGTCTACGTGCGCTTCAAGCGGAAGGGGGACGTGAAGGTGGGGGACCGCTACGTCGTCTACCACACCACCCAGGCCGTGAAGCACCCGGCGACCGGGCGCCCGCTGGGCTACCTCACCGACTTCGTGGGCACCCTGCGCGTGCAGCGCGTGGGCGACGGCATCGTCACCGCGCAGATCATGGACACCTGGGACGGCATCGAGCGTGGCGACCTGGTGGGCCCCGTGGGTGAGCGCCTCACCGAGCGCGTGGCGCCGAAGCCGAACACGAAGCAGGTGGACGGCACCGTCATCACCGCGCTGGTGCCGTACCTCACCGTGCTGGGTGAGAACCACAGCATCGTCGTGGACAAGGGCAGCGCGGACGGCGTGGAGCTGGGCAACACCTTCACCATCCTCCGCAAGGGCGACCCGTCCCGCCACGTGCTGGGCCACGACGTGCGCAAGCCGTCCAAGGAGGAGCAGGCCTACCCCTGGCGGAACATCGGCGCGTGCATGGTGACCGAGGTCAAGGAGCGCACCTCCAACTGCCTCATGACGCGCTCCCTGGAGGAAATGGTCCCCGGCGACCGCGCCTACATGGCCCCGGGCTCGTCGCCCTCGGCCAGCCGCTGAGCAGCGGCAGGAAAAGTGCAATGCGCCCCTCGGATGGAGGGGCTGAGTGCTTGACCGGTGGCGGTCCGGTGTTTATGTGTCGCGCCCCTCCCAGCGGCCCCACCTTCTATATAGGTGGGTATCGAGCGGGGGACGGGTATGGCGGACGCTGAGACGGACAGCCTCACGGCGGAGCAGCAAGCATGCCTCGCGCTCTGGGCCGTTCCCGGCCTGGGGCCGAGGACGCTGGCCGCCCTGCGCGCGTTCGCGGACGGAGGCCTGGCGCCGCTCGCCGCGACTCCGGTGCGAGACTGGGTGTCCCAGGCGCCGGTTTCCTCACAGGTTCGTCGCAGGCTCGCCTCCGTGGAGCGCCTGGCCCCGGTGGCGGGGCGGGTGTGGGACGCCTGCCGGACGTCGGGCATGAAGGTGGCGTTCCAGGGGCAGGCGGCCTATCCCGCGCGGCTGGCCGAGGTGGAGGATGCGCCGCCGGTGCTCTTCTACCGGGGCGTGCCGGGGCTGCCGCGGCGCCGGCTGGCCATGGTAGGCAGCCGTCACCCGGACCAGGGCTTCCTCCCGTTCGCGCGGCGCTTCGCCCGGCAGGTGGCGGAGTCAGGGGTGGGGGTGGTGTC
>NZ_JAAIYB010000672.1 GCF_010894475.1 Myxococcus vastator
TCCGGGCAGGGACGGCACCCGCCGCTCCCCCGCCCTCCTCCCGTCCCAGCGAGGCCCTCCTGCCCCGCCAGCACGGCACCGGCGCGGTGCCTTCCCAGGGGGTGGCGCCGCGCCGGCGTCCCGCACGGTGACCTGTCAGACAGCCGGCGTCCTAGACGCTGGCCTCCGAGGCGCCGTGGCACTTCTTGTACTTACGGCCGCTGCCGCAGGGGCAGGGGTCATTGCGGCCCACCGCCGGCTTGCTGGCCCCCGCCGGGCGAGCCGCCGCGGCCACCGAGCCCTCATCCAGCTTGCCGTCCGCCGTGGCGCGTCCCGCCACCGCCTTCTGCTGCTGCTGCGCGAGCTGGCGCTGGATGCGGGCGGCCTCCTCCGCCGCGCTGGAGGCGGAGCGGGGCTGCACGTGCATGAGCTGGGTGACGAACTGCGCCTTGATGGCGGAGAGCATCTGGATGAAGCCCTGGTAGCCCTCCTTCTTGTACTCCTGCTTCGGGTCCTTCTGGCCGTAGCCGCGCAGGCCAATGCCCTGGCGCAGGTGGTCCATGGCCAGCAGGTGGTCCTTCCAGAGCCGGTCGATGGTCGCCAGGTAGTTGTACTGGAGGAAGCGCATGAAGTTCTCGCCGAACTCCTCGTCGCGCGCCTGGAAGATCTTCTCCGCCGCCTTGTAGATGTGCTCCTGGAGCTCCTCGCGGTTGCCCACGCCCTCGAAGTTCATCTCGAGGTTGAAGGTCTCCTTCACGCCCTGCTGGAGCGCGGCCATGTCCCAGCCCTCCACGCCGCGGGTGGGCGCGTAGGTGTCGGTGAGGGACACGATGACGTCCTCCATCGAGTCCAGAATCAGCTCGCGGAAGTCCGCCCAGCTGACCGTCCGCTCGGAGCGCGTCTTGATGCGCGTCTTCGGATCCTCGTCGTACTCCACCAGCGGCACGCCCGCGCCCGCGGCCAGCACCTGGCGGCGCAGCTTGTAGATGGTGCGGCGCTGCTGGTTCATCACGTCGTCGTACTCGAGGAGGTTCTTGCGGATGTCGAAGTTGTGGCCTTCGACCCGCTTCTGGGCGCCTTCAATGGCACGTGACAGCCACACGTGCTCGATGACCTCGCCCTCCTCCATGCCCAGCCGCTCCATCAGGCCCTGGATGCGCTCGGACCCGAAGATGCGCATCAGGTCGTCCTCCAGCGACAGGAAGAAGCGGCTGCCACCCGGGTCACCCTGGCGGCCGGCGCGGCCACGCAGCTGGTTGTCCACGCGGCGTGACTCGTGGCGCTCGGTGCCGATGATGAAGAGGCCGCCGGCGCCGTGGACCTCCTCGCGCTCCTTCTTCGTCTGCTCCTCGAGCTTCGCCTTGGTGTCGGCGAGCTTCTGCTCCCACGCCGCGAGCTCCGCCTCGTAGGCCGTCAGGTCCAGCGGCTGCCCCTCCGGGGCCGACGTGGGCGGCTCGGGCGGCGGGCCCATGGACGACTTGGCCAGGACCTCCGCGTTGCCGCCCAGGAGGATGTCCGTTCCACGGCCGGCCATGTTGGTGGAGATGGTGACGGCGCCCCTGCGGCCGGCCTGCGCGACGATGTCCGCCTCGCGCTGGTGCTGCTTGGCGTTGAGGACGTTGTGGGGGATTCCGCGCTTCTTGAGGAAGCTGGCCACCACCTCGCTCTTGGCGATGGACACCGTGCCCACGAGCACCGGCTGCCCCGCCTTGTGCAGCTCCTCGATTTCCGCCGCCACCGCCTCGAACTTCTCGCGCTCCGTCTTGTACACCACGTCCTGCAGGTCCTTGCGGATGGGCGGACGGTTGGTGGGGATGACGCGCACGTCGAGGTTGTAGATTTTGGCGAACTCCTCCGCCTCCGTGTCCGCCGTGCCCGTCATGCCGGCCAGCTTGGAGTACATGCGGAAGTAGTTCTGGAACGAGACGGTCGCGAGCGTCTGGTTCTCGTTCTCGATCTTCACGCCTTCCTTGGCCTCGATGGCCTGGTGAAGGCCGTCGGACCAGCGGCGCCCCGGCATCTGGCGGCCGGTGAACTCGTCGACGATGACGACCTCGCCGTCCTTCACCACGTAGTCCTTGTCGCGCTTGTAGAGCGTGTGCGCGCGCAGGGCCTGGTCCACGTGGTGCAGCATCTCGATTTCGCCCGGGTCGTAGAGGTTGCCCACGCCCAGCCGCTTCTGGAGCTTCTCGATGCCGTCATCCGTGAGCGACACGGAGCGGTGCTTCTCATCCAGGGTGTAGTCCTGGTCCGGCACCAGCCCGGGGATGACCTGGTCCACCCGGTAGTACTTGTCGGTGCTGTCCTCGGTGGGGCCGGAGATGATGAGCGGCGTGCGGGCCTCGTCGATGAGGATGGAGTCCACCTCGTCGACGATGGCGAAGTTCAGCTCGCGCTGGACGTAGTCCTGCAGGCGGAACTTCATGTTGTCGCGCAGGTAGTCGAAGCCGAACTCGTTGTTCTGCCCGTAGGTGATGTCCGAGCGGTACGAGTCCTGCCGCTGCTTGTCGTTCAGCTCGTGCAGCACGCAGCCCGTCGTCATGCCCAGGAAGCGGTACACGCGGCCCATCCACTCCGCGTCGCGGCGGGCCAGGTAGTCGTTCACCGTGACGACGTGCACGCCCCGGCCGGACAGCGCGTTGAGGTAGGTGGGCAGCGTCGCCGTCAGCGTCTTGCCTTCACCGGTGCGCATCTCCGCGATGCAGCCCTCGTGGAGGAACATGCCGCCAATGAGCTGCACGTCGTAGTGACGCTGGCCGATGACGCGGCGCGCCGCCTCGCGGGTGATGGCAAAGGCCTCGAAGAGCAGGTCGTCCAGCGAACGGCCGTTCTGGATCTCCTGCCGCATGCGGTTCGTCTCGGAGACGAAGTCCTCGTCCTTGAGGGCGCGCATGCGGGTTTCCAGCTCATTGACCCGGGCGACCTTCGCGTGGGCCTTCTTGAGCTCACGCTCGTTCTTGGTCCCAATCAGTTTCTTCAGCGTCCATTCGATCATTCGGTCGGCTCTCTCGCCGGAGAATCCTCGAAGGACGGCGGCGAGTGAAGGGAAATCCCTGGAGGTGTAAGGGAGAAACGTATGGAAACCACGTGCGTCCGCCGAAACTTCCACTCGGCAGGCCGCCCACCACGCAGCGGCTCAGAGTAAAGCGGAACCCGGCCCACGCAATGTCCCCCACACGAAATCAACGCAGAGGCCCCTCCCGGCCTTCACGACGACCTCCCT
>NZ_JAAIYB010000673.1 GCF_010894475.1 Myxococcus vastator
GGGTGGGGTGGCGCTGCGGGAGTGGGCGCTGACGTCGCCGCGCTTCGATTTGGAGGCGGTGTCCTTCTCCGGCCTCCAGCGCGCCTCCCGGGTGGAGCTGCTGCGGCTGGCGGCGCTGACGAAGGGGCAGAATCTGTGGAAGCTGGATGTGGACGCGCTGGAGCGCGCCATGCACCAGCACCCCTGGCTGCGCACGGTGGAGGTGACGCGCCGGTTCCCCAACCGCGTGTCGGTGGAGGTGACGGAGCACGTGCCGGTGGCCATGGCGGTGCTGGGGGAGCTGTACGTCCTGGACGAGGAGGGCGAGCCCTTCAAGCGGGTGACGCCCGGGGACGGACTGGACTTGCCCCTGGTGACGGGCCTGGACCGGGAAGGTTATGTGGCGGACCCGGCGGCGGCGCGGGAGCGCCTGCGTTCGGCGTTGACGGTGGCCAGCGCGTACGCGCGGCTGTCACCCGAGAAGGCCGAACAGTTGTCGGAGGTCCGCCTGGAGGCGCAGAGCCTGGCGCTGGTGACGGCGTCCGGGCAGGAAGTGCGCCTGGGTGAAGGAGATTCAGAGGTCAAGCTGCAACGTCTTGCCCGTGTCCGGCGCGAACTGGGTGCGAGGGGGCTTGCAGCGGAGATCATTCACCTGGATAACCGTGCCCGGCCCGGCTGGGTGGCGGTGAAGATTTCGAGCCCCGCGTCCGAGAGGAGCGGGGCTTCGATGCGGTAAGAGGACGCGCCCCTTTCACGAGAGTGGGGGGCCTGGGAGGGTTGTCATGGCGAAGCAGAAGTCGGGGGAGATCATCGTCGGCCTCGACATCGGCACGACGAAGATCTGCGCCATCGTCGGAGAGCTGACCGACAGCGGCATCGACATCATCGGCATCGGTACGCATCCGTCGAAGGGTCTGCGCAAGGGCGTGGTGGTGAACATCGAGGCGACCGTCTCTTCCATCCGCCGCGCGGTGGAAGAAGCGGAGCTCATGGCGGGGGCGGAGATTTCCCACGTCTACACGGGCATCGCCGGAGGCCACATCAAGGGCTTCAATTCCCAGGGCATCGTCGCCGTCAAGGACAAGGAGGTCCGCGAGGCGGACATCGCCCGCGTCATCGACGCGGCCAAGGCCGTGGCGATTCCGCTGGACCGGGAGGTCATCCACGTCCTCCCGCAGGAGTTCATCATCGACGACCAGGGCGGCATCAAGGAGCCCCTGGGCATGGCGGGCGTCCGGCTGGAGGCCAAGGTCCACATCGTCACGGGCGCGGTGTCCAGCGCGCAGAACATCGTCAAGTGCGCCAACCGCACCGGGCTCAACGTCTCCGACATCGTCCTTCAGCCGCTGGCCAGCGCGGAGGCGGTGCTGGGCGAGGACGAGAAGGAGCTGGGCGTGTGCCTCGTCGACATCGGCGGCGGCACGACGGACATCGCCATCTTCTCTGGCGGCTCCATCGTCCACACGGCGGTGATTGCGCTGGGCGGCAACAACCTCACCAGCGACATCGCCATTGGCCTGCGCACGCCCGCGCACGAGGCCGAGCGCATCAAGCAGAAGTATGGCTGCGCGCTGTCGTCGCTCATCAACAAGGACGACACCATTGAAGTGCCCAGCGTCGGGGGCCGTCAGCCCCGCGTGCTCGGGCGGCAGATTCTCTGCGAAATCCTGGAGCCGCGCGTGGAGGAAATCTTCCAGCTCGTGCACCGCGAAATCCAGAAGTGCGGCTACGAGGACCTGCTGGCCTCGGGCGTGGTGATTACGGGTGGCTCCACGCTGCTGGCCGGCATGCCGGAGCTGGCCGAGGAAGTCCTGGGCCTGCCCGTTCGCCGCGGCATGCCGCGTGGCATCGGCGGTCTGGTGGATGTGGTGAAGAGCCCCATGTACGCCACCGGCGTGGGCCTGGTCGTCTACGGCGCCCGCCACCTGGACCGGCGCATGTTCCGCATCCGCGAGGAGAACGTGTACAAGAAGGTGAAGGGCCGCATGCGCGAGTGGCTCGAGGAAATCTTCTAACGCGCCGGGCCGAGCGCCCACCGCGTCGCCCAAGGGCTCTCCGAAAGGAGGGCCCTTTTTTGTTGGCGGTGGGCCATGCCCTTGCGTCCCGGCTGACGCGTCAGCGTCCTGGTTTGACGCGTCAGCCGACCTGGTGGGTTGCCCGCTTGGAGGCGCGAGCCGGTCCAGTTTCCGGAAACTGGATCCGTGGTTCGGATGGGGCGGGCGCTACCCCTTGGGCAGGGCGCTGAAATCCTCGGAATACCGAGGGTCGTAGAGTGGACAGAGGCTGGCTCTCGGATTGCTATGTGCGGCATTTGCCGCTGGGCCCACACCCCCCATCGACCCCAGGTTTATGACTCGAACGACCTTCTACATCCCCCTGCTTAGTCGGGTTTTCCAAGGGCGCCTTGGCCTGACCATCGCACGCCTGGCGCTGCTGTGCGCGGCGCTGCTTGGACCGGTGGCGATGGCCGCCGTGGACAACGTGGGCCTGGGGCGCGGGCGCGACGGCGAGCCAACCATCGGCGTCGCCAACACGCCCATCAATATTTATACGCGCGTGACGGCCGCCGTGCCCGCGGGGCAGAGCTTCGTGACGGTGGCCTCGACCGACGGCTTCGCGGCAGATGACCTGGTGATGGTGTTTCAGGCCACGGGGCTCGAGGATGGCCCATCTGGGAATCAAGCGCCCATCGTCCTGACGGGGGGCTTGGTGGGCCGCTGGGAGTTCGCGCGGATTGACAGCGTCGATGTTGACGCGCGGCTCAATTTCACGCAGCCGCTCACGGGTTCCTTCGCGGCCACCGGCACGCAGGTGATTCGGGTGCCCGAGTACACCAACGTGACGGTGACCGCCGCGGGCAGCATCGTGGCGGCGCCGTGGAACGGGACGACGGGCGGCGTGGTGGCCTTCCTGGCGCAGGGCGCGGTGAACAACGCGGGAGCCATCCACGCGGATGGCCGGGGGTTCCGCGGTGGCTTCCCCTGGAATGGTGGAGGTGACGGCTGCGACGGCCTGGACGAGGCGTGGGGTCCCGGTGATCAGTATCTGGCTGGGACGTCGAAGGGCGAAGGCTTGGTCCCCGGCCGGTTTGGAGGGGATGTGCTCCCTCCGGATGGGCCGACGAGCCTTACGACGGGTCGGGGCAACGCCGCTAACGCCGGTGGCGGTGGCGTCTGCCACAACTCGGGTGGCGGTGGCGGGAGCAATGCGGGG
>NZ_JAAIYB010000674.1 GCF_010894475.1 Myxococcus vastator
GAAGTGCCAGTGGCGCTGTGCCTGGAGCGGGGCGTGGAGTGGGTGGTGGCGATGTTGGGGATTCTGAAGGCGGGAGGCGCGTATGTGCCGCTGGACCCCGCGCAACCAGAGTCCCGCCTGCGCGCGCTGGTGGAAGAGGTGGCCGCGCCGGTGGTGGTGACGCAGACGCGGCATGCGGCGACTTTCGAGGGGCTGTCGGCGCGCCGGGTGGAGTTGGATGGAGACGCGGCGCGGCTCGAGGCGCAGCCGACGGCAGCGCCGCGGGTAGAGGTGCACCCGTCGCAGCTGGCGTACGTGCTGTTCACGTCCGGAAGCACGGGGCGGCCCAAGGGCGTGGGGGTGTCGCACGGGCAGCTTGCCAACTACGTGGAAGCGGCGAACGCGCGGCTGGGGTTGGCGGAGTGCCGCAGCTTCGCGCTGGTGTCGACGGTGGCGGCGGACCTGGGAAACACGGTGCTGTACGCGGCGCTGTGGACGGGGGGGCTGCTGCATGTGCTGACGCAGGAGCGGGCAAGCAGCGCGGCGGGAGTGGAGGCGTACTTCCAGCGGCATGCGGTGGAGTGCTTGAAGGTGGTGCCCTCGCATCTCGCGGCGCTGATGAGTGGCGCAGCGCCCGGGCAGGTGCTGCCGACGAAGCGCCTGGTGGTGGGAGGAGAGGCGGCCTCGTGGAGCCTGCTGGAGCAGGTAGCGGCGTTGGCGCCCGGGTGCGAGGTGTACAACCACTACGGCCCGACGGAGACGACGGTGGGTGTGCTGGCGGGGCGAGTGGAGCTGCCGCGTCGAGCGGAGTTACCCGCGACGGTGCCGCTGGGACGGCCGATGGGCAACACGCGGGTGTACGTGTTGGACGGGAGCCTGCGTCCCGTGCCGGTGGGAGTGGGGGGAGAGTTGTACGTGGGAGGGGCGCAGGTCACGCGAGGGTACGTGGGGCGCCCGGAGCTGACGGCGGAGCGGTACGTGCCGGACCCGTACAGTGGGACGGCTGGAGCGAGGATGTACCGCACGGGCGACAAGGTGCGGTGGTTGGGGGATGGGCGCCTGGAGTTCATCGGGCGGACGGACTTCCAGGTGAAGGTGAGAGGGTTCCGGGTGGAGCCCGGAGAAGTGGCGGCGGCGCTCAGAGCGCATCCCGACGTCCAGGACGCGGTGGTGGTCGCGCGAGAAGAGGTGCCTGGCGACAAGCGGCTGGTGGGCTACGCCGTTCGCACGGCTCGGGCTGCTCCGGACATCGCGGCCCTCAGGGCCTTTCTCCAGCAGCGGCTTCCTGGGCACATGGTGCCGTCAGCGCTGGTGGTACTGGAGGCCTTGCCGCTGACGCCCAATGGCAAGGTGGACTGGCGCGCGCTGCCCGTGCCGGACGTGTCGGCGCGGGGCTCGGCTCCCGCCTATGAGGCGCCGGCTTCCCCCATGGAGGAGACGCTGGCCGCTGTCTGGGCCCACGTCTTGCGGATGGAGCGGGTGGGCCGGGAGGATGACTTCTTCGCGTCGGGTGGACATTCGCTCCTGGCCACGCAGGTGGTGTCGCGCGTGCGTGCGGTCCTGGGCGTCGAGGTCCCGCTGCGGGCTCTCTTCGAGGCGCCCACCTTGAGGTCCTTTGCCCAGCAGGTGGAGCAGGCGACTCGGAGCCAGGCGCTGCCCGCGCTGCGTCCGATGCCTCGGGGGGACCGGGTGCCGCTGTCCTTCGCGCAGCAGCGACTGTGGTTCCTGGATCGGCTGAAGCCGGGCGGCACCGAGTACAACGTACCGTATGTGCTGCGGGTGGAGGGGCCCCTGGATGTGTCTGTCCTGGAGCGAGCCTTGTCGGAGCTGGTGCGCCGGCATGAAGTTCTGCGCACGGCCTTCCCGGAGGAGGGCGGAGCACCTGTCCAGCAAATCGCTTCGCCATCGCCGGTCCACCTCTCCGTGGTCGAGCTGGGCGCCCAGGGCGAGTCCGAGGTGCGGCACCGGGTGCGCGCGGAAGTCGACCGCTCATTCGAGCTCGCGCGTGGGCCGCTGCTGCGCCCCCTGCTGTTGAAGCAGTCCGAGCAGGCGCACGTCCTCGTGCTGCTGCTGCATCACATTGTCACCGACGGCTGGTCCGCGAGCGTGCTGCTTCGGGAGTTGGCGGCGCTCTACGACGCCTTCTCGCAAGGGCTGCCGTCACCCTTGCCAGAGCTGCCCGTCCAGTACGCGGACTACGCGCTGTGGCAGCGCGAGTGGTTGAAGGACGAGGTGTTGGAAGCGCAGGTTCGCTACTGGCGCGAGGCGCTGGCGGGTGCGCCGCGATTCCTGGACCTCCCCACGGACAGGCCTCGCCCCGCGGCGCAGACCTTTCGAGGCGGGGTCCAGCGGCAGATGTGGCCGAAGGCGCTGTGGCAGCAAGTGGAGGCGGCCGCGCGGCGAGAAGGGGCCACGCCGTTCATGGTGCTGCTGGCGGCGTATCAGACGGTGTTGTGGCGGCTCTCCGGGCAGGACGACATCAGCGTGGGCTTCCCCATCGCAGGTCGCACGCAGGCGGAGACGGAGGGGCTCATCGGCAACTTCGCCAATACCCTGGTGCTGAGGGCTCGCGTACGTCCCGAGCTGTCCTTCCGGGACATGTTGGCGCAGGTGCGTGAGGTGACCCTGGGCGCCTACGCGCACCAGGACGTCCCGTTCGAGAAGCTGGTGGAGGCACTGCAGCCAGAGCGGGACCTGAGTCGCAGCCCGTTGTTTCAAGTGTCCCTGACACTTCAGAACACGCCTGCGCCCGAAGTGAAGCTGCGACAGGGCTTGTCGCTGACGGTGATGGACGCGCGGATTCAGACGTCGAAGTTCGACCTGTCGATGTTCGTCGTCGAGCTACCGGAAGGTGCCGCCGCGTCAGTCAATTACAACAGCGACCTGTTCGACGCGAAGACGGCGGAGCGGCTGCTGAAGCAGGTGTCGGTGCTGCTGGAGGCCGCGGTCGCGAATCCGGAGACGCGCCTGGGTGAGCTGCCATTGATGTCCTCCGCCGAGCGTCTGCGATTGGTGGAGGAGTGGAGCGGGCGGAGCGTGGAGTACCCGCGAGACGCGTCGCTGGCGGAGCTGTTCGAAGCGCAGGTGGAGAAGACACCGGACGCGGTGGCGGTGGAGTGGGCTGGGCAGCAGGTGAGTTACGAGGCGCTGAATCGGCGAGCCAACCAACTGGCACACCACCTGAGGGGGATGGGAGTGGGC
>NZ_JAAIYB010000675.1 GCF_010894475.1 Myxococcus vastator
CCCCCCTCGCGAACTTCATGTCCCAGAGCCTCCTGACGCCGAGGCGGCCTTCTGCCGCTCCTGCTCGACGTTGATTTCCTTGACGCCCTTGTTGTCGATGGACAGCAGGAACAGCTGCTTCACCGCCTCGCGCTTCTCGTTGAAGGACGTGCGCCCGGTGGCTCCGTCGAAGTCCTTCAGGTTGGCCATCGCGTCACGCATCTGCGCGCGTGTGCGCGGCGCATCCTTCTGCGCCATGAGCTGCCGCAACATCCGGCCGGAGTCGTAGCCAATGGCCTCCAGCAGACCCGGGTCCCTGCCCGTCTCCGCCCGGTAGGCCTCGCGGTACTGCTGCACGAAGCGGCGCGTGGCCGGGCGCTGCGAGTCCACGAAGAAGCCGTCCACGTACACCGAGCAGGTGACGAACTTGCCGCCGCGCTCCACCAACTCCGGCAGCCCCGAGCGGCCCTTGGGGCTGCTCCACTGGTTGGCGCCGAAGAGCGTCACCGTCTTCAGCTCCCGCTTGCCCGTCGTCTTGCGGATGCGCTCCAAGTCGCGCGGGTCACACGCGTTGGTGACGATGTCCTCCACCGCCAGCGCGGGCGCCACCAGGCTGACGCGGCGCCAGTCGTCCGGCATGAAGATGGCGTCGAAGTCGATGATGGGCTCCACGCCGCTCTTCACCTTCTCCATCGCCTTGCGGCGGCGGAAGGCGTCCAGCTTCTCCCCCTGCACGTCGCGCACGCCTTCGATGTAGTCGCCGCGGTCATCCAGGTAGTAGCGGCCCACCAGCTTCTTGGCCTCGGTGGTGAAGGTCGTCTGGTCGTGCGAGTAGCGCTCCGCCCCGCGCACGCCGCCGCCCCGCGCCACCACCTGGTCCCAGAAGGCATCCGCCAGTTCGACACCGTAAGGGATGTTCGGGTACAGCAGCGCGAAGCGCTTGTAGCCCTTCACGTTCATCGCGTAGTCGGCGATGGCCTCCGCCTGCGCCGCGTTGGTGAGCATGTTGCGGAAGATGTAGCCGCCCAGCTCGGTGATGCCGTCCTGACGGCTCATGGTCAGCAGCGGCACCTGGAGCTCCTCGGCCACCAGCGCCGCGCGCTTCGAGTCGTCCGCCAGCAGGGGCCCCAGCACGGCGATGGCGCCGTCGTCGAAGGCCAGCTGCTCCATGGCCTGGCCCGTCTTGTTGACGTCGCCCTGCGTGTCCTTCACCACCAACTCCACGCCGCTGCCTTCCAGTCCCAGCTGGATGCCGCGCAGCACGGCCTCGCCAATGGGCTGGTAGCGGCCCGTCATGGGCAGCAGCACGCCCACCGTGCGCGGGCGGGCCTCCACCCGGCGCGTGGCGCGGGCCAGCAGCTCGCGCGCCTGCGGCGCGAAGGCGTGGCCGGGCGCCTGGGCGAGGAAGCGGTTCAGCGTCTCCTCCAGCCGCGTCCAGTCACGCAGGTGGTAGTAGACGCGCGCCAGCTTGAAGGTGATGACGGGCCACGCCGGGTTGGACGGCGACAGGCCCTCCGCCACGCGGGCGATGTCCGCGAAGCCCGCGCGGCCCTCCACCAGCGCCTCCACCTTGGCCACCGCGGCGGCCTGCGCCTGCGCGCCCTGGGCCTGGCCCGCCTCGTCCACCGCCATCCGCAGCGCCTGCTCGTAGAGGCCGGCGCCCTCGGCGGCGCGGGCGGCCTCGTTGAGCAGCTGGGTGCGCTCGGCGCCGCTGGCGCGCTCGGCGAGGCTGGAGAGCGTCTGATACGCGTCGCGGTAGGCGCCCACCTCCATCGCGGAGACGGCCAGCTTGCGCTTGGCGTCGTCCGCGCGCGCGTAGAGCGGGTTCTCGAAGAGCAGCTCGTTGAAGCTCTTGCGCGCGTTGACGAAGTCCTTGGATTCGAAGAAGAGGACGCCGGCCTGATACAGCGCGTCCTGGCCCGCGGTGGTGGCGGGATACGCCTTGCGCACCGACAGGTAGGCCTCCGCGGCCTTCTTCTTGTCCGGGGTGGCGCCGGCCGTCTGGGACGCCTGCGCCAGCGCCGCGTCGGCGGCGGGGTCCTTCTTCGCCTCCACCGAAGGACGCGTGGGGAACGGGTCTCCCGAAGGCAGGTCCCCGCCGGTGTCACCTCCGGAGGGCGTGCGGGTGGACCGAGGGCAGGCCGTCAGCAGCAGGGCCAGGGCGATGACGAGCGAGCGGCGCAAGGTGGGCAGGACATCCATGGCAGGGGCGTGCATAGCAGTGGGGTGCGCCCCCGTCGACACCCGAGCGGGGGGAAGATTCCACTGCCAGGATCCGCTGTTTTGCAGTGCCCGTGCCCACGGCGGCCCGCCGCGCCGCGGCGCCCGCCTGCCCGGCAGGCGCGGCACGGTGGCCGCGCCTTCGCGGCCCCGCGCCCGCAACCGTCGTCAGCCGAACAGCTCCTTCACCTTGCCGAAGAAGCTCTTCGACTGCGGATGCGACTCCTCGCCGGAGGCCTCCGCGAACCGCTCCAGCAGCTCACGCTGCTTCGACGACAGCTCGGTGGGCGTCTCCACCACGACGCGCACATGCTGGTCTCCCCGCTGCTGGCTGTGCAGGTGGGGGATGCCCTTGCCCTTGAGCCGGAACACCTTCCCGGACTGGGTGCCGCTGGGGATGGTCATCTTCACCTTCCCGTCCAGCGTGGGGACGTCGATTTTCGCGCCCAGCGCCGCCTGCGTGAAGGAGATGGGCACCTCGCAGAAGACCTCGTACTCCTCGCGCTGGAAGAGCGGGTGCTCCTTCACGATGACGGTGACGTAGAGGTCACCCGGAGGACCGCCCCGGTCGCCCGGCTCACCCATGCCGGACAGCCGCACGCGCGTGCCGTTGTCCACGCCGCCGGGGATGGCCACCTCGATGACCTCCTCGGAGGGCACCTTCCCGGAGCCCTTGCAGCGCGTGCACGGGTCCGGCACCACCGCGCCCGTGCCGCCGCAGTCACCGCAGGGCCGGGACACCGCGAAGAAGCCCTGGGTGTAGCGCAGCTCCCCGCTGCCACCGCACGCCGAGCAGGGCCGGGGCCCGGTGTTGCTCTTGCTGCCGGAGCCGGAGCAGGTGTCGCACTTCTTCGGCCGGGGAATGGTCACCTTGGGCCGGCAGCCGAAGGCCGCCTCCTCGAAGGTGATTTCCAGGTTGTAGCGCAGGTCCGCGCCACGCGAGCTCGTCCGCCGCCCTCCCCGGCC
>NZ_JAAIYB010000676.1 GCF_010894475.1 Myxococcus vastator
GCGGGGCTTCGGGCGGGCGCCGGGGGGCTGCGACATGACGACGCTGGACGAACTCACGACGTGCGCGGGGCTTGCCCTGGCGCCACCGTCCTCCACGGGAGCTTGTCTCATCCTCATCAGCACCACCACGCCGGCGGCCATCGGCAAGGCCTACCGCCTGGACCCGGGCGAGCACATCATCGGCCGTGGTTCGGATGTCACCGTGCGCATCGACGACCATGGGGTGTCGCGCAAGCACGCGCGCATCGTTCGCGCGGGCGACGGTGCCTGCCACGTCACCGACCTGGACTCCACCAACGGCACGCTGCTCAACGGCGTGCCCGTCAGCACCGCCGAGCTGATGGAGGGGGACCGGCTGCAGATCGGCACCGTCACCGTGTTCCGCTTCTCCAAGCGCGAGGTCCTGGAGCATCGCGAGGAGCAGCTCCGCCAGGCGCTGACCGCCGCGCGCGTGGGCATCTGGGACTGGAACGCGCAGAGCGGCCGGGTGACGTGGAGCGAGCAGGTGGACCGGCTGCTGGGGCTCCCCGTGGGGAAGCTGTCCGGCCGCGCCATGGAGCTGTCGGAGGTGGTGCACCCGGCGGACCTGCCGCGCGTGAGCGAGGTGCTGGGCGCGGCGCTGGAGAAGAAGACGCAGGTGGACGTGGAGTACCGCATCGAGCCGCAGGGGAGCGGCTGGCGGTGGATTTCCTGCAAGGGTGACGTGCTGTGTGACGCCTCGGGCGCACCGGCGCGGGTGACGGGCACGGTGATGGACATCACCGCGCGCAAGCTGGCCGAGCAGGAGCTGCACCGCCAATCGCTCATCTTCGAGAGCATCTACGACGGCGTGGTGATTACCGACCTGGGCGGCGGCATCATCGACTGGAACTCCAGCGCCGAGCGCATGTTCGGGCGGCAGAAGTCGGATGCGCTGGGCCAGACGCTCTTCAGCGTGCTGCACCCGGACGAGCCCGACCGGCTCACCGGCCTGATTCTCACCGCGTTGGACACGCAGGGGCGCTGGTCCGGAGAGATGGAGTTCAAGCGCCACGACGGCACCACCTGCTGGTGCGAGTCCGTCGTCGTGCCGCTGCGCGACAGCGAGGGGCGCGCCATCGCCAACATCATGGTCCACCGCGACACCACGGAGCGCAAGCAGCTCCAGGCGCACCTGGTGGTGGCGGACCGGCTGGCGTCGGTGGGCACGCTGGGCGCGGGCGTGGCGCACGAAATCAACAACCCGCTGGCCTACATGCTCGTCAACCTGCACCTCATCCGCGAAGGGCTGGAGCGGCTGGAGAGCCAGGCGCCCGCGGCGCCCGTGGCGTCGTTGCAGCAGCTGGTGCGTGAGACGGCGGAGGGCGCCGAGCGCATCGCCACCATCGTCCGCGACCTGAAGGTCTTCTCGCGGGGTGAGCAGGAGGCGCGGCTGATGCCGGTGGACGTGCGCCGAGCGGTGGAGCTGGCGTGCAAGATGGCGGACAACGTCATCCGTCACCGGGCGCGCCTGGTGACGGAGTTCGAGCCGGTGGCGCCGGTGGAGGCCAGCGAGTCCCGGCTGTGCCAGGTGTTCCTCAACCTGCTGCTCAACGCGGCGCAGGCGATTCCGGAGGAGGGCACGCCGGGCGTGGAGCACGAGATTCGCGTGGTCATCCGCGCCGGAGAGAAGGACCGGGTGGTGGTGGAGGTCCGCGACACGGGCATGGGCATGGGCCAGGAGGTGCTGGGCCGCATCTTCGACCCGTTCTTCACCACCAAGCCGGTGGGCGTGGGCACGGGGCTGGGGCTGTCCATCTGCCACGGCATCATCGAATCCATGGGCGGCTCCATCCAGGCGGAGAGCGAGCAGGGCCGGGGCAGCACGTTCCGCGTGGTGCTGTGCGCCGCCACGCGCGAGCTGGAGGTGCTGCCGCGCCTGTCCGCCGCCATGCAGGCCAACGCGCGCGCGCGCATCCTGGTGGTGGATGACGAGCCCAACGTGACGCTGTCGCTCCAGCGCTCGCTGGCCGCGGACCACGAGGTGGCCACCGCGAACAGCGCCCAGGCCGCGCTGCGGCTGGTGAGCGACGGCGGCCGCTTCGACCTCATCCTCTGTGATGTGATGATGCCCGGGATGACGGGCATGGACCTGTACCACGAGCTGGGCCGCTGCGCCCCGGAGCAGGCTGGACGCATGGTGTTCATGACGGGTGGCGCCTTCACGCCGCGCACGGTGTCCTTCCTGCGTGACGTGCCCAACGCCAAGATTGCCAAGCCGTTGGACCTGATGCAGTTGCGCGAACTCGTGGGCCGCTCCGCCGAGGCGGGGCGATGAGCCACCCCGGGAGTGGCCTCTCTGGAGCGGACCCTTCGGAGGCCGCGCCCGCGCCCTCCCTGTCCCTGGTGACGGAGCGCCCCGCGGCGCTGGAGTTGACGGCGCGTGCGCTGGGCATGGGCCTGCTCATCGGCGGGCTGCTGGCCGTCACCAATGTGTACATGGGGCTGAAGACGGGCTGGTGGGAGAGCGGCTCCGTCACCGCCGCGGTGCTGGGTTTCAGCGCGCTGGCCTCGGTGTCCCGCAGGCGGGGCGTGCCCTATACGCCGCTGGAGAACAACCTCACGCAGACGGCGGCGGCGTCCGTGGGCGCCATGCCGGCGGCGGCGGGCCTCCTGGGCGCGCTGCCCGCGCTGACGTTGCTGGGCACGTCCGTCCCGGGCTGGGGCGTGGCGGTGTGGAGCGTGGCGCTGGGCGTGCTGGGCGTGCTCGCCGCGCACTTGTTGCGCAGGCGGCTGGTGGCCCAGGAGGCCCTGCCGTTTCCCACCGGCATCGCCACCGCGGAGCTGATTACCGCGATGCACGCGTCCACGGGTGACACGGTCCGCGCGGGCCGTGGACGGCTGCTGGCGGGCGCGGGCGCGGCGGCGGTGGCGGTCACCGCCGCGAGGGATGCGCTCAAGTGGCTGCCTGGGATGACGGCGCTGCCCGGCACGCTGGCGGGCCTCCCTGCCGCGTCGCTGACGTGGGGCGTGGGGTGGAGCCCCATGCTGCTGGCCATTGGGATGATGACGGGGCCGCGCCTGGGCCTGAGCATGCTGGCGGGCGCGGCGGTGGCGTGGGGCGTGCTGGCGCCGGGGCTCGCGGGCGCGGGCGTGCTGGCGGACACGCGCTACGAGACGCTCTCCGCCTGGC
>NZ_JAAIYB010000677.1 GCF_010894475.1 Myxococcus vastator
GGGGCGCCTCGGGGACGGCGGCCTCGTCGGCGGACACCAGCGGCGGGACTTCGGGCAGCTGGGGCAGCGTGGCTGCCGCCTCGGCCTCGGGGACAGCGGTGGCCCCCGGGAAGGACTCCCAGGCCGCGTCGTCTGGCGCTTCGTCGCGAGCGGGCGCGGAGACCTCGCCGGGTCGTGCCCACGAGGTGTCCGGCGCCGGGTTGCGCGGAGGAGGTTCCTCGGGGCGCGCCTGGACGTCTCCCACCAGGGCAAGCACGAGCAGGGGCAAGGCAGGGGCGGAGCGCATGGTGGGGCGACTCAGCTTAGTCCGACGCGTGGAGAAGGCACGAGGCAAGCCCGCCCGCTCGGAGGCCGAAACGGGCCTGCGTCCGGAAGCGGTCAGCGGCCTGTGGGAAACGTCGCCGCGCGAGGCATCCTCCGGTCTACCATCCGCGCCGCTTCAGCAGGCGCACACGGGAGTCACACGGGATGAGGGCTGGAGGGCGCGCGGCATTGTTCATGGCACTGGCACTGGCGGCGTGCCGAAGCCGCCCCTCCGACCCACCCCCGGTGGACGCGGGCACCCCGGCGCTCCCTGTCGAGCGCGCGTCGCTCCCGGACTGCGAGGTGCTGCTGCCCTTGGACGACCGCGAGCTGATGCTCCCCGGCTTCACCATGAAGCAGGAGCGCGCCTGCCCCACCTGTGGACCGCTGTGCAGCTTCCGCTCGGACGCCGAGCCCGGCCTCGCCGTCTCCATCACCTGGGATTGCAACGCCCGCTATGCGCAGTCGGACCTCCACGCGTTGCTGGCCCCCACCCTCCAGGCCGGCGGCGTGGCGGTGCCCGCGCTGGGCCGTGCCGCGGTGCGGCGCGCGCCCGCGCAGGGAATGTCCCAGGTGCTCGCCTGGGATGACGACACGGACTGCGCGGTCGTCGTCACCTGGCTGGGCGGTGAGACGGAGCGGGCCGTGGAGGTGGCGCGCTCGGCGCTCATCGCCACCACACCCGCCGTGCTCGACGCGGGGACACCCGGTGCCCAGGACGCGGACGCCGGTGAAGCGGACGCGGGGGACTCCGGCGCGCCCTGAGGCCCACCGGACAGGCCCCATCCCCTACAGCGTGAGCAGGTACTCCACCAGGTCGTCGACCTCGGCGTCGGTGAGCTGCGCCGTCACGCCGTGCTGGTTCGACTCGCGGCCCTGCATCAGCCGGTCCTTCAGCGACACGGCGCTGCCGTCATGCAGGTACGGCGCGGTGCGGGCCAGCCCCAGCAGCGACGGCGTGTTGAGCCCCTGCTTGCGCACCCCCGGGTCATCCTGGAGCGGCCCCGTGGTGACGAAGGTGCCCACGTCGGCCTGCGTGTTCAGGGTGAATTGCGCCCCGCCGTGGCAGGTGTCACACGCGGCCTTGCGGAACACGGCCTCGCCGCGTGTCTGCGCGTCCGTGAAGACGTCGGCCCTGTGCGGGTTGTCCGGCGCGGGCAGCGCGTCGATGAAGTCGGACAGCTGCGCCACCATGACGCCGTCCAGCACCGTCCCGCCCATGCGGTGGCGCACCGTCGCGTCGAGGAAGTCGCGCAGGGTGGAGAACTCGCCGCTCCAGTGGAACGGCCCCGTCTTCGTCATGCTCCGGCCCGCGAGGCTGGGCGTCTGACGAGGCCCGTCCGGGAAGCCCCAGACGTGGCCGTCCTCGCGGCCATCGGGATGGCAGCTCGCGCACGACGCGCCCACCGAGGTGCTGGCCATGCGCGAGTCCAGCGCGCTGAAGAACAGCTTGCGGCCCGCCACCTCGTTGGGCGTCAGCACGTCCCCGGCGATGGGCAGCGGCGCGCCGTCCACGCGCACGTTGGCGGTGCCCCCCGCGCCGTCGCTCACCAGCGTCGTCACCGTGTGGTCAAAGGCGTTGTAGACATAGGCCTTGCGCCCATCCCGCGTCATCGCGATGCCCGTGGGGCCGGAGCCCACGCGCACCAACTGGCGCACCGTGCTGCCCAAACCCGCCATCAGGTCCGAGCCCGAACGGCGCCCCGTGGGGATGATGGCGACGTTGTCCGTCTCCCGGTTCACCACGAAGGCCCAGAGGCCCGTCGGGTCCACCACCGCCGCCACCGGCCCCTGGATGGGGTGCGTCAGCTCCGGGCTGATGATGGTGGAGGGCGGGAAGTCCGGCGACAGGTCCGGGGGCGGACGGCACCGGTCCAGGTCATCCACCCGAGGCGTGCCCGTGTCCGTGTCGAAGGTGACCAGCCCTGGCGCCACCACGCCGCCCGTGTTGCAGGGCCCGCCGCCGCCGTAGAGCGAGCCCCCGGTCGGCGGGGTTGGCGACCCGTCCGGAGACAGCGGGTCCTCCCGGGCCCACATCACGGTCGCCAGCGCGCGCGCGCCATCCGGCGTCACCGCCACGCTCGACATGCCGCGCGGCTGGAAGCGGATGTCCGCGGTCGGAGGCAGCGGCGTCAGCCCATCCGGGGACGCGGCCACGTCGTCCCGGACGTTGGCGCGCGCGTACAGGTCCGTCTGCTCACGCGCCACGCGGGGCCGGTCCGCGTCCGTCAGGTCCACGGAGACCAGGTCGCCCTGGCGGAAGCGGGTGATGAGCGCGCGCTTGCCACCCTGCGCCAGCGCGATGCCTCGGGGCTCATCCCCCACCGGCAGCTCCCAGCGCACTGACAGCGAGCGCGTGTCCACCGCCATCAACGAGCCATGGCTCGACGTCGCCAGCGCGGTGCTGTTCACCACGTACAGCGTGTCCCCCGCGGGCGACACCGACAGGCCCACGGGCTCCACGCCCACCGCGACGCGGGCCGACTCGCTCCAGTCACCCCGGCGGATGACGGACACGCTGCGCGAGCCGCGATTGGAGACGTAGACGGTGTCGTCCGGCCCCACCGCCACGCGCTCGGGGAGGAGGCCCACCTTCACCTCGCCCACCTTCTCACGCCGCGCGGTGTCCACGACGGCGAGGACGCCGTTGTCCGAGTCCACCACGTAGAGAAAGGCGTCATCCCGGCTGAGCGCCACCGAGCCCGACGCCTGGGTCCAGGTCGCCTGGGCATCGCGGTCTTCACACGCCGGCAGCGCGAGCATCGAGGCCAGCACCGTGGCCAGGACCGTCCGTCTCATGGAGGGGTTCCCTTCCTCGCGGCGGCCCGTCCCAC
>NZ_JAAIYB010000678.1 GCF_010894475.1 Myxococcus vastator
CCCTCTGGCTGCTGCCAGCGCTCGCGGCGTGCCAGCCCCCCGCGTCCTTCGACGGGCCGCTCACGCCTGCTGAACATCCCGTCCTCGTCGGCGGCGGGGGCTGTCTGTCCCCCGCCTGGCGAATCCTCCAGTTCGGCAGCGCGGGTGATGACGTGGCGGTGGACGTCGGGCTGGACGCTGACTGCGACCTTTTCGTGGCGGGCACCACCCTGGGGGTGCTGGAGGAGGGGAGCGTCACGCGAGGCCAGTTCCAGGACGCCTTCGTGGCCAGCCTGGATGCCAGCGCCCAGCCACGGTGGCTGCGCCAGTACGGCTCGGAGTGGGACGACACCGTGAAGGGGCTCGCCGTCTCCCCCGAGGGCGACACCTACGTGGTGGGCAGCACGCCCTTGGCGATGCCAGGCGCCGTCAACCTCGGGCAGGGGGATGCCTTCGTCATCAAGCACGGTCCGGGAGGCGCGCTGGACTGGCTCGTCCAGCGCGGCTCGGCCGAGGAAGACACCGGGCTGGGCGTCGCCCTTTCACGGGACGGCCGCCACGTCTTCCTCGCGGGCGGGACGATGGAGAAGCCCGACGTGAGCTTCGACATGAGCATCGAGGTGCTGGAGGCGGGGGATGGGACGGTGCTGGAGGCGCGTCGCCATGGGACCGCCGGGCATGACCGGGCGGAGGCCGTCGCCGTCAGCGCCGAGGGCTCCGTCGTGCTGGCGGGCGCCACGCTGGGTGGGTTCGCCTCGGCGAACGCGGGCTCGTTCGACGCCTTCCTCGCCCACCTCGACCCCACGCTGGGCCTGACCTGGGCGCGGCAGCCGGCCACCCCTGACATCGACGCCGGGCTGAAGGTCGTCATCGCGCCGGATGGCGCCATCCTCATGCTGGCGCTCTCCTTCAGCGACCTGGCCACGGGCCGCGGGGAGAATGACGGCCTCTCCTCTGCCTTCCTCCTCAAGTACGACCCGATGGGGCGCCTGCTCTGGGCTCAGCGCGTCGGCTCCCCCCATGAGCTCCACCGCGCGAGCGGGCTCGCCGTGGACGGACACGGCGCCATCTACGTCGCTGGCGGGACGCACGGCGCCATGGACGGCCCCAACCAGGGAGGCCGGGACGCCTTCGTCGTGAAGTACGACGCCCACGGCGCCCGCCTGTGGGCACGGCAACTGGGCACCCCGGGCATGGACGAGGCCCATGCCGTCGCGCTCACCCGCGCGGGGGACGTCGTCATCGCCGGCTACACCACGGGCCAACTGGGTAACGCCCACGCCGGAGGGCAGGACGTCTTCGTCGCCCGCTTCAACAGCCGCGGGCAGCAGTAATCAACCAAGGAGCCGTTTCATGCACGGAAGAACTGGAAGGCGGAAGAGCTCAGTGTCTCAACTGTTCGTCGCGGTGCTCGCCTTGACGATGGCGCTTCCCGCGAGCGCGGCGGACGGGCTCGAGCTCAAGCCCCGGCAACTGGCACGCAAGGGCGTGGTGGAGCTGCGGCGCAACGTGGAGATTCCGCGCGTCGTCGTGAAGTTCCACGAAGGGACCCGCGTTCGCTTGCGCGGGGAGCAGCTCGTCGCGCTGCCCGAGTCGCGCGGCGCGCGTGAGCTGGGCCAGTTGAGCCAGCGGGGCCTGACGGGCGCCTCCGTCGAGGCGGACATGGCGACCGTGGCCTCGCTCGTCGCCGCCAGCCCCTATGCCCGCGGGCTGGGCCGGATGTTCACCGCCGATGAGAAGCAGCTCGACACGCGCAAGTTCGCGACGGAGACGCTCAGCGGCCAGGAGGTCGCCGACCTGAACCTCTACATCGAGGTTCCCATCCGCCCCGGTGCCACCTTCCAGCAAGTCAGGGACCTGGTGGAGAAGCTCGACGCGCTGCCCAGCGTGGAGACGGCCTACGCGGAGCCCGCCGCGGAGCCCGCCGCGGTCAACTGGCCCAACTTCCTCACGCCGATGCTGCTGAAGGCCGGCCCGAACCTCCAGGGTGAGCAGGGTTACCTGGGCGCCGCGCCCACCGGCATCGACGCGCACTACGCGTGGACGGTGGCGGGTGGCAGTGGCGCGAACGTCAAGGTCGTGGACGTGGAGGGCGGCTGGCGCACCACGCACGAGGACATGCCTGGCCTCTTCCACCAGGGGGGCGCCCAGTTCAACGACCTGGGCTGGCGCAACCATGGCACCGCCGTGCTGGGGGAAATCGTGGGCGTGTCCAATGGCTTCGGCGTGACGGGCATCGCCCACGCCGCCCGGGCGGGCTACGAGTCCATTGGCTCCCAGAGCGCGGCCAGCGCCATCGCCAATGCCGCTGTCGCCGCGGGCTCCGGCGGGGTCGTCCTCATCGAGCTGCACCGCCTGGGGCCGCCCAACAACACCCCCTGCACCTGCAACTTCGGGCAGTGCGACTACATCGCCATGGAGTACTGGCAGGCGGAGTTCGACGCCATCGTCCAGGCCACCCTGAATGGCGTCGTGGTCGTCGAGGCCGCGGGCAATGGCAGCTCCAACCTGGATGACGCCGCCTACAACAACGCCTTCAACCGCGACGTGCGCGACTCGGGCGCCATCGTCGTCGCGGCCGGCTCCTCGCAGGGCCGCGCGCCGATGTGCTGGACCAACCACGGCAGCCGCCCCGACGTCCACGGGTGGGGTGAGAACGTGGTCACCCTGGGCTATGGCGACCGGTTCAACGGCGGGTCGGAGAACACCTATTACACCGCCACCTTCAGCGGGACCTCCAGCGCCTCGCCCATCGTCACGGGTGCCGCCGCCTCCCTTCAGGGGGCGCTCCAGGCCCGCGGCCGTTTCCCGCTGAGCCCGCTGGCCCTGCGCGATGTGCTCTCCAGCACTGGCAGCGCCCAGGCCCCGGATGCCCGCCGCATTGGCCCCCGTCCCAACCTGCGCGCCGCCCTCAACCGCCTGGGCATCTTCTAGCCCCCGGCGCGCGTGAACCCCGCCCTGGAGTGGCGCGCCGCTCCAGGGCGCCGGCCCCCGCCGAAGGGGGCCGGCCCAGGCCGTTCTCACCTCTTGGGCGTAGACCCTCTCAACGAGCCAGGACCTCAGATGCCACGTTCACCACGAAACACCGCCGGGATTGGCCTGGGCGCCGCCGGCGTGGCCGCCGCGCTGCTCTTCGCGCTCTGGAACGGTGCCGCCC
>NZ_JAAIYB010000679.1 GCF_010894475.1 Myxococcus vastator
CGCCCTCGCTCGGGCGTCCGCCAAACCCGCCCAGCAGGTGCGCCTCCAGTCGCTGCCCTTTGCGCCCTCGCCGCAGCACCACTGCGGTGGCGTCCAGGTGCGCCAGCGTCATGGGCCTCGATGTGCCGCCTACCTGTCCCCAGTCATGCACCGCAGACAGCGCCAGCGTGTACCGCCCCGGGACGGGGGGCCGGCCGAAGAGGACGTGCTGCACGTCCAGGGCCACCTCCGCTCCCGTCAGGCGAGCGCTCAGCATGTCCGAGGCGAAGACCTCCGCGTACACCGGCCCCAATGTCCCCGTCGCGATGACGCTGGCCGGGTGGTAGTCGGGGTTGAGGCGGTTGCCGTAACGCCGCACCAGGTGCCCGGACAGGAGGGAATAGCCCTCCATCATCCCCAGCCACACCGAGTTGGGCGTGTCCCCTCCCACCATGAAAAGGCGCACCACCTGCCCCCAGTCGGACAGCGTGTCCCAGTCCTCCCGCCTCACGAGGCCCGCGCCTTCCCCTCCGCCCCACAGCCGCAGCCGTACCGGCGCCCCGAGAATGAGGCGGAACGACTCCCCCTTTCCCAAGGCCACCATGGGCTCCACCTGCACGAAGCCTTCGTCGGTGCCTGCGCCCCTCCGAGGCAGCAACGTCCACGTCGCCGCGTCCATGCGCAGCAGGTTCGTCATCGGAGGTGCCGAGTCGGACGTCGCGGACGCAGAGGACTCCTCCTCGGGCTGAGCCTCTCCCTCTTCCTCCTCGCCGGAAGACTTGTCGGAGATGGCCTCCTCCAGCCTTCGCACGGTGGCGTCGAAGTCCTCTGGGGTGACGGCCTCCTGCGCCCCTCCGGCCCCGGGCAACAGCAGCAGCAAGACGACGGCCCAACTCCCATGCATGCCCATCGACGCCTCCGTGGCGGGCCCCAGCAGGGGCGCTCAGCACAGAGGCTCCCTGCTCAGTCCGACAGGTCGGCAAACCGTGCGGGGAAGTTGACTGCAAGAGTCACAGGCGACCCGGCCCGTTGGGAGTATCGACAGACGTGCCAAGCCGGACAGCGAGGTCCTCGCACACCTGCACGTCACCACCACCCGGGAAGCCGTCTGGGCAGCCCCACACACTGGCACGGAGAGGCGGCACAGCACCTCGACCTCGTGCCAGGGTGGGCAGGTCCGGCTCTACTCCTCCGCTGGTGGAGGCGGCGCTGTCGGTGCGTCCGGAGGCGGTGGGCGTGCGAGTGACGAAGACGCTCCTGGAGGTGTTGAAGGACGCGGGGCATCCGCCGCCGGCGGTGGACTTCGGGCTGGCCATGCTGGCGCAGGCGCTGGGACTGCCACCGGGCGCGGGGGCCACGCTGTTCGCGATAGGGCGCGCGGCGGGCTGGGTGGAACACGTGCTGGAGCAGCGCGAGCAGAGACACCTGCTGCGTCCGCGCGGCCGCTACGTTGAGCCCGCTCCCACTCCGAGGGGCACCGTCTCTGGATGGAGCCCGCGGCGCGATGAATGCTCACCGGTAGGAATGACCCCATGAATGTTGGCGCCATCCCTACCAGTGAGTTTGCTTGCTATGGGTCGACGGTGAAGGGAACGACGACCAAGTTGTTCTCCTCATTCGTCTCGGGGAGCGCGCCGTTTCTATCCACCGACAGGATGAGGTTGTAGACACCGGGCGTCAGCGTCGCCGGTAGCGTGACGGTCCTGGTGAGGGAATAGCTCGCCCCCGGCTCCAGAGCCGTCCTGCGTGACTCGTTCGCGAGCGACGTATCCCCCGTGCAGCAGGTCTCATCCTTGGAGAGGTAGACGTAATCCGACCAGCTCGGATGCGCAACAACACCCACTGAGCCATTGCTCACGCTCCAGGCCAGACTGATGGAGGAGCCCGCCCGTGCCGAGGGCGGAGCCGACAATCCCCCTGGAACGAGGTCCGCAGCGCGAAGACTGATGGGCAGCGCCGTCCATGTGTTGTTCTCCTCATTCGGCTCGTGAAGCACACCGTTGCGGTCTACTCGAAGGAGGAGGAAGTAGTTCCCAGCAGGCACGCTCGGCAGGACCGCGGACTCCGTGATGGTATAACTCGCCCCAGGCGCCAGCGCGCTCGTGCGAACCTCGCTCAGCACCGACGTATCCCCGCTGTCATATCTCTCGTCCGTAGAGAGGTAGACGTAGTCGTACCAGTTCGGGTACGCGACCTCCGTGCCCGCATTGGTGACCGTCCACGTAAAGGACACGGACTCCTGAGCCTCGGCCACCGAGGGTCCACTGAACGCGGTGGCCGCCAGATCTGGGTTCGTCACGGTGATGGGCAGCGCGGTCCAAGTGTTGTTCGTCTCTTCCGATTCGTAGAGGGCACCGTAATGGTCGACCCGGAGGAGCAGAAAGTAGTTCCCTGCAGGAACGTTTGGCAGTGTCGCGGTATTGGCGACCGTGTAGCTCGCTCCCGGTGCCAGCCCACCCGAGTGCTGCCAGCTCGTCACGTTGACGTCTCCACCACCGAACGTCTGGTCGGTGGAGAGGTAGACGAAGTCGGACCAGGACCGATACGCGTTGGCCGTGCCCGCATTCGTGACCGTCCAACTGATGGGCGCCCGCTGCTGGACCGCAGCCTCCGACGGTCCGCTGAACGCGGTGATGGCCAAGTCAGGATTCGTCACGGTGATGGGCAGCGCGGCCCACCCATTGTTCCCGTCGTCCCGCTCCACCACGACGGAGGTGCTGTCGACGCGCAGGAGCAAGAAGTAGTCGCCAGCAGGCGCTCCTGGCAGATCTACCGACTTCGTGACGGTATAGCTGCCCCCCGGCGCGAGCAGCGTACTCCGTGACGCATCCAGCACCAGCGCGTCGTTGCTGCTGGGGTAGATGTCGCGCGACAGATATATGGCGTCGCGCCATGATGGCGTGGCATCCACCGAGCCCTGGTTCGTGACGGTCCAGGACAAGGAAACCGTCTGCCGTGTCGCCGCTGCGGCAGGCCCAATGAAGGCAATGGGAGCCAAGTCTGCGGCTACCATCGAAGCCGGGGACCTGAGCGATCCCCGCATTTGAGCGAGCGGCTCGCCAGGCGCCTACCTGACAGCTCCGTGCGAAGCAGAGTGGTGGGGTACAGGAGGAGAGGCCATGCTGGTACGCAAGGTGGCCATCAACGAAGAGC
>NZ_JAAIYB010000067.1 GCF_010894475.1 Myxococcus vastator
ATTACCAAGCCATTCCCATGATGAAGGAGGAGCGCCTACGTCCTCTCGTCGAGCGCTTCGCCGAACTCCTTCACGGCCATCGGGTTTTCCAAGAAACGCTCGGCTTCATATGAGGGGATGGCTCAGGGGCGCTCCCTTGGGGGCTCATTGCTTCGCGACTCCTCCTGTGTTCGAGATGTCGCGACGGCTGGGGGGCAAGGTTGTCCATGACTATGTCGAGAATTCGCTGGGTTATCTCATCGTGTCTGAGCGTGTTCGCAGCGTTCTTGAGCACTTGGCGACGGCACCCATCGAGTACCTTCCCCTTCGCATCACGGACCACAAGGGGCGTTTGCATCCTCATGCTTTCTTCATCGTCAATGTCCTTGGACACGTCGCGTGCGCGGACCGCACGAGAAGTCAGTACCTGGAGAGTTCCATGCGTCCGGGGCAATTTTGTGACCTGACCCGGCTCTATCTGGACACGGACAGAGTGGATGCTCGGAAGAACATCTTCAGGCTCGCCGAATTGCCACGAGTCATCTTGGTCAGGGAAGACCTGGCCGAAGCACTGCATCAGTGCGGCTCTGCCGGAGGAGAGCTGTTACCGATGGGGAGCGAGGCGTCGCTATGAAGGCTCGACATGACGATGTCGTGCCCGTTGAGGATTGGGTATGACGGAGCTGGACTTCGCCACGGAGGAGATCGAACAGTCCATCCGTCTCATTCTTGAGCGGCTTCCGATGGAGGGTTACCCCTCCGATGAGGAGGGCGACCTCACGAATCTCTCCCTTTACTATCGGCTGCGAGCAATCGCTGGATATCTGGCGTCTGGGGACACCGGTCCCTATGTGGCGGACCTTCATCGCTCCGGCCAGGTCCGGCTGCATTACCTGCAAGGATGCATGGCTGGGTTGACCGGAACCGAGCGCTTCCGACGAACGTCGCGAAATCGCGCGTTCTTCGACTGTCTAGCCATCAATGACCTGGTCTCGGCGGAGATGCTCGCGGAGCGTTGTGACAACCTCTACGTGGATTCCCTCGAATATGAAGATGACTTCCTCTTCGTGCAGTGGCTTCAGGTCTTCTACCTGGTCCTTCGCGGGCGCCGCTCCGCGGATTCGCTTGAGCAGGTACTCGCGCGTTTTCAGCGGGTTGTGGGTGAAGAGATAAGCCCCTTCCTGTCGCTCTGCTTGGCACTTCAGGCGCGCGATGAAGGTGGAGGCGAAGTCGCCTTACGGGAAATCGTGGAGCGGCGCTCTGGTAACTATGCGCGCCTGGCGGAAGAGGGCGCGCTTCCAACGGTGGTGCTGCAAACGGAGCGATTCATCGATGTGCAGGCGGTCGCCATCGTGCGGTTGGCCGCCTTGGCGGAACTCCGCGTGTTCGTCGGACTGTTGCCGCGAGTGCCCGACGACTTATGCGAGGTGGCGATAGGGCAACACGCCTATCCGCCAGCAGGTTCATGGCGCAAGGGGTTCAGAGGAATCGGTGCATGAGTGTGACGCCCCTTCGCATCGCTGGGCTTGGTCTCCTCACGACGGTCGGTTTCTCTGTGGAGGAATCGTGCGCTGCTCTCCGATGTGGCCTCACACGCCCCAAGCCGATTGATGGGATGACGGCATGGGACCTCGGCGCTGAGCAGGAAGTCCCACTTGTCGGGCACCCTATCGCGGAACTGATGGATGGCTTCCAGGGAGTCGGACGTTGGTTCCGGCTGGGGCGCTTCGCCCTGTCGGACCTGCTGCGATACTCCGGCCTCGAGTCTTCCGACTCGGCCTTCTGGCGTCAGTGTGGCTTCATCGTCTGTGTGCCCGGCCTCGACCCGGAACGCTTCGCGTTCCCTCCTGAGGACGCCAGGTTGTTGCCGCGGAGATTCCTCCAGTCCGCGAGGCTTCCTATTCCGGGTGCGAACGTATCCTTCGTCGACGAGGGCCCCTTGGGCCCGCTGATTGCCCTGCAGCAGATCCGCAAGAAGCTGGACGAGGGGACATGGCAGCGAGCCATCGTGCTTGCTGTCGACAGTCTGGTGGATGCATCGTCCCTGCGGTGGTTGAAGGCTGCACGGCGACTGAAGACGCCCGAGCGGCCGACGGGGTTGATGCCTGGTGAGGCCGGTGCTTGCCTCCTCGTGGAAGCACCTCGCGGAGGACTGGCTGGGGATACTGTCTGGATTACAGGGTGTGCAGCTGACAGAAGCCAGGGGGCGAAAGCTTCCGCCGTTCAGCGAGGGATGACGTTGAGCCGAGTCATCCAGGAGGCGCTAGGCGGAACCGTGGGGGTCGGTGATGTCCTGGGCAATCACAATGGTGAAGTGGCCAGGGCGACGGCGTGGGGCACCGCGCGCACGAACCTCGCTGCGGAGAGACTGGCCGTTCACCATCGGGAGAGCTGGCCTGCCATCTCGTTGGGAGACGTGGGGGTTCCAGGTGCCATTGTCGCTATCTCGATGGCGGCCCGCGCTTTCGCTCGAGGGTATGCCCGAGGCGATGCGTCGCTCGTGTGGAGCATCGGCGATGATGGTGCTGCTGGTTCCTGTGTGGTTCAGCGGGCGATTTCCAGGAGTGTGTGACGAGGGACTGTGCTTCGATGCACAGGGGACGTACCGGCGTCCATGCACGCAGGCTGACCGCGGCGACGCGTCGTCTCCTCCTGGATCCAGGGCGTGATGTGTGGCCTCGCGTCGCCTGGGGCCAAGCGGATGGATGTTGAGCTGGGGCTCGCCAGCTTCTCGTTCTTGAGTCGGGCGCGATGTCGTCCGGTTGAGCTAACGGCGTGCGGGCCGAGGCTGCTGCTGGAGAGCGGCGCCCTGCGCGGAAGGGAACTTGTGCCGGGCTCGCTGGCGCTCCCGCATCATCGCGTCGATGCGGCGGCCCAGGGCTGGGATGCGCTGCGCGTAGCTGATGGACGTGCTGACGTAAGGGAAGCCGTCTTCGCCCTTCGCGAAGTCAGCCGCGTCAGCCACCTTCGCGTCGTAGTAGCGGTAGCCCAGGTTGGACAGGAACACGACGATGTATCGGCGCCAGGGCTTTCCGGGCAGGGAGCGGACGATGCCGCCGTCGCTGCCGTAGTTCTCCGTCAGCCCTGTCTTGTGGAGGAAGGTGACCTCCGCCGTCGCGTTGCAGGGGCGCGTGTCCCGGCCGAAGGCGGTCTCCGCCGCCGTCACCGTGCCGTCCTCGGGGTGCACCCATCGCATTGGGACCGCCGCGGGGATGCCTGGCTCCACGCGGGCGTCTCCGCACAGCAGCGTGGAGGACAGCGCTTCATGCAGGGCCTGGTCGGCGAGCAGGGATTGGAGGTGGGCCCTGGACGCGCCAGAGAGCGCCTTCGCCGTCACCTCTCGGCCCGAGGCGGTGCGCCAGAGGACGCCGGGGCCTCCTTCGATGAGCAGCAACAACCGCGCGGTATCCAGCGCCGTCATGTGAATCTGGCCGGGGTTCCAGCTCCGGCCCGTCACCGGGGACGTGCCGTGGATTTGCAGTGTGTCCAGGCCCAGCGCCGCCAGCTCCGCGTTGAGGCCCGCCATCGCGCCTTGCGCGTGGAGCAGCTTCACCAGGGCCTCGGTGGCGGTGTTGTCCGATTCAGTCACCATCGGCTCCAGCCAGTCGCGTATCGGGCGCGTGCCCTTGTCCTCGGTGTCCCGGAGGAAGCGCCAGGGCTGGTCCAACGTGAGATGACCCTGGTCCACCCACCGGAGGACGCGAAAGGCGATGAGCAGCTTGAAGAGCGAGGCGGGGTAGGGCGCCATGAAGCGCAGCGGCGCTTTGTCGCGTCCGGGGACCAGGGCTTCCGTGGGGGTGGTGTGCTGGGCGCCGCTGTCCCAGCGTTCCAGATTCCACGCCGTGAAACGCACCGCCGTGGTGCCCAGCGTTTCGACGTCGATGGGGACGATGACGCCAGCCGGGTCGTCGGGCGACAGCAGCACGTTGGCCGCGGCAGTGGGGCGGCTCCGGGCGTCCAGCTCGATGATGGCGACGTCGACGTAGGGCGCATGTGCGATGCGCGCGCCATGGCGCTTGAAGTCGAGCACCTGGTCGAAGCCGGCGTCCCGCACGGCCGCGAGGAGTGACTGTTCCAGGGTGGCGGAGGACTTCGCGCGGCGGGTGCGTTCGGCGCGTGTCAGCCGCGTGGACGCGGCTCCTGCTTCCGCGCACAACAGGAAGGCCATTGTGATGAGCAGCTTCCGCCAGAAGGGACTCATAAGTGGCCGCGCGGCTTCTTTGGGACGGAGGCAGGCGTCAATGGAAGCGACAAGGTCGATGCGTCTTTTCCCTGGCTCCTGGGCCTTCCGTCATGCGTGACTCCAGCGAGTTTGAGGGGGAGTTTGAGTCTACCCTCCACTGTGCAGGGTGGACTCAAACTCCCCTCAAACTCCAGGAACGTCTAGCCGGAGCGCCGCGAGGGCTCCTCAGCTAGCGTGGAGACCATGCCCATCGTCCATGACTGGCTGGCCCGGCGTGCCGCCTTGGCCCCTGAGCGTACCGCCCTCATCGACGCCGACCATGGCGAGCGGCGCATCTCCTTTCGGGAATGGAACGATGCGGCTTCGCGTACCGCCGCCTTCCTCCACCATGGGCTGGGCGTGGGACGAGGGGACCGGGTCGCCGTGCTCGCCTACAACTGCGTCGAGTTCCTCGACCTCTTCTTCGCGTGCGCGAAGTTGGGCGCCGTCCTTCAGCCGCTCAACTGGCGGCTGAGCGCCGCGGAGTTGGGCGGGCTGCTCGCGGATGCCGAGCCCTCCGTGTTCGTCTCCGGGCCGGAGTTCCGAGCCCAGGTGGACGCCGTGCGGCCTGGCGCTTCCTTCGTGCGTCACTGGCTCAGCCTCGCTGCTCCAGGGCCGGGCGAGCGCGCCTTCTCCGAGCGCGACACGCAGACGGACGTGTCCCTTCCTCCGCTGGAGCTGGAGGCGGATGCCCCATGGGTGCTCTGCTACACGGGTGGGAGCACCGGCCTGCCGAAGGCCGCGGTGCTCACGCACCGCTCCATCACCGCCAACGCGGTGAACACGGTGATGGGCTGGGGGCTGACCGCCGATGACGTGGCCATCCTCAACGCGCCGCTGTTTCATGCCGGCGGCCTCAGCGTCTTCACCGCGCCGCTGGCCTACATCGGCGGCGCCTCGGTGGTGTGCCGGAGCTTCGACGTGGAGCGCGTGTTCGACCTCGTGGAGCGGGGCGTGGTGAGCCTCTTCTTCGGCGTGCCCACCATGTTCATCGAGATGCAGCGCCACCCGCGCTTCGATGCCGTGGACCTCTCACGCCTCAAGCTGGTCATCAGCGGCGGCGCACCCTGCCCGGAGCCCATCTTCGAGCGCTTCTTCGCTCGGGGCGTGGACTTCAAGACGGGGTATGGCCTCACAGAGGCGGGCCCCAACAACTTCTGGCTTCCGCCAGGAGACGTGCGCCGCAAGCCGGGGGCGGTGGGGGTGCCCCTGTTCCACGTCGAGGCCCGCATCGACGGTGAGACGCAGCCGGGCGACGTGGGTGAGTTGCTCTTGCGAGGCCCCCACCTGTGCGCGGGCTACTGGCGCCGTCCGGAGGACACCGCCCGCACCTTCGCGGACGGCTGGCTGCACACCGGCGACCTGGCCACGCGGGACGCGGAGGGCTGCTTCCGCATCGTGGGCCGCAGCAAGGACCTCATCATCTCCGGTGGTGAGAACATCTACCCGTCGGAGGTGGAGAGCGTCCTCGCGGGGCACCCCGACGTGGCCGAGGTCGCCGTCATCGGCGTGGCGGACCCGAAGTGGGGGGAGACGCCGCGCGCGCTGGTCGTCGCTCGGCCGGGCACCGCGCCTTCGGCGGAGGCACTGCTGCGCTTCTGCGATGGGCGGCTCGCGCGCTACAAGACGCCGAAGTCGGTTCGCTTCGTGGACGCCCTGCCAAGGACCTCCGCCGGCAAGGTGGACCGGCGCGCGCTCGGCGCCGCCCATGGCGCGCCCTGAGTTGCCCACAAGTCCTCCCCAGGGCCGTGTCGCTGGCGGCTGCGCATCCGCTCGTGCCGCCCGCAGTGGAGGCCCTACCGACGACGGAAGCGCCCGTCAGGGCCTGGGGCGAGTCTGGACGCCCACCGCCAGGATGCGCATGGCCCGGATGTCCACGGCGTAGGTCGTGACCTCCTGAAGCGGCTTGCCGGAGATGGCTTCCACGGAGAGTGTCGGTGAAGGCGGGCAAGCGGTGTCGTTCTGCTGGAACTCAACCAGGACCACGCCCTCCGTGCCGAGCGCTGACGTCACGTCGTAGGATTGAGGCAGGTAGAGGCAGGACTCGTCGGGGCGAATACCCGTGGGGATGACTGCGCCGCGTGGCTTGAAGTCATCCATGGCGAGCAGGATGGCCGCGGCGGTGTTCCCTTCCAGGTGGAGCATCCCTTCCGATGGGAGTTCGAGTGGGAAGGTGAAACCCGCTGCTTCTTCGGGTGTCGCTCGGGGAATGAGCGGCGCGGTCGTGGCGCAGCCCAGCGACAGGGCTCCGAGCATGAGGAGCGAAAGCGGCCCAGAGCGCGTCATGGCTGCTGCACCGCCAGGATGCGCCACGCGCGAGTGTCCACCGCGTAGGTGGCCCCCATGTCGGTGACCGGGCCTTCTTGCATGCAGGCACCTGGGCTGACGGAGAAACGAACGAGGAGGATGCCTTCTGGCATGGGGGAGGTCCTCACGTCATAGGACTGCCGCTGGTTCAGGCAGACCTCCACGGGCGAGGCGTTGCCCGGAAGGCGAACGTGCCTGGGACGGAAATCATCCATCGCCAACTGGATGGCTGCCGCCGTTGCCGAAGGAAGCTCGTGTCGGCCGTCAGCGGGAAGCGCGTCCGGGAACTTGAACCACGCGGCTTCTTCCGGTGCGGCGCGTGGGAGCGTCGCGGAGCGGGGGACATGCGGCATCCATGGGGTGCCAGCGCACGCGGCGAACCAGAGGTTGGCGAAGAGCAAGCACCGTGCGTGGCGCATTCCTGGGAAGGTAGCAGCCACGCGTGGCGCGCACCATTCACCCCCGCGCCGTGAAGCGCCCGGCCAGCTCCTTCAGCTTGGAGGCCCGTGCCCGCAGGTCCTCCACGGAGCGGGCAATCTGCTGCACGCCGGCCACCGACTCCGTCGAGCGCACCGAGAGCGCCTGGATGCTCCCGGCGATGTGCTCCCCCGACTCGGACTGGCGCGTGTTCTCGTCCGCCATCCGCTCCACCTTGCCGCCAATCTCATTCACGCCGGCGAGCAGCCGCGACAGCGCGTCTCCCGCCGCCGAGGACAGGCCCAGTCCTTCTTGCACCGCCGTGGTGCCCTGCCGCATCAGGTCCGCCGCCGCCCGCGTGTCCGCCTCGCTCCGGCCCAGCAGTGTCTGCACCTGCCCCGCCGCGTCCCGCGACCGGTGCGCCAGCTTGCGCACCTCGCCGGCCACCACCGCGAAGCCCTTGCCGTGCTGGCCCGCGCGCGCCGCTTCAATCGCGGTGTTCACCGCCAGCAACTGCGTCTCCTCCGCCACCTGCTGGATGAGCCGCAACATCTCCGCCGTCACCCGGCCGGAGGTCTGTAGCCGCTCCACCGTCCGCGCCGCCTCCTCCACCACCTCCACGATTTCCGCCATCTTCCGCAGCGCCTGGCCCACCGCCGCGCCACCCTCGCGCGCCACCTGGCCGTTGTCCGCCGCCGTCTTCGCCGCCGTGCGCGCCGCCTCCGCTCCCTGGGACACGCGCGCGCTCATGTCCTGCACCGTCCGCGCCGCGCGCTGGAGCGAGTCCGACTGCTCCCGCGTCGTCGCCGACAACGCCTCCGCGGAGATTCGGATGCGCTCCGCGTCCGCCGCCGTGGCGCCCGCCGCATCCACCAGCGCCGCCACCACCTCGCGCAGCCCCGCCACCATGGTGTTGAAGGCCGCCGCCAGCTGCCCCACCTCATCCGAGGAGCGCACCTCCACCCGGGTCTCCAAATCCCCGTGCGCCACCCGGTGCGCCGCCCGCGCCAGCTCACGCACCGGCCGCACCACCCGGCGCGACAGGTAGGCGCCAGCCAGCAGCGCGAGCACCAGCGCGCCGCCCACCGCCAGGAGGATGCGCTGGCGCACCGCCGCCACCTCGCGCTCGAGGTCCTCCACGTACACGCCCGTGCCCAGCACCCAGCCCCAGGGCGCGAAGAGCTTCACGTAGCTCTCCTTCGGGATGGCCTCCGGCGAGCCCGGCCGCGTGGCTTCGTAGGACACCGCGCCTTCGCCCTGCGCTCGCGCCAGCGTGACGATGTCCACGAACACCGGCTTGCCGCGCACGTCGCGGTAGCCCTTCAAGTCCTTGCCCAGCATGTCCGGCAGGTGCGGATGCATCACGAGCCGCGTGTCCAGGTCGTTGACCCAGAAGTACTCCACCCGCGAGTAGCGCAGCTGCTCCAGCAGCGCCGCCGCCTGCGCCTGCGCCTCCTGCCGCGTCAGCGCGCCCGACCGCTCCCGGGCCTCATGGACCTCCAGCACGCCGTAGGCCGTCTCCACCGCCTGCCGCAGTCCCAGGATGCGGTCCTCGCGAAGCTGCTCCCGCAGCTGCGGCAAGACGAACCCCAGGATGACGACGAGCAGCGGCAGCGCCACCACGCCCATCGCCACGCACAGCTTCACCAACAGATTCCGGCCGACCGCCATCGGCCCCCAGCGTACCCGCCGGCGCGTCACCGCGCTCGTTCACCTGAGTCTGGAAATACCCCCGGTATCAGCCCACCAAGGGTTCGCACACCCGGTGAGGTCTCCCGTTGTTCATCAAGTCCTGTATTTCCAGATAGATATGAAGCGTGGTGAACCGCTTATGCGCACGCTGAAAACATGAACCAACCCTAGAGGGCGGGACAGCGTGCAGGACTCGACGGAACCGTAGGAAAGTCGCCGTACAACGCATCAGGTTCTCCCGCCACCCCGGTGACGGCGTGGGTTCGGACGGCTCGCGGAGGCCCCTCACCCGGCGCTCTCCGTCGAGAAAAGGCCCCCGCCGCGCGTCGTGGATGGACTCCGCGAGTCCACCTCGTGCACAGCAACCCTATGGGTGGACAATTGGAGGCTGACCCGGCAAGTTCTGTCTGTCTGCCCCCATACGTCCTATGCCAGCGGCCAAACGTTTCGGGTCGGTAAGGCATGGACAAGAAACTCGCAACCACCATCGGAGCTGCCGCGCGCGTTGCTCGCACCCGCCTGGAGCTCACCCAGGCGGACGTGGCCGAGCGTATCGATGTGGCCACCGAGGTCTACGGGCGCCTGGAGCGCGGCGGGATGCTTCCCAGCGTGCAGACGCTGCTGAAGCTGTGCCACGAACTGCACGTCTCCGCGGATGAGCTCCTGGGGCTCTCCGCGAACGCTGTCAACGGCGTCGCGCGCCCCGGCGAGGCGCCCACCGCTCCGCAGGAGCGCCCCGAGGTGCGGCGCCTGCTGCGCACCGTGCGTCCGCTGGAGCCCGCGAAGGTGAAGCTGTTGGGCCTGGTGGCCAACGCGTTGAACCGCCGCTGACCCCTGTCGCTTCAATCCCTCACAGCTCGGAGAGGATTTTGTCCAGCTCGTCAGGCTTCACGGGCTTGATGAGATGCCGGTCGAACCCGGCGCGCAGCGCCTGGTCCCGTCCCTCCGGGTCGCCGTAGCCCGTCATGGCCACCAGCCGGATGCCGTTGCCCACCTGGGCGCGCAGCGTCTGCGCCACCCGGTAGCCGTCCAACCCGGGCAGTCCAATGTCCACCAGCGCCAGCTCGGGTGGCTGCGACACCGCGAGCGCCACGCCCTGGAGGCCGTCCGGCGCCACCGTCACCTGGTGGCCCCACAGCTCCAGCAGGTCGCGCATGGCCTGACGCGCGTCCGGGTTGTCCTCCACCACCAGGACGCGCCGGGCGCGGCGGAGGTCCACCGCGTTGCGCGCGGGCGCGGGCGCGCCCAGCGTGAGGTCCAGCGGCAGCTTCACCACGAACTCGCTGCCGTGGCCGGGGCCGTTGCTGCGCGCCGTCACCTCGCCGCCGTGGAGCTGGACCAGCTTGCGCACCAGCGTCAGGCCAATGCCCAGGCCCCCGCGCGTGCGCTCCAGCGAGGTGTCCGCCTGCGCGAACAGCTCGAAGATGTGCGGCAGCACCTCCGGCGGGATGCCGATGCCAGAGTCCTTCACCCGCACCACCGCCTGGGCCGAGCCGTCCACGCCTTCCTGTTCCACGCGCAGGTGGATGCGGCCCGCGTCGGTGTATTTGAGGGCGTTGTCGAGCAGGTTGGTGAAGACCTGCTCCAGCCGCGTGGCATCCGCCCGCAGCCAGAGCGGGCCGGAGGGCAGGGTGACGTCCAGGCCCAGCCCACGCGCGTCCGCCAGGGGCTGCACGACCTGGAGCACCTGCCGCAGCACGGGCACCAGGTCCACGTGGCCTGGGCGCAGCTCCACCTTGTCGCGGGTGATGCGGCTGACGTCGAGCAGGTCATCCACCAGCCGCGCCAGGTGGGTCGTCTGGCGCTGGATGATGCCGCGCATGCGCGCTTCCTTGTCATCGCTGGTGGGCCTGCGCTCCAGGATGCCAATGGCCGTCATGATGGCGGCCAGCGGGTTGCGCAGCTCGTGCCCCAGCATGGCCAGGAACTCGTCCTTGCGGCGGTCCATCTCCGCCAGCTCGTTGGCGCGCCACCTGCTCCGCGTGGCGCAGGCGCAAGAGCGACTTCACCGTGGCGATGAGCTCCGCGCCCTCGAAGGGCTGGGTGAGGTAGGCGTCCGCGCCGCCCTCCAGGCCGCGCACCTTCTTGTCGGAGGAGACGAAGGTGGCGGAGGTGTGCAGCACAGCCATGGAGGCGGTGTGGGGGGCGGCGCGCAGCCGTTCGCAGACCTCGTAGCCGCTGATGTCCGGCAGCTTCACGTCGAGGATGACGACGTCCGGGCGGTGTTGCTGCGCCAGCAGCAGCGCGGCCATGCCGGTGGCCGCCTCCAGCACGTTGTAGCCCGCCAGCGACAGCAGCCGGTTGACGAGGTAGCGATTGGCGTCGTCGTCGTTGACGTTGAGGACGGTGGCCTGACGGGGCTCAACCACGGCGGCTTGCCTCCTGGAGCAGCGCCTGGGAGCCCAGGCCGGCCTTGGACAGCGCGTCCCGGATGCGGGTGATGGCCACCTCGCGGCTCAGCGTGTGCTTGGACAGGATGGCGGCCGTCTCCTTCGCCAGCCGCGTGCGCTCGTCCTCCTTCAGCTCGTGCGAGGTGTGGAGGATGACGGGGACCTCCCGCGTGCGCGGGTCCGCCTTCAGCTCGTCCAGCACGTCGAAGGCGGTGATGTCCGGCAGCACGAAGTCCAGGAAGATGAGGTGCGGGGACTTGTCCCGCGCCAGCTGGACGCCTTCCTTGCCGCCAGCGGCCTCCAGCAGGACGTAGGGCATGTCCTTGAGGAGCTGCTTGAGCAGGTAGCGGTGCACGTCATCGTCGTCGATGATGAGGATGCGCTCCACCGGCCCGGTGCGGGCCATGGCTTGCAGCTTGCGTTGCAGCCGCGCCTCGTCCACCGGCTTGAGCCAGAACTCGTCGGCGCCCAGCGCGCGGGCCTTCTGCTCGCGGTCCGTCACCGTCACCACGAGGATGGGGATGTCGCGGGTGGTCTCGGAGTTCTTCATGTCCGCCAGGAAGCTCCAGCTCGTCTCGCCCTCCAGCATGACGTCCAGCACCATGGCGGCGGGGCGCACGCGCTCCAGCACGCGCCGCGCCTCCTCCGTGCTGCGCACCGGCAGCACCTGGAAGCCGGAGCGCGCCAGGTACTTCTCGTAGAGGAAGAGCGTCTGCCGGTCGTCCTCCAGCACCAGCACCGGGGCCCGGCTGGGGTCCAGGTGCTCGCTGCGCTGGGTCAGGCCCGTCATCTCCGTGACTTCCATGTGGACGCGCGGGAGGGTGACGGTGAAGGTGGCGCCCTGGCCCAGCGCGCTCTTCAGGGTGAGCGTGCCGCCCAGGAGCTCCGTCAGCCTGCGTGCCAGCGGCAGGCCCAGGCCGGTGCCCTTCGCATGGCGTTGCAGGTGGCTCTCCACCTGCGCGAACTCCTCGAAGATGCGCGCGTGGTGCTCCGGCGCGATGCCGATGCCCGTGTCCTGCACGGTGAACACCACCGTGTCCCGCGGGCCGGGCGCGGCGGAGACGGTGACGTGGCCGGACTCGGTGAACTTCAGCGCGTTGGACACCAGGTTGCGCAGCACCTGGCTCAGCCGCGACTCGTCCGTCTCCAGCTCCAGCGGCGCGTCCGGCTCCACCAGCCGCAGATCCACCGGGGAGTCAGGGGGCAAGAGCGGCTTCATCATGCCGCGCAGCGCGCTGAGCACGTCGTGCACCACGAAGCGGCTGTGGCGCAGCACCGCCTTGCCGGCCTCCATCTTGGAGAGGTCCAGCAGGTCATTCACCAGCTCGAAGAGCGCCTCCGCGGAGTTGCGGATGAACTGGACCTGCTTCTCCTGCTCGCCGCTCAAGGTGCCGTTGATGGGGTTGAGCAGCACCTTCGACAGGCCGAGGATGGAGTGCAGCGGGGTGCGGAACTCGTGGCTGACGTTGGCCACCACGCGGCTCTTGATTTCCGCGGCCAGCTGGAGGCTTTCGGCCTTCTCATCCAGCGCGGCATGGAGGCTGCGCACGCCGCGGTTGGACTCCTCCAGCTCGCCGTTGAGGCGGGCCAGTTCGTCCGCGCGGCGCTTGAGCTCGCGCTGCTGCCGCTCCGTCTCCCGGTGGAGCGTGGACACCTCGCTCAGGGTGGTGCTCACCCGGTCGAGCGCGCTGCCGTAGTCCTCCGGCACCAGGCTGCCCACCAACAGCACGCCCCCGTCATGGGGCCGGGCGCGGAAGGCGAAGGTCGAGGGCACCTCGTCGCGGCAGAGGATGAGCTCCCAGCCCTCTACCTTCTCGTCGCGCGCCTGGATCAGCAGCCGGTCCACCTTCTCCTCGGTGCCCTGGGCCGCCAGGGCGCGCAGGGCCTTTCCGGGCTCGGCGGCCAGGACGTTCCGGGCGCGGGCGTCCACCCAGGTGAGGGTGCCTCCCGCGTCGCAGGCCAGGGCGACTTCGCGGCTGAGGTCGTCGAAGAACAGTGGCTCGGTGGGGGCGAGTTGCCTCATGAACGGGTCTCCTCCCAGGACACGCCTGCCTCGGCGAGGAGCGTCCGTGCTTCAGGGTGACGTGAGCCCAGCACGGCCTTCAACATGCCCAGCACGCTGGGAAATGCCAGGAGGCCAAAACCGCGCCGGGGCCAGAAGCCGGCGTACCAGCGCACATGGTCGCCCAGCAGGTCGGACTTCCCGGCGGCGAGCGCGTCAGCCACGTAGGAAAGCTGCAGCTGGAGCTCTTCCTCCAGGCGGGGCTGGTCCTCGGGGATGATGTAGAGCGTGAGGCGCGCCGTGGCGGCGCGGGCGAGCTCGGGTGCCTCCTCTTCCAACAGCTGGGCCGGACCTTCCAGATAGCGAAGGGCCTGTCGCGCGGCGCTCACGTAGTCGTGGGGGGCGCTCCCGGGGCCCCAGCCTTCCGTGGCCAGCGCGGCGACCAGCCCGGCGAAGTGCTGGTCCAGGTGGCGCGAGCACATGCCCCGCGACACCAGCAGGGTGCGCAGCCAGCGGGCGTAGCCCTCCAGGACGGAGACGCGGTGCGCGTCCAGGGCCTGCACCAGGTAGCGGACGTGGAAGCGCGCGTCCTCGTCACCGAAGCGCCGCGCGCGCTCCAGCCCGTAGCGGGCGGCCCAGAAGGGGTCCTGATAGAGGGCCTCCTGAGAGGCGGTGGCCAGCCGGTCCGCCCGTGCTTCCACGCTCTTGCTCACGCTCTCCATGGTGCCTTCAGACTCCCAGGACCCGGCAGGTGGACGCGACGAACTCCCGCGCGTCCTTGCCGAAGAAGTTCACCCCCAGCTCTTCCTCCAGTCCGCGTGCCCAACTGAAAGCCAGGCCGCCCACGGCGATGGGGACGTCGGGGAGTGTCTTGCGCACGTGCGCCACGGCTTCGCGGAGCGCGGGCAGGTGGTACGTCATCGTCACGGAGAGGGCGATCAGGTCCGGGCGAAGCTCGGTCGCCATTCGGGCCAGGTGCTCCGGTGGAACGTTGGCGCCCAGGAAGCGCACGTCGAAGCCGGCCATCTCCAGGAAGTCGCTGGCCATGCGCGCGCCCATTTCATGCAGCTCGCCCCGGACGCAGGAGACGAGGACGACCTTGCCGTTGAGCGGGTCCCTGGACAGGTGCCGGTACAGGTGCGCGAGCGCGAGCTGGGAGACGGCGGTCGCCAGGTGCTCCTGCGCCACGGAGATGCGGTTCTCCTGCCACAGCCGGCCGATTTCGTACTGCGCGGGCTGGATGACCTCCAGGTGCAGCGTCTGGAGGGGGATGCCCCGAAGCAGTCCCTCGTCCACGAGCAGCCGCAGCGCCTCACGCCGGTTCCCGGCGAGCTGCGCTGAGAGATACGCGTTCAGCAGTCCGGTCAGGGCGGAGTCGTTGGTGGTGAGCACGGGCGCGGTGGAGGGCAGGTCGAAGGGGTCAGTCAGTATCGGGGGGGGTGTTTCTCAGTTACAGCGAACCCGCCTCGATTTCATCGCCAACCTGACAGTGCTCGGCCCTTCTTGCTCGCGCTCGTGTACCTGCTTGCTTGTAGCTTTTACCGAATGGAGGGGGCGGCATTGTACCTGGGTACATGGACACTGCGCTGATTCCGGGGAAGTCCCCGGGAAACATGGGACTGAAAAGTCCGGGTGACAGTTCACCGAGGCCGCGGTGTTTCCCTGTCCGCGGCAACCGAGGGAGGCGAGCGAGCGGTGTCAATCGATGTGGAGGCCTACTACCGGCGCTATGGCCCCCAGGTGCTCCGGCGCTGCCGCTTCCTCTTGCGTGACGAGGAGAAGGCCGTGGACGCCATGCACGACGTGTTCGTGCAGCTGCTTCGCTACCAGGGCGCGCTGAAGGACGCTGCGCCGTCGAGCCTGCTGCACCGCATTGCCACCACGGTGTGCCTCAACAGGCTGCGCGGCGCGAAGCGGCGCCCGGAGGACCGGGAGGACGAACTGGTGCTGCAGATTGCCTCCGCCGAGGACCCCGAGTCCCGCGCCGCCGCGCGCGGCCTGCTGGACCGCCTCTTTGGCCGGGTGCCCGCGTCCAGTCAGGACATCGCCGTACTGCACCTGGTGGATGGGATGACGCTGGAGGAGACGGCCCGCGAAGTGGGGCTGTCCGTGTCCGGCGTGCGCAAGCGCCTGCGGGCGCTGTCGGCAGTGCTGCAAGAGCTGGAGCTGGAGGCCGCATGACATCCGCCCACCAACGCACCCCGGATTGGTTGCTGGAACGAATCGCCCTGGGCGAGCTGCCGCCCGCGGAGCTGGAAGCCGCCCGCGCCCGGTTGGCCTCGGAGCCGGACGGCCTGTCCCGGCTCGCCGCGCTGGAGGCCGACACGCGCGCCACGCTGGAAACGTTGCCGCCCGCCCGGGTGGCCCGCGAAGTGGAGGCGCGCGTGGCCCGGCAGGACGCGCCCCGCCCGGCCTTCCGCCTGTCGCCCGCGTGGGGCCTGGTGCCGGCGCTCGCCGCGGTGGCGCTGGTCCTGGTGGCCCTGCCATCCTCGGAGACAGGGCTCGGCACGGCCCCGGGGGACACCCGGGAGGTGACGCGCATCAAGGGGCTGGCCCCGCAGCTCGTCATCCACCGGCAGTCCACCGCCCGCCCGGAGCGGCTCGCCGACGGGGCCGCCGCCGCCGCGGGGGACGTGGTGCAGGTGGCGTACATCGCCTCGGGCCGCTCGCATGGCGTCATCGTCTCCCTGGATGGCCACGGCGCCGTCACCCTCCACGCCCCGGAGGAGGGCCCCCAGGCCATGGCCCTGGTGCCGTCGGGGACGCAGGTGCTGCCGCGCGCCTATGAGCTGGATGACGCCCCGGGCTTCGAGCGCTTCTTCTTCGTTTCGTCCGACGCGCCCTTCGACGTCGCGGTGGTGCTAGCCGCCGCGGAGGCGTTGTCCGCGAATCCCGACGCTTCCTCGGCACCGCTGTCCTTGCCCGGGAACTTGACGCAGGCCTCCCTCACGCTGGAAAAGCAGGAGTGATGAAATCCTTTGCGCTCCTCGCATTCGGGCTGTGGGCGGGGACAGCCGCCGCCAATTCCCGGTACGCCCCCCGCCTTTCACTGATGGGCGAGCGGGGCGCCTTCGCCCAACAGGGGGGGGAGGACGTCCTCGAGCCGACCTCACGGGGGCTGCGCCGGGGGTCCACGCACATGGAGTTCTGGGTGAGCGACATCCAGGTCTCCAACATGGGCGTGAAGCTGGGCGGCGGCGCTGTCTACTTCACGCTGATGGCGGGCCTGGAGCCGGGCCGCGACGCGCGCTTCAGCTTCGCGGCGGGCGTGGGTGGGCACATGACGCTGTCCCAGCGGCTCTGGGTGGACCTGGACGTGACGGGCGGCGCCGTCCAGCCGGTGCGCAACCCGCTGGAGGGTGACGGTGGCAACGTGCTGGGGCAGGCCCGGTTGATGCTGGGCTTCCAGCTCCTGTCGCGCCTGGCCGTGTTCGCCGGGCCCACGTACAACGCGTGGTTCTCCTGGGGCGAGTCGGACTTCGACGCCATCACCCGGTTCTCCTTCCGGGAGAACCACCCGGAGCCGGATCAACGCCTCCAGCACTGGCCCGGCATCCAGGTGGGCCTCCACATCTGAGGAGGCCCGCCCGGAAGGGTGGTTTCAGTTTTCGACCTTGCTGGCGCGCAGGACGGTGGCCGCGCCCGCGGGGCCCGCGTTGGGCCGCGTCTCCAGGGTGCCCTGGACCTTGAGCCCGGTGCCGTCCAGCGTCTTGCGGATCAACGCCTCCATCTGCGCGTCCGAGCCCTTCGTCACCGCCGACAGCTCCAGCTCATGCACGGGGATGGGCTCCGCGTCCGGCGCGTCCACCGGGAAGGCGTTGTAGGTGGGGCAGGGCGGGGCGAAGCAGCGCACGCCGCTGTCCTTGACGATGTAGACGGTGCTCTCACCCTGCTGGGGCTGGGAGTCATTGTTGCTGGGCGGTGGGCTCATGGCGGGCGTTCCGTTCTCGCTGGAGGGGGGGGCCTTCTCGCTCGCCGCTGGCGAGGACGTCGCGGCGGGCGGCTTGCTACATCCGGAGACGAAGCCAAGGACAAGGGCGGCGAGCACCAGCGAGCGGTTGTTCATGACGGACTCCAGGGGTGGAAAGAGGCGCCAGTGTGCTCCGGCTCGCGGCCAGGGGCCAGTCTGTCTCGCGAATTGATGACTGGCGGTCAGTTGCATACGGACACGGATGTTCCAGCGTCGCTCAGGGTTCGTTGACGGACTGGAGTGCAGGGGCTACATCCGGCCTCGTAGATCGGCCTTCGCGGCCGAGACCCGTAAGGACGCCCTCCGATGGAATTCCGCATCGCCGCCGACGAGCTGAAGAAGGCCCTCTACCGCGCCCAGGGCATCGTGGAGCGCAAGACGACGATGCCCATCCTGGCGAACGTGCTCGTCACCGCGAACAAGGGCGGCATCACCGTCACCGCGTTCGACCTGGACATCGGCGTCGTGTCCGAGCACCCGGCCGAGGTCATCAAGACGGGCGCCGTCACGCTGAGCGCCAAGTACGTCTTCGACATCGTCCAGAACCTCCCGGACGCGCAGGTCACGCTGAAGAAGCTGGCCAACAACTACGTGGACATCTCCAGCGGCTCGGCCCACTTCAAGATCGTGGGCATGGCGGCCGAGGAGTACCCCAAGCTGCCGAAGGAAGAGAACGCGCCCCTGGTGCAGGTGGGGGGCAACACGCTGCTGGAGATGATCAAGAAGACGCAGTTCGCCATCTCCAGCGACGAGACGCGCTACATCCTCAACGGCGTCTTCTTCGAGCCCCAGGCCACCGGCAAGGTCCGCATGGTGGCCACCGACGGCCACCGGCTGGCGCTGGTGGAGCGCGACCTGCCGGGCGACTTCAAGCTCAAGAGCGGCGTCATCATCCCCCGCAAGGGCCTGATGGAGCTCAAGCGCCTGCTGGACGAGGCGCCGGACGCGGAGTGTCACCTGGGCTTCGCGGAGAACTCGGCGCTGTTCAAGAAGCCGGGCCTCACCATGGTGATGCGCCTCATCGACGGGCAGTTCCCGGAGTACCAGCGCGTCATCCCCAAGGAAGGGGAGAAGGTCGTCCTGGTGCCCAAGGTGCGCCTGCTGGAGAGCCTCAAGCGCATCGCCCTGCTGTCGGCGGACAAGAGCAACGCGGTCCGCATCGGCCTGGAGGAGAACCAGCTCATCATCACCGCGAGCAACCCGGACCTGGGCGAGGCCAAGGACGTGCTGGAGCTGGCCTACCGCGGCAACAGCATCACCATCGGCTTCAACGCGCGCTACCTGATGGACGTGCTCGCCGTGACGGAGACGGACGAGGTCTCCTTCGAGCTGGGTGATGAGCACAGCCCGGGCGTGCTCCACGCCCCCGGCGACCGGAGCTTCACCGCCGTCGTCATGCCCATGCGCGTGTGAGTCGGCCAGGGGCCCTGAAGCGGGCCCGCACCGTTCACTCGTGATGCGTCGGGCCCCGTGGGGGCCTGACACCCGGCCGGTGCCTTCCTATGGTGAGGGCATGGCCACGCACCCGGACAACCTGCGCGCCCGGCTGGAGGACCGCGCGGACCTCCTGGAGGCCACGCGGCTGCGCTATCGCGCCCTGCGCGGCCTGCTGGCGTCCTTCTTCTGGAAGGAGCGGGTGCGCGCGCAGTTCGAGCTGCTGCTGGAGGTGGCGCGCACGCAGCCGGAGGTGGACGCCACCCTGGCCGCGCTGAAGCGCCGCGCCGCCGCGGAGGGGTGGCCGGCGAGCGCCGCGCCCATGAAGCTGATGCGCGAGGTGGAGCGCCTGCGGGAGGACGTGCAACGCGTGGCCTTCAAGCGGCTGCCCGCGCAAGGGCGGCCCGCGACGCTGGGCGAGGCGCTGCTGAAGCTGGAAGAGACGGTGCTGGAGGCGGGGCCGCTCCTGGGGCGGCACATCTGGGCGCGGGCGATGGAGCTGCTGCCGCGCAACCTGCCGGAGCTGCGCGCCGCGTGCGCCGCCGCGGAGGTGTTCGAGCACGTCTTCAAGCGGCCCGCGCCGGACGGGGGGCTGCCCTTCACGGTGAAGGAGGCGGAGGCGCTTCAGCGGGCCCTGCCGCTGGCGGAGGCTTCGCTGGCGGCGCTGTGGCAGCGGCTGGAGCACTTCGATACGCGCGGGCAGGTGAAGCGCTTCCTGCTGGCCCGGGTTTCGCGCGCGCCGCGGCGGGTGCCTCGCAGCGGGCCGGAGCTGCTGCTGCACGCGGCCTTCTGGCGGGGCGTGGCCTGGGCACGGCTGCGCGCCGTGCTGGCGGAGCGGCTGGCGCCGGTGGTGCCCGCGGACGCCGAGGTGCCGGCGCTGCTGGCGTGGCTGGCGGCGCGCGAGGGGCGTGGCGCGGAGCCGCGGACTGGCGGGCCGGGGCCGTCCGCCGCGCCTGGCTCGCAGCCACCCACGGGGGGGCGCAGGGGCGACGATTCGCGGATGGGCTGGTCCGTGGGGCACGCGAGCGCCGGCCGTCCAGAGGGGCTGGGCGGCGCGGGCGTGGAGGTGGCCGAGGAGGTGCGGCTTCCGGCCTGCGAGGCTTTCGGTGAGGGGCGTGCCGGGCTCTTCGAGCTGGCCGCGCAGCTGGCCTTGCTGTCCCGCGAGCGTCCCGTGGGCACCTGGAACGAGGAGACCGCGTGGGCGCGGCTGTGGAACGCGGCGCAGCGGGCTCGGGGTGAGCAGGGCGAGGACGTGGAGCGGCTGCGGGACGCGCTGCGGCTGTTCATCCTCCTGCGTGGCCAGGGCCAGACACCCGCGCGTCTGTTCTCGCCCGAGCGGGCGCGCGTGCCCACGGCGGAGGCCGGGGCCGACGCGGGCTCTGCCGTGAAGGACCTGCCCGCGCTGGTGCATGCGGCCCGCGCGGCGGCGTGGCGCGGGCGGTGAGGACGTCGCCCCGCGTCCTGCATCCGGGAACTTCTGGCGACATCCCTGGGCCGCGGCCGGTATTGGCCGCGTGGGGCTTGCTGACGTTGGCGTCCGTGGCCCGCGCGGGGCCGTCACGCGGGTGACAGCGTGGCCTGATGCTCGCGGATGGGCAGCAGCCGCGAGGCCAGGCCCGCGAGGAGGGCGTCCTCCGTCAGGGCCACGGCCACGTCCGGCACGCCCAGCTTCTTCGTCGCGGCGCGCCGCAGCGAATAGCAGGCCCAGCTCGACGCCAGCGCCGCCACGGCGCCCAGGGCCGCCGCGGCGAGCCGCATGCCGCGCTGACGCTCCGTGGTCACCGAGGCCGCGGCCAGGGCGCCCGACAACATCCGGCCCGTCAACGGCACGGCGGTGATGCGCGCGGGGGTCATCGGCAGCTTGTCCGCGATGAGCTCACCCACGGCGAGCAGCCCCAGTACGCGCGGCGTCCAGCGATGCGCCAGGGCCCGGGTGAGCCGGTCCGCGCTGTCAGGCTGCGTCTTCATCAGCCAGCGGTTCGCCAGCGTCGGCGCGCTCATGCTCCGCATCCCCGCCAGCACGCCCAATCCCAGGGCCCTCAACCCGTGTCCTCGATTCATGGCCTCTATCTCCTCCTCCAACTGCGTTTCTCGCCGTCCTGGCGCCCGCTGCGCGAAGAACTGCACCGGGGCCGTCCCCAGCGCATGGCCGGAGTGCGCCAACTGGCCGTGGCTCGCGTGCTGGCCGACGAGCTCCGGGTGCTTCAACGCCAGCTCGCGCACCCGCACGTGGGTCAGCCGGTGCCACGCGCGCTGGTAGCGCGGGGCCACCATCGCGAAGCCCAGCCGGCTCCACCAGTTGGGGAACTGGCCGGGCCGCCAGGCCGCCTCGATGTGGAAGCGCACCTCGCCGCGCTCGTGGTCCTTCTTGAGCAGGAACCACTCGCGCCCGGCCTCGATGTGTCCATGGAGCGTCTCGAAGCTGAAGCCGAAGATGCTGCACCCCTCGCCGTGCTCCTCGCGCGTGCCGCCCACCCGCACGCCGCACAGGTAGCGCAGCTGCTGCCCCAGCGAGCGCAGCTCCAGCAGCACCGTGCGGCCCTGCATCGGCTCCTCGTCGGAGAAGTGCCAGGCGACGATGCGCGGGTCGGAGAAGTCGAAGGTCTCCAGCACCTGCTGGGCGCGCTCGAAGAGGCCGCCCGGGACAGGGCGGCCCGGAGCCTCGCGGCCGAGCACGCTCTCCGAGCGGACCTGGCTCCACCCGCCCTGCAGCGTCATCTCTCCGGAGACCTCTGGGAAGTTGCGCTCCAGCGTGCGAGCCCGCGCCAGCCGGGGCACCATCTCCGCTTCCGTCCAGCCGGAGAACCAGCGCCACTCAATCATTGTCTTCCGTCTCCCCGCGCCAGGAAGGTGGGCCCGTGGACGGTGTCGCCGCCGGGCGGTTCGTCCTCCAGCTCGGTGGTGTCCGCGTGGATGACGCCATGCACTCCGGTGCCGGCCGTCAGCGCGGCGCGCAGGACGAACTCGGTCCAGGTGTTGGTCTGCATGGCGTCTCCGGCGGTGACGAAGCCGAGGTAGTGGAACGTCGAGCCGGAGCGCGCCCGGCTGCGGATGTGGAAGATGACATCGCCGCGCGCGTTCCGGTAAGCGCCGAAGGTGATGCGGCCCGCCTCCGGGTGCCCGTGGAGCGTGCCGAGCGTGAAGCTCTGGGCGTCCTGGTGGATGACGCGCACGGCGGAGGTGCCCGCGCCCTGAATCTTCACCGTCAGCTCTTCGTCCAGCGCCAGCGGCTGGCCTTCGCGCTCCTGCTGTTTGCGCTCGAAGACGCAGAGCTCGGCGGGCGCGAACTCGGCGAAGCGCACGGCCACCCAGCGCATGAGCTCCTCGGGGGAGACCCGGCAGTGCTGGATGACCGCCCAGTAGTCACGTTGGAGCAGGGGGCCCGCGCCCTCTTCAGGGAGCTGAAGGTCGCCTGACTGGCCGGCGTCTGTGTGCATGGACTCGTTCGCCATCTCGCCCTTTGCCTCCATCGGTCACACCATGATGGGGACCTCTCCGCCGGGCTGCATGGCGCCGCCTGACGGAAGAGCGCTGCATGCGGCGGGCCTGCCTGCCCGCCCTGGGAGGGAGCATGGAGACGGACGTCAACCCGGCGAGCCGGGCGTCGGAGCAGGACTACAGGGACGTGCCCCCGGTGGTGCGGGCCGAGCACGCCGAGCCGTCACTGACACGGTTGATTGAGCAGCAGACGGCGAAGGTGCCCTCACACGTGTTCCTGGTGGCGAGCCTCGCCGCGATGGCCTCGTCCTTCATCCTGGAAGTGACGGGCCGCTCGCGCCCCAGTCGCTTCATCGGGCAGTGGGTGGCGCCCCTGCTGGTGATGGGCGTCTACAACAAGCTGGTGAAGATTTTCGGGCCGCGGTGACAGGTCCGCGTTGTCTGAAGTGGAGAGGACACGGTCGCCAGCGAGGGGCGCGAGCGGCGGAGGACGAGTGTTCCGGCTCGCGAACTTCGCGACGATGATCATCGGGACCGAGCGGCTCGTGGATGCGGTGAGTCGCCTCGGGTTGGAGGGAATCGCTTGTCGTGAGATCCCCACCCGTTGACGGCAGTGCGTCACCCCTGCGCGTCGCGCGCGGCTAGAATCGCGTCAATGGTGCTGGCGTGCTCGGGGAGCTGTTCGCGGAGCCTCTGGAGCAGGCGGTCGAAGTCCTCGGGCGTCTGCGCGAAGCCTGCCTCGCGCGAGATGTTGTTCAGCACCACGAAGGTGCTGAAGGACGGGTCTTCGTGGCCGTTGCCCATGCTGGACAGCAGGGCGTAGGCGTCGTCACCGGTGATGCCGTAGGCCTTGAACAGCTCCACCACGGGGTCGAAGTACAGCCCGTTGTTCGTGCCCTCGGTGAGGAGCCATGGCAGGTTCACGGCCAGGGCCTGCACGTCCTCCGCGGAGATGTCGAGCTCGTGCCGAAGCTCCTCGATGCGCTCCGGGTCGGCGGCGCGCAGCGTCTCGCTCAGCTCGGGCGACACGCCAATTTCTTCCAGATACCGCTCGCGCGCATCATTCAGCTTCGCCGCCTCGAAGGGCGCCACGCTGAGCTCGCCAATCACGCTGATGGCCGCGCCGATGCCGTTGATGATGAGCCCCACGGGCGCGGCAGGTGTCAGCTCCAGCGCGGAGCCCAGGACCCCCAGCGCGTCGCCGAACGCCGCGATGAGGTAGCCCGGGTTCTGCTCCTGAGCGAACTGGTTGAGGTGGATGCCCAGCGCGGTGGCATTGGCCACCAGGCCCAGGGCCGGCGCGAGCTTCGCCGCGAAGGAGGCCGCACGCGAGGACTCCCCGACGATGGACATGGACTGCAGCACGCCCGCCGTCAGCTGCGCGCCGCGTTCGCCCGCGCTCGCCAGCCCTTGGAGCATGCCGGCGAAGTCGCCCTCGCGGCCCGCCTGGATGGCCGACACCGCGCCGAAGGCCACGCCCGCGACGGCGAGTCCTCGCATCAAGGGCGAGGCCGAATCCCAGTTCCGCGCGAGCTGCGTCAGCCTGTCGTAGTTCCCCGCGCGCGCCTGCTGGATGGCCTCCAGCCCGTCCTTCAGCTCGCGGTACGCCGTCGCCGCGGGCCCCTTGGCGTTCTTCAGCGGCTCGAGCAGCTCCTGCAGCCGCGCGAACGCCGTCTCCGGGTCTTCGTCCGCCAGCAACTGCGCGGTCGCGTTGGCGATGCCCTTCTCCAGGACCTTCGTCTCGAAGTCACCCCAGTGGGCCACCACCTGGCCCATGGGGCTGGCGGGGTCCGCCAGGTAGCGCGCGCCCATCTCCAGCGCCACCGCCGCATGACTGGAGTCCGCCAGCAGCTCCAGGGCCTTGCGCAGCGCCGCGCCATCCCCCTGCGGGTCCGCGTACGCGGCGGCCTCCATGACGGAGGCGTTGTCCTGCACGACCTCCGCGAGCCGCGCCGCCGTCGCTTCCAGCTCGTCGTAGACGGCCTTGTTCTCCGGGTCGTTGCGGAACGCGTTGATGTACGCCTGACGCTGCTCCTCGGTGAGCAGGTCCCCCATGTCCGCGAGCTGCTGCGCCAGCCACTCGTCCTTCTTCTGGGCCTCCGCCTTCGCGTCCTCGTAGTCGCTCGTCGCCTGCTCCACCTCGGCCACGGCGGCGTCCGCGCCAGCGGGCGGCTGGGCCACCTGCACGTCCAGCGCGCCCATCACCTCCTCCCAGACGCCCGGTGCGACCTGGGAGAAGGCCTGGAGGTCCGCGGTGTTGATGACCCCCGCGTCGAGCGCGGCCTGAAGCGCGCCCAGCACCGCCTCGCGCTGCGCCTCGGTCCCTCGGTGTTCGCCCGCCCCGCTGATGATGAAGAGCCCTTCGAAGCCCGCAATCACGTTCTGGAGCTCACCCTCGGGGCCGCTCTGGGCGAGCAACCCGATGAGGTGGGCTTGATAGTCCGGGTCTCCCGCATGCTCCTGAAGCAGCTCCGACGTCAGGTAGGGCCGCGAGAGGTAGTGCGCATCCATCAACCGCTCGAAGTCCTCCTCTGCCTGGGCCTTGGAGTCCGCGTCCAGTTCGCGCGCGGCGGAAGCCGGGGCCGCGTCGGCCGTCGACAGGGAACTCGCCTGCTGGGACATCAGTTGTGGCAGGCGGACCTTGGGCGCGGCGCCGGAGAAGCGCGCCAACTGCGCCGCGGTCAGCGTCGCGGCCTGGGCGGTGTCGGGCGGCGCGCCCTGGCGTAGCGCCTCGGCCGCGCTCTGGGCCTTGCGCGGGGCGGGCTCGAAGGGAGCCGCGCCGTCCAGGCGCGCCCGGTTCACGGGCTGTCTCTT
>NZ_JAAIYB010000680.1 GCF_010894475.1 Myxococcus vastator
CCCGTGGACCGGGCTTCTGCGCCCCAATCCAGGCCCCCTCCACCGGCGTGCCGTCCGAAAGGAAGACGCGGCCGGAGACCTCGAACACGCCAGGGTCGCTGGAGAACCACGGCAACACCCTCCCTGCGCTCTTGAGCTCGGAGAAGGGGAACGCGATGACCGCCGGAGCGCCAGGCGCCAGCGTCACGTCCTTCCGTGCCGCCACCTCCCGCCCGTCCCGGCGGCCCCACATGGAGACGGAGTGGCGGCCCGACTCGGTGATGCCCGTGAAGGTGCCATCCTGCTGGGGTTCGAGTTGGACATTCACACGCACGGACTCCACCGACTCCGTCCCACGCCTGCGGCCCATCACCGGCTTGACGGTGACGGGGACGAACGCGCCGAGCTGGATGTCGAACCGCCGCACCTCGCCAGCGGTCATCGCCGCCCCGGGGTCCCGGTCGAGCGCCCGCCCCTGCGGCGCGAAGAGCCTCAGGTGAACGAAGCCCGGCGCCACGCCATCCAGCATGTAGCGGCCCTGCGCATCCGTCGTGGACCCGGTGGGCGTCATCTCCGCGAGCAGGTTGTCCCCGGGCGCGACCAGCCGGACGCCCGCCGCCGGCGTCCCGTCATGCTGGAGGACCTGCCCCTCCACGACGGCCCCGGGCGGCAGCTTCAGCGCCACGAAGAGCGAGCCCCCCGAGACGACCCCGACATCCCGCTCACAGGACTCGGCGTGGCCGCCCCCTCGCGCGCAGACGGTCATCACCCCCGCGCCGGGCGCCTCGAAGGACGCCACGCCCGAGGCGTCCGTCAGCGCCGTCTCCTCGGGCACCATGTCGCCCGTCACGGCCATGAACAGTCCGCGGATGAGCGACACCCGGGCGCCCGCCAGCGGCGCACCGCTGCTTCCGGAGACGACCCGAACCCGAATCGAAGCCGCCGGAGCATCCATCGTCGGCGGCGGCAGCGGGAGCGGCGGCAGGGCGGGGAGCTGCGCGAATGCCGGAAAGGGCACCTCCACGAGCACCGGCCGAGCCACCTGCTCCGCGCGCCACAGGCCCAGGCCCCCGAGCACCGCCGCCATGGCACTCAAGCCAAGGCCCCAGCGAACCCCGCGCACCATCGGACAGCCCCCGCTCCAGCAGTGGAACCGGGAGGCTATCACTCTGCGTCCGGGCGGCACATCCCGGCCCGGCGACTAGCTTCCGTAGCCCGCGCTCTGCACGTCGATGAGGCGGCCGTTCTCGAACGTCACCACCTGCATGAAGCGGCGAGGCCCGAAGTTGTAGGTCCACTCCTCGTACTCCCGGGTGACGGTCCGCCGCTCCGTCGTGACACCGCCCGTCCTCCTGTCCGGCGTCACCGCGCCCGCCGAGTCCGTCACCGTGCGGAAGTTCTTCGCCGCCGGCTCCCCGCACTTGGCGAGCACCTCGGTCTGGAGCGCCCCATCCGCCACCAGCGTCTGGCCACAGCGGAGCGAGGCCGCCTCCGCCGCCACCGGCATCCCCGCCATTGAAAGTACGACGGCCAATCCGAGAGCACGCATGGGTTGTCTCCTCTCCACTCAGGTCAACGGCGCAGGATATCCGCGGGGGCGGAGCACGCTACGCGTAGGGGTTGTAGAACTTCGCGAACGTCGCCTTGGCGAAGTCGCCGAACATCATGCCGGGCTGGAAGGCGCCCACCTTCTGCTCGGCGGGGTCCACGCCCTCCGGCGGACGCAGGTGCATGTCATTGTCCGGCTGCATGAACACCGCGAAGGTGGCGCGGGAGATGTTGCGGCTGGCCGGGTGGGCCAGCGCCTGCACCGCGTGCGGCGTGGAACGCAGCAGCCCGCCGGTGACAATCTGGGAGCTCTCGCCAATCTGGAAGGCCAGGCTGTCCCTGGGGATGACGACCTTGCGCTCCTCGCCGGACCGCGTGCGCACGTACAAGCCCGCCTCCGGGTCCGGCACCGGGATGTCCTTGCGCGCCGGCTCCTTCGCGCCGGGCTCGGCCTCGAAGTACATGGCGGGGCAGAGCGCCGTGAGCGAGCCGTGGTCGCTGTGCCAGCCGCACCACGAGTCGCGCGTGCGAGGCGTCGCGTCCTCGTTGATGGCGAAGTAGTAGAGCAGCCGCGCCTTGCACGCGCGCGACTCGCGAATCGTCCGCGCCAGCGCCGCGTCCGGAGACAGGCGGCTGCCCAGCTTCGCCTGCACGTACTTGTCGCACTGCTCGGCGACCAGCACGCCCACGTCCACCATCCGCTGGCCCAGCGCCATGAAGGCGGGCCGCAGCTCCGGGAAGTCCGCCTCCGGCCACACGTTGGGGTGGTAGTTCTCCGGGTGCTTCTCGATGAGCGCCGCGTCGGTGTGCGGCACGTCGTACTGGGGATTGTTGTAGTAGGAGCCCTTGAACTCGTCGAACTGGCCGGGGCGCAGCAGCTCCTTCCCGTGGCTCCAGCCGAACGAATAGCTGCTGCGCGGGTGGACGTAGCGGTCCTTCACCTCGGTGGGCAGCGCGGCGAAGCGGAAGCCCAGGGGCAGCAGGTTGTCGCGCAGCTCGGCCAGCCCGGGAATGCCCCGGACGACGAGCAGGCCAATGCCGTCATGCCCGTAGGCGCGCGCGATGGCGGCGCTCAGGTCCGCGCCCTCCGCGAGCCGCGCATAGTCGAGGAGAACCACTCCGTCTTTCGTTTCCACCACGTCGCTGCTCATCCCAGGTGCCTCGTGTCTTCTCCCCACGGTGCCACACCGGCGTCCGCGCCGGGCAGGGTGTGCACAGGCCACCCGTGACCAGGGAGACAGGGGCCATACTGCCCGGTTTGGGCGCGTGCGTGCCACCCGCGTCTCCCGGTGGCGGGCGGAAAGCGCCTGCTCCCCTCCCCGCCCCCGTGCCTGGAAGGCCCACTGCATCCCGGAGAGGTCCGTCCCGTCGAAGTCAGCATGGCGCGCGGCATCACCGACGCGGGCGCCTTCACGATATTCATGGACGCGCCAACGCCCCGCCGGTGCAGCTCACTTCAGGGGCGTGACAGGCACCGGCGCCACCAGGGGCGCGGCGCGGCCGGGCCGGGGCACGAGGAAGAGCAACCGGCCCTTCTGCTTCATCATCCCCGCCGCCAGCTCCGCCTGCGGGCCCGCGCCCCAGAAGACGTC
>NZ_JAAIYB010000681.1 GCF_010894475.1 Myxococcus vastator
GGACGGGGCTGCGTGCGCGGTGGGCGCGGGCATTGGCCTGCACGTCGAGCGGCCGCAACTCGTAGCAGCGGCCGTCGTGCTCGACGCGGACGGTGGCGGGCAGCCCCTCGACGAGACAGCTGGCGACATTCACCAGCCGGCCGGCCAGAAAGCCGTGGCGCACCTCGAAGAGGCGGCCGTCAAGGCTGACGACGCCGTCACGGGAGACGCGGCGGCGCGCCCGCACGGTGAGGGCCTCGGCCAGCTGCGTCTCGGAGACGAGGCGCGTCTGGTGGGTGCCCCAGACGAGGCTGGGCGTGTCGCCCATGAGAGAGGCGTGCGGCTGTGAGTGGTAGTGGCGGGCGAGGAAAGTGTCGAGGCGACGCTGCACCTCGGCCAAGGACAGCGAGCGGTCCAGGTGGTCAAGGCAGCCCTCGCGCAGCGTGCGCCAGAAGCGCTCCATCTTCCCACGCGCCTGCGGGTCATAGGGCCTGGCATGCACGAGCGCGATGCCCAGGCGCGGGCACGCGGTGGCGAGCGCCTTGCCGGAGTAGGTGGAGCCGTTGTCGAGGTAGAGCGTCTCCGGCACGCCGTGCTGGCGCGCGGCCCGCACCAGCAGGCTGAGCATGTCATCCTCGCGCTCGGTGGAGCGCGCCTCGAGGGCGACGACGTAGCGGCTCCTGTCGTCGAGCAGCGCGTGGATGCGCAGCGGCTCCCACTTCGTTCCGCCGGTGAGCACCGGGCCGTGGCAGACGTCGCCGTGCCACAGCGCGCCGGGGTACGCGGCCTCCCAGCGCCGACGCTCCAGTCCCTCGCTCGTGCCACGCAGCGAGACGCGGTCCAGCCCGCGCTCGGCGAGCAGCCGCCGCACGGTGGCGGCGCTCACCGCGCCCTCGCGCACGCTGCCCTGGCGCACGAGCGTCGCGAGAATCAGCTCCGCGGACGCGCTCGGGTGCTCGCGCCGCACGTCGCAGACGAGCTGCTTCTGCCGCTCGTCGAGCGCCTTGGCGCGGCCCGCGTCCTTGCGCGGCTGGGGGCGCAGCGCGGCGAGGCCGTGCTTGCGGAAACGGTAGTACCAGCGCTCCAGCGTCGGCACGCTGAAGTGCCGCGTGCGCTCGGCTCCAGGCGGACGGAACTTCTGCCGCGTCAACTCCCTCAGCGCGCCGCGCAGCTCTCCGCGCGTCAACTGGCGGTGCACCACCGGGCCAATCACCTGGCTGCGGAAAATCGCAATCTCTTCGCCGTAGTCTTTCGGGACGAGCTCATCCATCGAGGTCTCCTCCCCGCCGCCGCGTCCATCGCGGGCCTGGCGGGAAGTCCACCCCTCGCATCCGCTCGCGCCGCTGGGAGGGTGCCCAACGCGGTGGGCAGGACTTCCCCAGCAACTTCGCGGTGATGGCCATCAGCTCACATGTCGGGCTCCGGCGAAGGCTTGATGCTCGAGCGGCGCCCCCCGCCACGCGAGCGGCGCGTGAGCGCACAGTGCCTGCGCCGCGCGGGCCGCGAGCGCCCGGGGCCCCTCCGCCACCGCGCCGAGGTGGAGTGCGCCGAACAGCTGCCGCGCCCCGAGCTGCCGCGCCCACCTGGCCAGCGACCGCCAGCCGCGGGCGGCGTCCCCCAGGCGCGTCCAGTCGCTCGTCCGCCGTCGCACCTCGTCCGCCCTCAGGCCGCACAGGGTCCACAGCGCCAGCGCGAAGGCAATCGCCTCCCCGCTGAAGTGCTTACGTGGAGAGACGGACGGGGGCACCACGCGCATCACCGCGCCACAGGGCTGGCAGCGGTAGCGCCGACAGCGCACCCCCCGGCATTCCGGCGCCCCGTCCGGAGTCGGCGGGCCGCGCTGCTGGCGCTCGACGAGCCCATGCCCATGGAGGCCCAGCCCACCGCCTTCGTAGGCGCCGCGCCCACAGGCCACGCAGCGCTTCGGCCGGCCCTCGTCCACCGAGGGCGGCCAGTTCTTGACGTCGCCCTCGAAACGGACGACTCCTCGGGTGTCCCGGTTCTCTTTCCGCAGGGTTCCCGGGGCCCGCGTAGAGGGTGTTCCCGCACCCTCTGCGCACCTTTCTCCCCGTCCTCCTGACCGCCTGCTACCTCATCGGGCGTGGCGCTCCAGTTTCTCGCTGACGATGGGCGAGCGGCGCGAAACCATCACACAGCCGGCTCGAACTCGGGCCTTGCGCCCTCATCCAGGGTGCTCGTCAACAGCCGTGGCCATGTCGTCCGCTCATCTTCAATTGGTCGACACCGGCGACCCTGCTGCGCTCCGGATTGGATGGGTGACGTACATCGCCAGGCAGCGAGGCAAGGTGCCTCCATTGCCCGCTCCAGTCAGAATCGAACCCGTGGATGACGAGGGGGCACTCATCGTCCTCACCTCGGAGCGCTTCACGGCCAGCAACCCGGACCATGTGGCATCGGCTGAGCGAGTGACCGAACTCCTGGACCGTGCTGGCCTCGTGCGTTCCGTTGCTGCTCCCTGAGCATCACGGTGGCTCGCCACTGCAACATCTGCGGTTTGAGGCAGGCTCATCAGGTCGGAGCGCCGCGCGAGTAGCGGGACCAGCAGACGCAGCGGTCTTGAAAAATCCGCCGGGCGGTCTACGAGGCCGGCGGAAGGGGGCAGCTCTCGGCCCCACCCCATTCAAGGTGATGGAGGAGGCTCCCTGTCGGGGGAGGTCGCGGTCGCTGAGGGCAGGGGCGCTGGAAGGGGCCTCCGAGCGCACCTATGGTGGATTCACTTTCCATCGGGCCATGCGTCGAATGTGCGAAATCTCCTCTAGGAACTCCATCCGCGTAGGGTTGTCTCTTCGCAGAACGAGCAGGCGCCGCTCCACATCATCCAGCTTGCGACGAGCCCTGTCGGACTGGTCGGGAAACTGGTTCGCGGTCATGGCAAAAAGACATGCGACGTGTGCTCGCCTTCCGACATTCTCGTAGCCAAGCTTCTCGGTTCGGCGTAGCGCACGGCCAAACTCCTCCCATGTAGATTGGCGCCCGTAAGGGCTTGAGCTTCAATTACGTGATCGGTTGCGGCCTGACGACGTAGTTCCACTCACCATGAAATTCGGCGGGCGTGATGTTGAGCGCCTTCAGCTCGGAGTTCGTCACGGCGGTCCCGAGTCGG
>NZ_JAAIYB010000682.1 GCF_010894475.1 Myxococcus vastator
ACCTTCTCCAGCCCCAGCACCGACGCCCATACCCCGCACAGCACCTCCTGCATCGGCGTCCTCTCCTCCCCCTCCTCCTTCTCCCGCTCCCACTCCGGCTCCGGCAGCGCCTGGCGGTCCACCTTCCCGTTCGCGTTCAGCGGCAGCCGCTCCAGTGCCACGTACGCCGCGGGCACCATGTACTCGGGCAGGTGATGCGTCAGGTGACCGCGCAGCTGCGCCACGTCCAGCGCGGCGTCCCGCGGCGGCACGCCCTCCTCCGAAGGAGCCTGGGAGGGGACCACGTAGGCGACGAGGCGCTTGTCGCCGGAGGGAGCCGTGTGCACCACCACCAGGGCCTGCCGCACCCGGGGGTGGACCCGCAGCGCGGCCTCCACCTCCCCCAGCTCGATGCGGAAGCCACGGACCTTCACCTGCGAGTCATTGCGACCCATGAACTCCAGCGTGCCTCCCGCCAGCCAGCGCACCGTGTCCCCCGTGCGGTAGAGGCGTGTGCCGGACTCGCGGCTGAAGGGGTGCGGGATGAAGCGCTCGGCGGTCAGCGCGGGGCGGCCCAGGTAGCCACGCGCCACGCCCTCGCCGCCGATGAACAGCTCGCCGGGTACGCCCGGGGGGACCGGCTGCAGGTGGGCATCCAGGACGTAGACCTGGACGTTGGCCAGGGGCCCACCGATGGAAGGCGGGACGCCGGCCCGCACGAGGCAGGCGGTGGAGTCCACCGTGCACTCGGTGGGCCCATAGACGTTGAAGGTGCGGGTGTGAGGCGCGGCGGCCAGCTGACGCCAGAAGGCCTCGTCAATGGCCTCGCCTCCGGGCACCAGCAGGCGCGGTGCGAGCTCCGCCTCGAACAGGCCGGCCTGGACCACCATCCGCAACAGGGAGGGCGTGCAGTCGAGCACGTCCACGCGGTGCCGCCGCAGCCAGCCCAGCAGTGTCTGGGGGTCCTGCCGGGCGTCCTCGGGGACGATGCAGAGGCAGTGGCCGTCGAGCAGCTGGACGATCTGCTTGATGGCGGCGTCGAAGACCAGCGGCGCATTGACGCTCACCCGCAGGCCCGGGGGCTGGCCCGCATACACCGTGGCCGCCAACGCCTGGCGCAGGTTCGCCATGGAGCGGTGCTGGACCATCACGCCCTTGGGCGTGCCCGTGCTGCCCGAGGTGTAGATGACGTACGCGAGGCTGCCGGACGAAGCGGCGGGCGCCACGGGGTGCGTCGGCAGCGAGGCGGGCAGTGCCTCCGGCGAGTCGAGGCACACGACCTGGACCCCGTCCGGCAGCCAGGAGGTGTCCAGGCGCCGCAGGGTGAGCAGCACGGGGGCGGCGCAGTCCTGGAGCGTCAGCGCCAGGCGCGAGGTAGGCCAGGAGGAATCCAGCGGTACGAAGGCGCCTCCCGCCTTGAGGATGCCCAGCAGGCCCACCACCATCTCCAGGCCCCGCCCCACGTACAGGCCCACGCGCGCCTCGGGCTTCAGCCCCAGCGACAGCAGATGCCAGGCGAGCTGGTTGGAGCGCGCCTCCAGTTCGCCATACGTGAGGGCGTGGTCCTCGAAGGAGACCGCGAGCGCGTGCGGCGTGCGCCGGGCCTGGGCCTGGAAGAGGGCGTGGAAGGTGGTGTCCGCCGGGAAGTCCGCGCGCGTGTCGTTCCACGCCTCCAGCACATCGCGGCGCTCGGCCGGGGTGAGCAGGGAGAGCTCGCTGACGCGGCACCGGGGGTCCCTGGCCGCGGCCTCCAGCAGCACGCGCAGGTGCTCGACCATCCGCCGGGCCGTGGCGGGCTCGAACAGCTCCAGGCTGTACTCCAGCTGGCCGTCCAGCGCCCCGTCCCGCTCCAGGAACGAGAGCGTCAGGTCGAACTTGGACGTGCCTGTCGTACAGGGCAGCAGGTCCACCCGCAGCCCCGGCAGCGCGGGGGCCTGCAGCGGAGCGTTCTGCAGCACGAACATGGCCTGGAACAGCGGCGAGCGCCCCGGGTCGCGCGCTCCGCCCAGCGCCTCCACCAACCTGTCGAAGGGCACGTCCTGGTGGGCGAACGCGGTCAGCGCCGCCTCCCTGACACGGCCGACCAGGTCGGTGAACGTCGGCCCGCCACCCAGGCGGGCCCGCAGCACCAGGGTGTTCACGAAGAAGCCGATGAGCTGCTCGAACTCGGGGCGGGCCCGGTGGGCGGTGGGCGTGCCGATGCAGAAGTCGTCCTGGCCGGAGTAGCGGGCCAGCAGTGACTCGTACGCGGCCAGCAGCACCATGAAGAGGGTGGCGCCATTCTCCCGCCCCACCTTCTCGAGGGCCGCCACCAGGGGCGCGGGCAGGGAGAAGGCGTGCGTGCCGCCCCGGAAGCTCCGTGTCGTGGGGCGTGGGAAGTCGGTGGCGAGCTCCAGCGCGGGAGCGCCTTGGAGGCTGGCTCGCAGGGCGTCGAGCCGTGCCCCGAGGCCCTCCGCCTCCATCTGCTGGCGGTGCCACACGGCGAACTCCGCGTACTGCACCGGCAGCGGCGGTAGCGGTGAGGGCCGGGCCTGCACGAAGGCGGAGTACAGCGCGGCCGCCTCACGCACCAGCACCCCCAGGGACCAGCCGTCCGAGACGATGTGATGCATGGTGAGCACCAGGACATGCTCGTCAAGCCCCAGGCGCAGCAGGCCCGTCCTCAGCAGCGGGCCCGTGGCCAGCTCGAACGGGCGGCGGGCCTCCTCGTCCAGGCGCCGCCGCGCGGTGGTCTCGCGCTCGGTGGCCTCCAGCGCGCTCAGGTCCTCCACGGGCAGCTCCCACCCGGCGGGCGCGGGGTGGATCTGCTGCAAGGGCTGCCCATCACGGAGCAGGAAGGTGGTGCGCAGCGCCTCATGCCGGCTGACGATTTCCGCGAAGGTGCGGCGCAGCGCCTCCACATGGAGGCTCCCGCGCAGGCGCAGGGCCAGCGGGACGTTGTAGACAGCCCTCCCCGGATGGAGCTGCTCCAGCAGCCACAGCCGCTGCTGCGCGAAGGACACCGGCAGCGCGCCCTCCCGTTCCACCCGCTCCAGCGCGGGCCTCTGGCCCCTCGCCTGCCCCAGCCCCAGCGCCTGCTCCACCCGCGCCGCGAACTGCTCCACCCTCGGC
>NZ_JAAIYB010000683.1 GCF_010894475.1 Myxococcus vastator
GGGCGGGGCGCGGCGTCACGCTCCGTGCGCGGCTTGCTCTTCTCCACGCGCAGCGTCTTGGTGCCGTGCTGCTTGCCGTTGATGGTCTCAAAGGCGGCGCAGTCCTCCTCCGCCACGAAGACATAGGCGAAGGTGGGGCGCAGCTCGGCGCGCACCACCTTGCCCACCGGGGCGCCCGCGTCTTCCAGCGCCGTGGCGATGCTGCCCGGCCCCAGGCCATCCGCGGTGCCCAGGTTCACCCACAGCTTCGCCTCGCCCGGACCGGCCTCCAGCGCCGCCGCGCCGCGGACACTCTCGCCGCCGCCGCGGACACTCTCGCGCCGCGCGTCGTCACGGCGGGGCCGGCGCTCGCGCTCGCGCTCGGAGGACTCGCCGCGCTTCTCACGCCGGTCGTCGCGCTCACCACGCTCCCGGCGCTCCCCGCCACGCTCCTTCCGCTCGCCGCGCTCGCGCCGGCCGCTCTCGCGGCTCTCGAACTTGCGCTCCTGCGGAGGCTCACGCCCCTCCGCCGCCATCGCCGCGGCGGCCTTCTCCATGCGCAGGTGGCTGAAGAAGTACTTCAGCAGGAAGGCGATGAGGTCGTCGGCGTCCGCGCGGGGCTTGAGCTGCGCGGCCAGCGGGAGGAAGCCCTCGAAGACGGAGCCGCCCGCGGCCTCCTGGATTTCGCGCACGTGGCGCTCCGTCCACAGGCGCATGGCCTCTTCCGGGGCCGGCATCTCGCGGTTGTCGAACTTGATGCCGTACTTCTTCTCCAGCACGGTGTACGTGGCCAGCTCGCGCCCGGAGAAGAGGTTGATGGCGGTGCCCTTGTTGCCGATGCGGCCGGTGCGGCCCACGCGGTGCAGGTACACCGCCGGGTCCTCCGGCAGCGAGTAGTTGATGACGTACTCCAGGCCGGAGATGTCGATGCCGCGCGCCGCGATGTCCGTGGCGACCATGAAGGCCACCTCGCCGCGCTTCACCTTGCCCATGACCCGCTCGCGCTCCTTCTGCGGCAGGTCGCCATTGAGCAGCTCCGCGTCGAAGCCGTTGCGGTTGAGCACCGCCGTCACCAGCGCCGTGTCATCCCGCGTGTTGCAGAAGATGATGGCGTTCTGCGGCTCTTCCTTCTCCAGCACGTAGATGAGGTTGCGCGGCTTGGGGAAGGCGTCCGACACGTTGTAGCGGATGTGGTGGATGTGCTCCACCGTGAAGACGTCGCCCGACAGCAGCAGCGTCTCCGCGTTCGTCGTGTAGCGCGCGATGAGGTTCTGGATGTCCGTGGGGACGGTGGCGCTGAAGAGCAGCACCTGGCGCGTCTTGGGAAGGCGGTCGAGGATGCGCGTGACCTCCTCGTAGAAGCCCTGGTTGAGCATCTCATCCGCTTCATCCAGGACGGCGTGGTCACACGCGTCGAGCTTCAGGTTGCCGCGGTTGATGTGGTCGAACACGCGGCCCGGCGTGCCGACGATGATGGGGGTGCCATCCTCCAGCGCGTCCTCCTGCTGCTTCATGGAGGCGCCGCCGTAGATGGCCGCGACCTTCAGGCCCTTGTGCTTGGCGAGCGACCTCAGCTCGTCCGCGACCTGCAGGGCCAGCTCGCGGGTGGGGCAGAGGATGAGCGCGCGGACGCGGCGCTCGTCGGCGGGAATCTTCTCGAGCAGGGGCAGGCCGAACGCGGCCGTCTTCCCGGTGCCCGTCTTGCTGCGAACGATGAGGTCTTTTCCCTCCATGGCGGGCTTGAAGGCGCGGGCCTGGACGGGGGTGGGGTTGGTATAGCCGACCTCCGCCAAGGCAAGGCGGATGGGCTCTGACAGGTTCATGTCGTCGAAGCCGATGTCCGCGATGTACTCGGCGGGACGCGTCGGGGCTTCGTCAGGCGCCGGACTCCCCGGCACGTTTGGCTCTTGGATGTCGCTCATCGGGCATGGGCATAGCCCCTGCATTACCCTGTGGCAACAATCGCGGCACTTTGCTGTATGGAGCCCCCATGGCGAATGGGAGGAAAAGAACCAAAGGGACGTCCCCCCGCCCCCGCGTGAAACGGCCGGCCTCGCCCGGGGCTGGCGACGTCGCGGACGCCGAGGTGGACGGGGCGGAGGTCGAGGCTCAAACGGACCCGGATTCCCTGGAGCCGGACGCGGCGGATCTGGCGGAGGTCGAACCCGAGGCCGACCTGGGCACCCCCGTGGCGCCCCCCAGGGCGCTGGTCCGCGCGGAGGAGGTGGGGCTCACGCCCAGGGACCCCCTCCAGGCCTATATGGCCGAGGTGCATCGCCATCCCCTCCTGACGCGGGAGGAGGAGCTCGAGCTGGCCCGGTACTACAAGGAATCCGGGGATGTGAACGCGGCCTACCGGCTGGTGGCGTCCAACCTGCGCCTGGTCGTCAAGCTGGCCCACGAGTACCACCGCAACCCGCTGTCCCTGCTGGACCTGGTCCAGGAGGGGAACATCGGGCTGATGCAGGCGGTGAAGAAGTATGACCCGGAGCGCGGCGTGAAGCTGAGCAGCTACGCCGCCTGGTGGATTCGCGCGTACATCCTCCGCTACATCATGGACAACTGGAAGATGGTGAAGCTGGGGACCACCGAGGCCCAGCGGAAGCTCTTCTTCAAGCTGCGCCAGGAGCAGGAGAAGCTCGTCGCGCAGGGCTTCGAGGCCAGCCCCAAGCTGCTCGCCGAGCGGCTGAACGTCACCGAGCAGGACGTGGTGGAGATGGACCAGCGGCTGGGGCATGACGAGATGTCCATCGACGCGCCCCTGGGCAACGACGACGACTCGCGGAGCACCCGGGCGGACCGCTACCTGCCGTCCAACTCCATGCCGGCCGACGAGCGCCTGGGCGCCGAGCAGCTCAAGGCCCTCTTCCGGGAGAAGCTGTCCGAGTTCGCCCGGACGCTGGAGGGCAAGGAGCGCTTCATCTTCGAGAGCCGCCTCGTCTCCGACGAGCCCCTGACGCTCCAGGACATTGGCGACAAGTACGGAGTCAGCCGGGAGCGGGCCCGGCAAATCGAGGCGGCCCTCATCAACCGGATGCGTGAGTTCATGCGTGAACACATCCCGGACTTCGACCTGGTGGCCAGTCCCAAGGCCTGACGGCGGGGGAGGGG
>NZ_JAAIYB010000684.1 GCF_010894475.1 Myxococcus vastator
CGTTGAACCCCGGCGCCCCGCCGCCGCCTCCCGGATTGCGCCTGGCGCTGAAGCGAGGCGCCAGGCAGGCCTTCTCACACCTTGCCGCCCACCAGGCGCGACGCTGGGGCAGGATGCGCATCTGAAGTGCGCGTGGGCCCCGGTACGGGCCCGGACAAGGAGCAGGAAGGCATGGTCGACAAGCTCACCCTCAGCGACGACGAGTGGCGCAAGCGCTTGAGCCCCCAGGAGTATGAAGTCCTCCGCCGCCACGGCACCGAGCGGCCTGGCTCCGGGTGCTTCCTGGGCACGAAGACGCCCGGCACCTACGTGTGCGCGGGCTGCGGCAATCCCCTGTTCAAGGCCGGCACGAAGTTCGAGTCCGGCACGGGCTGGCCGTCCTTCACGCAGCCGGTGGCGGCCGACGCGGTGACGGAAATCCAGGACGTCTCACACGGGATGGTTCGCACCGAGGTCCGCTGCGCGCGCTGCGACGGGCACCTGGGCCACGTCTTCCCCGACGGGCCGCCGCCCACCGGCCTGCGCTACTGCATGAACTCGGTATCCATGAAGCACGTCCCCGACGGCCAGCCGCTGGAGTTGGTGAAGGCGTAGCCTGCAGCCATGCAGCCCCGCCCTGGCGCATGATGTCATGCGCCGGGGCGCTTGAACTCAGCCCCTGCGTCCAAGTCTGTAGGCCGAATCCCAGCGTTCGCGGTTCGTTCGGCTGCAGCCAGGCTCATGAGCGGTGCCGCTCCGCCTCCCGGAAGAACTGGGTGAGCGAATAGTCGAGCAGCGCCTGACGGGACTGCATGTAGCGACGGGAGCGGAGAAAAGGCAGCCAGACACGCTCGCCGACACGCACCTGGGACTCCTCCAGTTTCAGCCGCGGCACCCATGTCCCGCCCAACCGCCGCACCAGCACGCGCCCCAGGTAGGCCCCTAACGCCGGGGCGGTGTGACTGTCGATGAGTTCGCGCGTGTATCTCTCCGGGAAGTTCTCCTTCCAGAAGTAGAAGTCCAGGTCCGTGAGGGACTCGGGCGTCTCCTCCGTGAGGCCAGGCACCTTGGTATGCAGCGCCGCCATCAGGCCTTCCGACAGGTCGTCATAGTGGCTGCGAGCTCGTTCGGCATTCTCCACGTCTGATGGCAGCGCGGCCGGAAGCCACTCCTCCGGAGCAGGTGGTCGGAAGGCGTTGAGCTCGGCGATTCTCCGCTGCCGCTCGCTGTTGGCGAATTCGTCCGGAAGCCGGGAGAGGAGTGGCGCCAGGTCAGGGAGGAAGTGCGGCTCCACGGGAGCGAGCGCGGCGCTGCGCTCTCGCAGCGTGTTCAGCACCGTGTCGAAGTCGAGGTCGGGCCGCAGGTGGACATGGGCACGGGTCTGCGCCGCGCGCGCTTCCTCACTGGCGAAGTCGGCGGCGGTGGGCCGTAACACCAGAAGAACGGAGCCGTTGGGGAGTTCCTCCACGAGGTGCGCAGGGGTCGAGAGCATCCGCTCGCGGCCTACGCCTTCCACGAGCCTGGGGCCGAAGATATTCAGCCAACACACCTCGTAGACCTTGTCGAAGCCATCCCGCCGAGACACCTCCGCTTCGCGACCGAAATGGGGGAAGCCCGCCAACTCACGGTCAGCCATGCTGTGGGCGGAGGCGTATGGAACGGGGTAGTGGCTGGCCCACGCCCGGACCATTTCGATGAATCTTCTACACTCCCCTGCCTCCCCAAAGAGAGAGAGAGGCTTCACGTCGATCCAAATTCGTAACTTCGGGGCGAGCGGGGGGAATCCAAGACGGAGCGACATATCCAACTCAGGCGAGTGCGCACGATAGAGCCCAATGGACGTGCTGTTCTCGTCGCGACGCTCCTTCAGCGCTTCCCAAACAGCCTCGCGGGAGAACTTCCGCCTGCGCTTTCCCCTGACAATATCCGGCATCCATTGACCCGCGCAGGCATCGAGCGCCTGAAGGAAAGGCTCCACCTCACGCTCGACTTCGGCCATCTGATCGAAGGCGCCTTCGAATGAGAGCAGGAGATTGTCGTCAACACTTGAGCCGTGAGCATCCAGCACCTTCATTGGACCATCACCTCCACCCCAACGACCTTTTCCTGCGCGTCGCTCATCGCGGCCTCCAGCGTCTCTGCCTTCTTCGGCTTGAGCCCTCCGCCCTCATATACGAGGCGGACCCTTTGGACCTGCGCGCGCTGCCGAATCTCTTTCCGCAGGACCTCCAGAGTCCCGCCGTAGAACCTCAGCGCGCTCCTCGCATCCGTAGTCATTTGCGCGACGAGCGCATCATTATCCAGTCTCTGTAGGTCCCGGCTCTTGAAGCTGAACGTCTCCACGCGCGGCCTTGGGCCTGCGGCGGGCCCCTCCTCGATGACGAGCACGTCCGCGAAGCGCAGGTCCGCCTTCGCCACCCCCACGTGCGTCTCGATGCGGGGCCGGTCGAAGTCCCGGAGCCATCGCCGCTGCCCCCGTGGGAGCGCCGCGTCCGCCTCCAGAAGGGCGACCATCTTCTTCTCGAAGGCCAGCCCCCGGGCGTACCTGGCACGCACGAGCTGGTAGCCGGCCCACTTCAGCGGTCCCTGCTCCGCAATCCCCTGCTTGAGTTCAGCGGCCCTCGTCTCCAGGTATGCCACGTAGTCGGCCCAGAGTGGCTCGGCCTTGAGCTCGGCGGGAGCCGCCTTCCGCAGGGCCTGACGGTGCCGCGTCAGCACCGCCACGTCCATCGACAGGCGCGCTCCCGGGAACTCCGCCTCCCACTGCTTGAACTTCGCCTCCGCCACCGCCGCGGGGAGCCCGGCTGCCTCGGGTGGCACGGAGGGCCTGCTGCCACTGCGTCTCCCTGCGCCACCGCCGGTGGACGCGGCGCTCGGGGGCTCACGATACCGCACCGCCAACGTGGCCTGTGCTTGAGCCACGTTGCCGCGCGCCTCGTGCAGCGCCAGTGCACCGGCCTCGCCCCACTCCGCCACCAGAATGGCCGCGTCCCGGCGCTGCTGGAGGTGCCGGGCCAACTCCCCCACCGCGCTCTCCCCAAGTCGCGCCTCCAACCGCTCCAGCACGGCCTTCAGCGCTTCCACGCGGGGCACCACCGCCTGAA
>NZ_JAAIYB010000685.1 GCF_010894475.1 Myxococcus vastator
GCCGGCTGCAACGCCGTCAATACGATGATTCTGTCCAAGCTGGACCGGGTGGACTTCATCGCCGCCAACACCGATGTCCAGGCGCTCGCCGCGAGCAAGGCGCCCACCCGGCTTCAGCTGGGCCAGACGCTGACGAAGGGCCTGGGCGCGGGCGCCAACCCGGAGATGGGCCGCGAGGCCGCCCTGGAGTCGCGCGACCAGATTGCCGCGGTGCTCGAGGGCGCCGACATGGTGTTCGTCACCGCCGGCATGGGCGGCGGCACCGGCACGGGCGCCGCGCCCATCATCGCGGACATCGCCAAGAGCCTGGGTTGCCTCACGGTGGGCGTCGTCACCAAGCCCTTCCTCTTCGAAGGCAACAAGCGCCGCAAGCAGGCCGAGCAGGGCATCGTGGAGCTCAAGGCCGCGGTGGACACGCTCATCACCATTCCGAACCAGCGCCTGCTGTCGCTCTCCAACGAGCCGATGCCGCTGCTGGAGACGTTCAAGCGCGCGGACGAGGTCCTGCTGAACGCCGTGCAGGGCATCAGCGACCTCATCCAGTACCACGGCTACATCAACGTCGACTTCGCCGACGTGAAGACCATCATGAGCGACAAGGGCATCGCGCTCATGGGCACGGGCCACTCGACGGGTGACAAGCGCGCGCTGATTGCCATGCAGCAGGCCATCGCCAGTCCGCTGCTGGAGGACGTCTCCATCGACGGCGCCACGGGCCTGCTCATCAACATCACCGGTGGCCGCGACATGACCCTGCAGGAGGTCAACGAGGCCCTGACGCTGGTGCACGACGCCGCCGACAGCGAGGCGGAGATCATCTTCGGCTCGCTCATCGACGAGAACATCTCGGACGAGGTGAAGATCACCATCATCGCCACGGGCTTCGTGCACCGCGACGCGCCCAAGGTCCGCACGGTGACGCCCGTGGTGCAGGTGCCGCTGTCGCGTCCGGCGCAGTCCGTGCTCGCCAACGCGCGCGAGGAGGTCGCCAGCCTGGTGCCCACCAAGGGCAGCGGCTCGCGCCAGCTCACCGTGGAGAGCAGCAAGGCCGTGAGCGCCCGCACCGCCGTGGTGAAGGACGCGCCGCTGCCGCTGGACGAGGACCAGTTCGACATCCCGACGTTCCTGCGGCGGCAGGGCCAGACGGAGCTGCCGTAGGCGGCAGCGCGGAAGCGGGGCTTTAGCGAGCGGGAAGCTGGGCCACGCTGGCTTCGTCGCGGGCGGACAGGGTGTCCGCGCGGGCGAAGAGGCCGTCGACTTCCGAATAGAGCGCGTCCACGCGCTCCGGGAGCCGGGCCGCGGGCAGCACGCCGTCGCCGGACACTTCCTCCAGGCGCGCGTGGGCCCGCTGCAGCAACTGGAGCGCCTTCAGCAGGGAGAGGCCGCGGCGCGTGCCCTCCTCGGTGAAGAGGGTTCCGCTCTGTGTCAGCGCCTCCAGCGTGGTGCGCACGAAGCGCACGCGGTCCGTGTGCCGGCCACGGTAGAGGTCCAGGCGCTTGGCGCGCCGCGCGTGGTGCAGGTTGACCACGCCGCCAGGGCTTGAAGAGGAGGGGGGCGTCACGGGGAACAAGGTACGACACAGCCTCGTAGACCCGCAAATTTACTGGACTGTAGGGACCTGTTGCACGTCTGTCCGCACCCTTGTCTTGGGAGGGAGCGAGGGTTAGGTTCGCCGCCCTTTCGCACCCGCACCCCAGGGGTTCCGCCATGTTCCAGAAGCTGCTCATCGCCAACCGGGGAGAAATCGCCCGCCGCATCGGCGTGGTGGCCCGGGGAATGGGGCTCAAGACGGTCGCCGTCTACTCGGACGCGGACGCCGAGCTGCCCTTCGTGAAGGAGGCCGACGAGGCGGTGCGCATCGGCCCCGCGCCGGCCAAGGACAGCTACCTCAACACCGCCGCCATCCTGGAGGCCGCCAGGCAGACGGGCGCGCAGGCCATCCACCCGGGGTACGGCTTCCTGTCGGAGAACGGCGAGTTCGCCCAGGCCTGCGCGGACGCGGGGCTCATCTTCGTGGGCCCGCCGCCGGAGGCCATGGCGCGGATGAAGGACAAGAGCCAGGCCCGCAGGCTGGTGTCCGCCGCGGGGGTGCCCGTGGTGCCCGGCAGCGAGGACGTGGTGCCCGACGTGGCCAGCGCGCTGGCGGAGGCCGAGCGCATCGGCTACCCGGTGCTCGTCAAGGCGGCCAGCGGCGGCGGCGGCATTGGCATGGCGGTGGCCAGGAGCCCGGCGGAGATGGAGAAGGTCTACCGCCAGTGCACGGACCGGGCGAAGGCCGCCTTCGGCAAGGAAGGCGTGTACGTGGAGCGCTACTTCCCGGCGCCGCGCCACATCGAGGTCCAGATTCTGGGGGACCAGCACGGCCACCTCATTCACTGCCTGGAGCGGGAGTGCTCCATCCAGCGGCGCCACCAGAAGGTGGTGGAGGAGGCCCCCTCCGTGCTGTTCGCGGACGGGCGCAACCCGGAGCTGGCGCAGAAGCTCTTCACGGCCGCGGTGGCCGCGGCGAAGGCCTTCGGCTACGCCAACGCCGGCACGGTGGAGTTCCTGTACTCGGACGGTGAGGTCTACTTCATCGAGATGAACGCCCGCCTCCAGGTGGAGCACCCGGTGACGGAGCTGACCACGGGGCTGGACCTCATCGGCTGGCAGCTGCGCATCGCCGCGGGGGAGCGCCTCACGGTGACGCAGGAGGACGTGAAGCGGCGCGGGGCGGCGCTGGAGTTCCGCATCTACGCCGAGGACCCGGTGAAGTTCTTCCCGTCCCCCGGGCCGCTGAAGGTGTTCCAGCCGCCCACGGGCGAGGGCGTCCGGCTGGACGCGGGCTACGGCGAGGGCAACACCGTCACGCCCCACTACGACCCGATGATTGCCAAGCTCATCGTCACCGGTGAGACGCGGGCGCAGGCGATTGAGCGCTCCGTGGCGGCGCTCCAGACGTTCCGCATCGAAGGCATCAAGACGAACATCCCGCTCCACCTGCGCATCGTGCAGGATGCGGCCTTCCAGGCCGGCGAGCTGGACACGCACTTCCTGGAGCACCACGCCAAGCCGGCGTAGCGGGGCCCGCTCCAGCCC
>NZ_JAAIYB010000686.1 GCF_010894475.1 Myxococcus vastator
GGCCCATTCGACGCGCTACGCCCATCCCTTCCTGCCCACCACCCGCGCCGACCTGCAGGCGCGCGGCTGGGAGCAGTGCGACATCATCATCGTGACGGGAGACGCGTACGTGGACCACCCGGCCTTCGGGCCGGTGCTCATCGCGCGCTTCCTGGAGGGCCGCGGCTTCAAGGTGGGCCTCCTCCCCCAGCCGGACTGGCACTCGGCCGAGCCCTTCAAGGCGCTGGGGCCGCCGCGCATGTTCTTCGGCGTGGCCGCGGGCAACCTGGACTCGATGCTCAACCGGCTGACGGCCCAGAAGAAGAACCGCTCGGAGGACCAGTACAGCCCCGGCGGGCAGACGAACTGCCGGCCGGACCGCGCCACCATCGTCTATGCGCAGCGCTGCCGTGAGGCCTACCCCGACGTCCCCATCATCCTGGGTGGCATCGAGGCCAGCCTCCGCCGCATCGCCCACTTCGACTACTGGAGCGAGAAGGTGCGCCGCTCCATCCTCTTCGACGCCAAGGCGGACCTGCTCGTCTTCGGCATGGGCGAGCGCCCCATCATGGAAGTCGCGGACCGCATGCGCCAGGGTGAGCGCATCCAGGACATCCGCGACGTGCGCGGCACCGCGTACACCATCAACGACGAGGAGATGCGCGCCCTGGAGGCGGACCCGGCCAGGCGCGCCGTGGACCGCAAGACGGTGGTGCTGCCGTCCTACGAGCAGGTCATCGAGGACAAGCGCGCCTTCGCGGTGATGAGCCGCGACTTCCAGATGGAGACCAACCCGGGCAACGCGCGCTCACTGGCGCAGCGCCACGGCAACCGCGCCATCTACATGAACCCGCCCGCGCTCCCGCTGGAGGACGGCGTGGGCACCGCGGGCGCCGAAGGCAAGTCCGTGGCCATGGACGAGCTGTACGACTTGCCCTTCAACCGCGTGCCGCACCCGATGTACCAGGAGCGCATCCCCGCCTACGAGACGGTGAAGCACTCCATCGTCCTCATGCGCGGGTGCTTCGGCGGCTGCACCTTCTGCTCCATCACCGAGCACGAGGGCCGCGTCATCCAGAGCCGCTCCGCGGAGAGCGTGCTGCGCGAGGTCCGCGCCCTGCGCCGCATGGGCGACTTCCGGGGCACCATCACCGACCTGGGGGGCCCCACCGCCAACATGTACAAGCTCAAGTGCAAGAGCGAGGACATCGAGAAGCGGTGCCGCAAGCTGTCCTGCGTCCACCCGGGCGTGTGTGAGAACCTCCAGACGGACCACGGTCCGCTCATCAGCCTGATGCAGGACGTGCGCAAGGAGGACGGCGTCAAGCACGTCTTCATCGCCAGCGGCGTGCGGTACGACCTGGCGGAGCGCTCGCCGGAGTACGTGAAGGAGCTGGCCGCGCACCACGTGGGCGGGCAGCTCTCCGTGGCGCCGGAGCACGTCTCCCCGCGCGTGCTGGAGAAGATGAAGAAGCCCGGCATCGAGAGCTTCGAGCGCTTCCAGCAGATGTTCGCCTGCGCCAGCGAAGAGGCCGGCAAGGAGCAGTACGACATCCCGTACTTCATCAGCGGCCACCCGGGCTCCACGCTGGAGGACATGGTGGAGCTGGCGCTGTGGCTGAAGCAGAACGGGAAGCGGCCTCGGCAGGTGCAGGACTTCATCCCCACCCCCATGGCCATGGCCACCGCCATGTACTTCACGGGGTTGGACCCGCTGAAGATGGAGCCCGTCTACACGGCGCAGGGCCTGCGCGAGAAGCGGCTCCAGAAGGCGCTGCTGCTCTACTGGAACCCGGAGCAGTGGCCGCTGGCCCGCGAGGCCCTGACGCTGGCCGGCCGCGAGGACCTCATCGGCCGCGGGCCCCACGCGCTCGTCCCGCCGGAGTCGCCCGGGGAGGCCGCGCGACGGCAGCGCGCCGAGCGCGACACCGACGCAGGCACCTCCACGCCGCGTCGCGAGGCCGCGCCCCGTCCCGGCCCGAATGGCACCGCGCGGCGCCGTCCCGGTGGGCCTCGCGCCCGCTGAGCGCCCTGGGACACGGGAGCCCGAACGCGCGGTTTGAATAAACCGCCGCCCTTTTCGTCGGGCTCCCACCATGCTCAGCCTCCTCTCCGCGTTGTGGCTCGCCACGGCTCCCGTGACGGCCCCGGAACAGCCCGTGGTCCGCCCCCCGCCTCCGCAGTGCGTGTTCTCCCAGGGACGCTCCGTGTGCGGCTACCAGTGCAAGCGGACCGCGACGCAGGCGGCCTGCGCCCGGACGCCCTATGGCATCTGTGAAATCCTGGTGGGGGGCGTCCATTGTTGGGACCCGCCCCTGGTCGCCATCCAGCACCCGCCCACCACGAGCGCGAAGCCGGAGTGCAAGGAGAGCCGGGGCCAGGTGGCCTGCGGCTACAACTGCCGCCAGTTCAACGGCGAGGTGGCCTGCAACCGGACGCCGTATGGCGTGTGCTCCACGAACTTCAACACGCTGACCTGTTGGGATCCGCCGGACGCCGTCATCCACCAGTACGGCACCCAGACGCCCGCGCCCCGCTGCCTCAACGCCTCCGAGGCCCTGGCCTGCGGCTATGACTGCAAGGCCACGCGCACCGAGGTCCAGTGCGCCAACACGCCGGACGGCGTGTGCCGGCTCGACAACCAGCGCTTCAGCTGCTTCGACCCGCCGTCGCTGCTGCACTGCGACCACAGCGCGCCGCCGCCGCCCCGGCACTGAGGACACACGTCCAGCGCGTGTGGCTGGGCACGCGAGTCCTGCCCACGAAGAGAGGCCACGGCCCCCCTTTGCGGCGCTACACGGCTTCCGGATAGGGTGCGCCGCCTTTCGCAACATCGCGACACATCCAGGAGCACGAAGACGATGGCTAGGACGACCCAGGAGCAGACCCAGGAGCGCCACGCGTTTCTGCTCGACCTCTTCCGCCAGCAGCCGGACATCAGCAGCAAGGAAGCGCTGGAGTCCTTCAAGGAGAAGTTTGGCGGCACCATCAACATGAAGACGTTCAACCAGCTCCGCGAGCAGGCCGAAGACGAAGTCGCGTCGGCCGCCCCCGCCCCCGACGCGACTTCGTCTTCGGCCTGCTCGCGGAGC
>NZ_JAAIYB010000687.1 GCF_010894475.1 Myxococcus vastator
CCCGCAGCCCCGCGATCAGGCTGAGCGGCCTCACCCCCGTGAAGTGCAGCACCACCAGGTATCCGGTGAAGAACAGCGTCCCGGCCACCGCCAGCGGCAGCACGCGCCACAAGAAGCCCGTGGGCAGGTGCGCCCACGTCCCGTGGGCACCGGCCCGCAGGACGAACACCGCCGCCGCCGCCGCGCACGCCGCCAGCGTCGCCTTGCCCAGCGACTGCCAGGGAATCACGTCCGCCACACTCAGCTTCCGCGCCGGCGTGGACAGCGCCGCGGGCACCCGGGCCAGCAGCATGGCCTTGCCCACCACCTCCGCCACCGCCCACGAGCCGATGCCGCCCATCAGCCCGAAGTGCTTCACCCCCAGCCACACCAGCGGCACCGTCACCGCCGCCTTCACCGCGTAGGACGCGAAGATGGCCCGCGTCTGCCCCCGGGCGCGCAGCGTCCCGTCCATGGGGAGGATGGAGAGCACCACGCCCAGCACGCTGATGCGGAAGACGGGCACCGCGGGCAGGAACTTCTCACCGAACATCGCCCCGATGAACTCCGGCGCCGCCGAGAAGAGGAACGCGGCGAAGGGCAGGAAGAAGTAGGCCAGCTTCCCGGCCGCTTCACGGAAGGCCTCCACGCCTTCCTCCAGACGGCCCTCGCGCTCCAGTTCGCCCAGCCGCACCATCAGCACCTCGCTGGTGGGCGTGTACAGCAGGTCCACCACCGGCAACTGGAAGCAGCCGACGCGGTAGAGCGCGTACAGCGCCGGCGCCACCGCGCCCGCCACCGCGTACAGGTGCGCGTTCTGTTGGGGAATCGCCAACAGCATGGCCGCGCCGAACGGCGCCGCGTAGGTCAGCTGCTCGCGGAAGCGCTGGCCATCCACCAAGGGCCCGGCGGCACCGCGCAGCGACACCACCCACGTCGCCAGGTAGCGAAGCGCCGCGAAGGCCGCCACCGCCATCATCATTCCGTAGAGCGAGGCGCCCAGCAGCGGCGGCACCACCATCACCGAGGCCCGCACCGCGTCCGACACCAGGTACACGACCGCGGACGCCTTCGTGCGGCCCTGCGAGGTGAGGGACACCTCCAGCGGGAAGCTCCCCAGCAGGAACGCGGTGTACGCGGCCAGCGGCAGGCGGTACTCGGCCAGCGCGGGGTTGGAGAACCAACCCGCCACATACCCGAGCAGCGCCCACACCGCGCCCGCGCCCACCAGGCCCATGGCGGACATGAACAGCAGCGTCTGTCCCAGGAAGGGCCGCTTCGCGTCCGTGCGAGGCAGGAAGTAATAGAGGCTCTGCACCACGCCGAACGGCAGGACGTAGTAGAGCGTCGTGGCGATGAGGAACAGCTGGTAGTACGTCCCGTAGTCGTCCAGGTTCAGCACCCGGGCGAGCACGAGGGGAATGGACAGCGTCAGCCCGGCGGTGAACAGCCGGGCCAACACCAAGGGGCCGGCGCGCCCGAGGAACGAGCCCCCGGACGCGGCCGACGTGGAACTTCCGCTCACGGAGCCTCCTGGAGGGTCGTGGCGGTCTCCGGACCCACCACGATTTCATTGCTGTTCGCTGGGCTGGGGCTCACCCGCGCCGGGGCACTGCTCAACTGGTTTCCCCCGGCGGGGGCACTGATGAAATGGGGGCGCTTCCCCGGCACCGGGCTGCTCATGCCCAGCACCCCGAAGCAGTCATCCAACTGGCAGCCGGTGAGCGACGACGAGTAGTCGCCGAGCATGCCCAGGCTGAAGTTCTCCCACAGCACCTTGCGCTTGAGGGTGAACGGGTCGCCGCCAATGCGGTTGGGCATGTCCTCCGTGGTGACACCGGAACGGAAGCCGTTGGCCGACAGCACGCGGATGACCTCGTCCGAGTACCAGCCGTTGCAGTAGGCGAAGTCGCGCACGGTGATGCCCACCTCGCGCTCGATGGCGCGCTTGGACTCCAGGATTTCGCGCTCCACGACTTCCTGCGGCTCCAGCGTCAGCACCGAGTGGCCCAGCGTGTGTGCGCCAAACTCGAAGCCGTCGCGCGCCATGCGGCGCACCTCGTCCCAGTTCATGACGTCGCCCTGCTCCGGCACCAGGTCCGCGCCGCCGCCGAGCTGCTGCTCCAGCGCGTCGATGATCTCCGTCAGCACGCGCGTGGGGTGCTCGCCGATGAAGTCGTCCAGCGACGCCGACACCGTCTTCTGTCCGGAGAGGATGGGCCCCAGCAGTTGCAGCGCGGGCGCGGGCAGCGAGTCGTAGAACGGCTGGAAGCGGCGCTCCTGCACCCGGCGCAGCAGGTGGAACAGCCGGTCGTGGTTGAAGCGCTTGTCGGTGTTGATGAACGCCGTGGGCAGGTAGGTGATGGCCGGAACGCCCATCTCCTTGAGCACCGGATAGGCATGCCGGTAGACGTCCCGGTAACCATCGTCGAACGTCACGACACACAGGTCCTTCTTCGCCACCCGGCGGCCATGCATGACGTCCACCGCGTCACCGATGGAGGCCAGCTCGAAGCCCGCCGCGTGCGCCTCCTCCAGATGCCGGCGGAAGGTCTCCTGGGAGATGAGCAGCCCGGGAATCGAGCGCTGCAGCTCTCCGGTGAAGTCGCTCACCACGCGGTGGTAGCTGACGATGAGGATGCGCCTCCCGCCGGACTGGGAGCGCCGATACGCGGCCATCGCCCGCCGCATCCCGCTGTAGTGGATCATCCCCGCCGCCGCCGCCTTGACCGCTCTTCGCAACACCTTGCCCGTCGCCATTCACGCCCTCCGCGCGGATAGGCTGCGTCCGCCTCGCATGCCCGCGTACCGTTGCAGGGGAGGTGCCAGGAGGTTGGGCACCCCGGACCGGGCAGTCGAGAGGGCCGTCCGGCCGAACGGCTCGCCTGGTGAGCAGTGGACGTTCCCCTCCGTGGAACCCTGGAGGCCCCCGGCGGGCACCTGCGACCACATGGGGAGGAAAACCTTTCCTCCTCCCGGGCTCGCCCTTTCTCCGTCCAGGCCACCACCTTGGGTTTCACTGGTGGACGTTCTGGTTTCCGGATACGAACGCCCCCGC
>NZ_JAAIYB010000688.1 GCF_010894475.1 Myxococcus vastator
GAGGGGGCGCCCAGGCACGCGTTGACGGATGGGCGCGGACGTGGCGCTTGTCGGGCCGATAGGGGAGGAGGCTGACCAGGAGCTCCGTCTTCAGTAACCGCTCACCGGCTTGTTCGGAATGCGCGGACCGGGCTCCAGCGCCGCTTCCCGCTTCGCCATCCGTGCGTCCCGGGAGGCGAGCTCCGCCACGAGTGGCGGTGTCCGCTGCCCGGCTGTCTCTTCACGCAGGCACCAGCCGGTGAATGGTTGGTGCCCGCTTGAAAACCACCTGGCATCAAAGGCGTCGTCGCCCTCAAGAAACCGGCCTCAGAGAAGGGCGCTTGAGCGCACAGCCGTCACGAACCGGAACTGCCGACCCGCACCAGTCCCGGCGGAATGTAGGACATATTCTCCGGGCCGTAGATGCGAAGCACGACATAGAACGAGCCACTTGCCGGCGAAGGCAGCCAGTTCGGCATCTCGGCGGCCGTGGGCGCGTTGGCCTGGATGTAGATTGTCACGGAGCCGTCTGCGGCGGCGCTCAGGCTCGACTGACTCCCGAGGGAGTAGCGATTGATGCTGTTCGGGACCAGGAGTTGATTCGCCCCGTACATGGTCAGCGACCAGAAGGCCGTGGCAGGGGGGAGCTGGTCGGAGGAGGGAAACGTCATCGTGTATTGGTTTGCGCCGTCGAGCGGCGTTGAAATCACGTCCTGGTAGCCGCGGTAATAGAGCGCCTCCGAGGGCGAGTTCGCGTAGATCCCTGCACGTGCAACCATCGACCGGAATTCGTAGTCGGTCCACCAGTCCGTGCCAAAATAGGGGAGGTTCACCTCCGGGAGGTTCCAGCCATTCTCGACGGCGCCCTCCTTGGTCTTGTTCGTGATGGCATTGCTGGCCTCAAGGATTCCGCGCTGGAACGCACCGGCCAATTCCGGATCGAGCGTGGAGGGATTGAAGGGCAGGCCGGGCCCCACGCCAATCCGTGCGAAGCGCTCAAGGAGCGGAGCATCCCCGGCCGGCGGGGTCTGGAAGGTCAGCGCCAGGTTGAGGTACTGGAAGTATGCCAGCGTCGTGACGAACGAGGGGGCAACCGGCAGGAATGGCGGCGCGGGCGCGGGCGCGGGCGCGGGCTGGCCGAGGAACTGGGACAGCGGGACCAGCGCGTATTGGTCCATGATTGCCTGGGCCGCCGGGATGTCGTTGGGACCCAGGATTTGCGTGCGCCCGAGCAGAAAGATGTAGCGCCCCGAGACAGGGATCACCGTCGCGTTCGGGACGCTGCTCGGCACCATGCCGGGGGGCGCAAGCACGTAGTTGCCTGCCGCCGTGCCGGTTGTCAACGAGCCGACGTATCCAACGTTGTTGGTGCACGCGTCGATGATCTGGAAACTATAGTAGCGCTCTGGATTTTGGGGCACCGTCGGCACCTGCAGCACCATCGGCTCGGCGCCCAGGTCGAGCCATCCCTGCGAGTACGCCGTGTCGTTGTTGGGAGTGATGACGGTGGTGTCATCGGGGCCGTAGAGCTGCGCCTTGCCGTAGAATGTATTGAACTGCTGTTGGATGGCGAGGGTGCTCTGCCACAGGATCGAGTAGTTCGCGGCCAGCGGGTATCCGTACATAAAGGCTTCGTACGCGATCGCCTGCGCTTCTTCGGGGGGCAGCGGTGTCATGGTATCTTGGACTCACATTGGTGGGGGACTGTTGCAGGCAGCCCCAGGTTCGAATCTGCCAGCAATGTCGATATGCTGCCTGCCTTGGTGCGGCATTCGGGCAGTTCGTACGTTGAGGAGCAAGGGCAGTGCGGACCAGGTCACTCCCGATTGCATGCTGAAACTCCTGTTCGGGTCAATATGCAGGCGCGGCAGAGTTCATCCGGGACCAAGACCGAACGGAAGCTCACGATTCTCTAACGGCGGGTAGCGACAGGAGCCAGGAAATCGGCTCCTGCGGCAGACCGGACGTCAAGGGACCTCAACGTCTCGTTTAGTTGGGCGACAGGTGCAGAGGGCCGGTAAAATTCACGGTTGGCGGCGTGAGCGCGGGGATGGGAGACACCGCCGCCACGGGGACGAGCGAAAGGCTGGGGAAGGTCCGGGTGGTGCAGGTGGGATTGGTGATGCCTGACAAAAATGACTGAATGGTCGTGACCGGCTGCGTCTGAAGGGTGTCAGGGCGAACATGATAGGTGCTGTCCCCCGCGACAAGGAAGACGAAGCGAGGCAACGGCGGACTGACATAGGCCGTGCCCGTGCAATCCGTCCCTTCGAAATAGACAGCGCCGATACCGAGCGTGGTACTGAAGGCCCCGCCACCGATTTGTCCGGACTCCCGATCCACGGGCCAGAGTAGATTCTCCGGGTCGAAGTAGAACACTTCAATCCCAGAGGGATTCGTGAGTCCGGTCGTCGGTCCTACGCGGGCACCCAGTGCGTCCCGCCAAACCAACCCAGGGCCCGCGGGCCCTGGCGCACCCGCAGGACCCTGCGCCCCTTCGGGCCCCACGGGTCCGGTAGCGCCAGCCGCCCCTTCGGGCCCCACGGGTCCGGTAGCGCCAGCCGCTCCTGCGGGCCCCACGGGTCCGGTAGCGCCAGCCGCTCCTGCGGGCCCTGGCGGACCAGCGGGAGCTTGTTTATTGTCCGAGCACGCCACCACCAAGAATGCACTGAATGCCACCACCGTCAAACGCTGCATGTGCCGTCCCCGACGCAATGGGTTGTCAGTGACTCCTCTAGCGCGGGCTTTACTGGCGATACAAGTCAAATTCAAACAACGGCGCTCTGCTGTTGGGTGAGTCAGATTTGACGGCGCCTGGGGTCCTGAGGCAGGCCTGATGCGTTTTCTCGGGGTCGGATTTGAAGAAGGGTCGTCGAGTCGCGGGGTTGCGCGCGGAAGGGGTGACCGGATTCGTGCACCACCTGACGAGTGCCCTGGATGATCGCCCCCTGGCGGGTGGGCTGTGCTCGAAACTGAGCGCCGCAGCCGGAGGCGGAGGGACGGGGCCGGCGAGCCCCATCCCCCCTATGCCCCGCTCCGCGAGACGCGTGGACCG
>NZ_JAAIYB010000689.1 GCF_010894475.1 Myxococcus vastator
CAATGGGCCCTGGTCGGGAATCACGAGCCCGTTCGGTGAATGAGCCGCCGAGCGTGTTGTATGCGGAGCTGCGTGTCTTCAGCCGATCGTTGTTCTGGCGGTTCTCGCGTTCTCGCCGTCGCTGCACGGTCTGCATCAACCCAGCGTCGCCGCGAGCCCCCGCCAGGAAGTGAAGTCGAGAGAACTCATCATCGGCGCGACGATAGCGCGTCCACCGCATAGCCGCCTTGACGCGCTCGCGTGTGCCGCCGCCGCGTCTCGCGGCGCCCCCCACCTTTCAGCATGCCCCGCTTCAGACATGTCCGGACATGTCCCGGACATGTCCGGACGACGTTCAGGGAAGGCGTGGGCCGTGTCGAGGGTGGCGCAGTGGCGCGCTCGGAAACAGCGCGGCGCACGTGAGCCCCACGCTTCTGACGTACCGGGACACCGTCCGCGGTGTTCCTCCCTGGCACTCGCCTTGCTCAAGGGCCGCCCGACTGCGTTCCGCAGTCTGACGTCTCTCCGAGGTGCCCCCAAATGAGCCCTAGAAAAAAGCCGCTCGCGTCCCCCGTCGTCTTCCCTCGGCATGTCCGCAGCGCCGGGTTTGGTGCCCTCTTCATGGGCCTCGTCGCGCTGAGCACCAGCTGCGGCGAAGCAGAAAACGTAAGCGAGGAGGTGGCGCGCTCCGCTCCCGCGGGGCAGCCCCTCGATGTGCCGGACTCCCCGCTGAAACCGCGCCTCGCCGCCTTGAAGGACTCGGGCCTGGACCTGCCCGAGCACGCGCGGGTGGAGCGTGTGGTGGTGAAGTTCCACGAGGGCACCCGCGTGCGCCTTCGGGGCAACAGCCTCACCGCGCTGTCCACCGAGCGCGATGCGTCCGAGCGCCGACTGCTCGCCGGTCGAGGCCTGAGTCAGCACCGGCTGGAGTTGGACATGAAAGCCGCCCAGGAGCTGCTGGAGCGAGCCCCGCGCGCCAGCGGGCTGGCCCGGCTGTTCCAGGAGGACGAGGCCCTGCTGGAGACCCGCAAGCGCCAAGGCGAGACGGCCAGCGGGCGGCAGCTCGCGGACCTCAACCTCTATTACGACGTGCCGCTGCGCCAGGGCACGCGCGCCGAGCACGTGAAGGCGCTGGTGGACTCCCTCAACGCCCTGGAGAGCGTGGAGGTGGCCTATGCCCAGCCCCCGGCGGAGCCGGCCATGGTGAACTTCGGGATGGATGACACGCTGCGCGGCCTGCTGGCCGCTGCCGACCTCCCGCTCGTCACTCCGCTCTTCGAAGGCAACCAGGGCTACCTCAACGCCGCGCCTGTCGGCATCGACGCCCGATACGCCTGGGGCGTGCAGGGAGCCAGGGGCGCGGGCGTGAAGGTCGTGGACATCGAGGGCGGTTGGCGCACCACCCATGAGGACCTGCCCGGCCTCTTCTACCAGGGCGGGGTGCAATACAATGACCTGAGCTGGCGCAACCACGGCACCGCAGTGCTCGGGGAAATCGTCGGAGTGCGCAACGCCTACGGCGTGACGGGCATCGCCGACCAGGCCTTGGCGGGTGTGTCCAGTATTGGCAACCAGAGCACGGCGAGCGCCATCTCCAACGCGGCCGCCGCCGCGGGCCCTGGGGGCGTCATCCTCATCGAACTGCACGCGCCAGGCCCCGCCGACAGCTCGCCCTGCACCTGCAACTTCAGCCAGTGCAACTTCATCGCCATGGAGTACTGGCAGGCCGAGTTCGACGCCGTCGCCACGGCGACCGCCAACGGCGTCACCGTGGTGGAAGCAGCGGGCAACGGCAGCGTCAACCTGGATGACGCCGTCTACGGAGGCCGCTTCAACCGGTCCCTCCGTGATTCGGGCGCCATCCTCGTGGGCGCCAGCACGGCCTTGTCGCGCGTGCCCATGTGCTGGACCAACCATGGCTCCCGCGTGGACATGCACGGCTGGGGCGAGAGCGTGGTGACGACGGGCTATGGAGACCTGTTCGGAAACAACGAAGACCAGTACTACACGGCCTCCTTCAGCGGCACCTCGAGCGCCTCGCCCATCATCACCGGCGCGGTCGCCAGCCTCCAGGGGGCGGCACAGGCCCGCGGCATCGGCCCTCTGGCTCCGCGCGACATCCGCGGCCTCCTGGCCACCACCGGCACCCCCCAGGCGCCGGACTCGCGCCACATCGGCCCCCTGCCCAACCTGCGGCAGGCGTTCCAGCAACTCGCCCCGGCCACCTGCCAGCAACTCAAGAACCTCAACCCCAGCCTGGGGGATGGCGAGTACGTGCTCTACCTCAACAGCAATACCGCCTGGCCCTGGGCGGCCTGGTGCCACGGAATGGCCGGCACCCCCACCGAGTACCTGTCGCTGAAGCACACGGGCACCTCCAACTTCTCCCAGTACACCGCGGGCGGGGCTTCTCCCGGCACCACCGTGCGCACCAACTACTCCAAGCTGCGCATCGACCCGGCCACCCTGCAGGTGAATACGGCGGACCAGACCTTCTCCACCTCCTCGGGACAACTCACCCACGGCCCCACCACGGTGAGCTCGATGCCATACGGCTCGGCCATGTCCTGCGACTGGGCCCCCGTGGGGCTGGCCAACCTGGACCTGCGCGGTACCCCCTTCGCCGTGGCGCACAGCCAGTTCCTCGTGATGGGTTGGAGCGAAGTCGGCTCGGCGACCTACAGCCCTGACGCGCGGTTGGTCGATCTGACAGGAGGCGGTTACTGCGGCTGGAATTCGCTCATCGGCAGCGACGACCCCTACAACCAGAGAGGCGGCCAACTGGCGCTGGTCTACAGCCCGTAAAAGCCTTGTCACGCATGGAGCCAGCGAGGCTGTGCATCGCTGGCTCCGATGTGCTCCAGCTTCTCCGCCGGAGTCTCCAGTCCCCCTGCACTTTTGCCGCATCAACTGGAGCGCCGCTGGCACGCCAGCGTCAGGGGGAAGCACGCTCCCAGGTTCAAACGCGATGGCCGCCGTCGGTGTCGTCGGTGTCCGCATGGACGCCTGCCCCGCCCATTCCGATGCCTCCAGCGC
>NZ_JAAIYB010000068.1 GCF_010894475.1 Myxococcus vastator
GCTCCAGGACGTCTTCGTCCGCGTGGTGGAGCGGCCGCGCCACAGGGCGGGGAGATTTTCGGTCTCCAGACGGCGTTCGGCGGCAACCTCGCCTTCAGTGGCGGCACGGGCGGGCAGGTGTCCGCCGTCTTCAACCTGGCCGAGCGGGACTTCACGGGCTTCCAGGTGAGCGCCACGGCGAACCGCGCGGCGGCGCGCCTTCGTGGCGTGCAGGCGGCCGTGGGCATCAACCTGGCGGAGCGGCTCGCGGGCGCGCAGGTGGGCCTCATCAACATCTCCGGGGACGTCACCGGCGCGCAGGTGGGCCTCATCAACGTGGCGGCCGAGGTGCGCGGCGTGCAACTGGGGCTCATCAACATCGCAGACGACGTGTCGGTGCCCCTTGGCCTCTTGAGCATCGTCCGCAAGGGGCGCTTCGTGCTGGAGCTCTCCGCCGACGACGTCATGCCCCTGTCGGTGGGCATCAAGTACGGGAGCCGGACTGTCTATGTACTGGCCACCACGGGCGTGGGGATTGGCGAGGACTCGCTGCGGACCTTCCTCAACCTGGGCTTGGGCGTTCACGTCCCGCTGGATGCCGCGGACCGCTACTCGCTGGACGTGGACCTGTCGTACGGGAGCTGGCAGCCGAACTTCTATGGCTCGGGGCCCAAGAACACGCTGTTCCGGATGCGCGCCACGCTGGGGTGGGAGCTCAAGCGGCGCTTCGCGCTCTTCGGCGGTGTGTCGCTCAACGCGTACGACCCGTCCTCCCAGGACGAGGACCGCGACGTGAGCTGGCTGCCGCAGTGGAAGCTGGGACGCGGCCCCGGCGGCGTCCGCATGTGGCCCGGCCTGTTGCTGGGCGTGCGTATCTGACACGCCGTGGGGTGAAGGTCTTTGATATTGCGATGCAGTATCAAAATTGCTATGACGCCGGAATCCCGCTGAGCCGCGAGCGCTGTTGCCTTGGCCGAGTTCGTCAAATCGTCATTCTTCGCCTATCGCAGGGAGCTCCAGGCCTTCCTGAAGCGGCGTCTGGGTGACCGGCACCTGGCCGCGGACCTGCTCCAGGACGTCTTCGTCCGCGTGGTGGAGCGGCCGCGCCACAGCGATGAGGAGAACGCTCGCGCCTACCTGTACCGGGTGGCCACCAACCTGGCGATTGACCACGAGCGGCAGTCCGCGCGGAGGGCCCAGGTGTTCGGAGGGATGGACGGGGCGGGCGCCACGCCGGACGGACACCCGGACGCGGACCGCGTCCTGGAGAGCCGGGCGCAGCTGGAGCGGGTGTACGCCGCGCTCTCGAGCCTGCCGCCGCTGACGCAGGAGATATTCCGGCTGGACCGGGTGGAGAACCTCACCTACCGGCAGGTGGCCGCGCGGCTCGACATCTCTGAAAGCTCCGTGCAGAAGCATCTGGCGCGCGCGCTCAGCCATGCGCTACGAGCGCTGGAGGACCCCGCCTGAATCGGGGGGGACGTCTCCATGCGCGCCAGGGACATCACCGAGGAGGCGGCGGAGTGGGTCATCCGCAGCCGCCAGCAGGACTTCGCGGACCCCTCCGCGTTGGCGGCGTGGTGCGCGGAAGACCCGCGCCACGCCGAGGCCTTCGAGCGAGCCCAGCGCCTGTGGACGTTGCTGGGCGCCGTGCCGCCGTCCAAGGTCCGCGCCAGGCCCCTGCGTGCGCCCCTGTCCCGCTCGCGCCGCGCGGCGCTGGGCGCCATGGCCGCGGGGCTCCTGGCGCTCCTGGGCGCGGTGCTGCTGCCGGAGCTCGCGGTGAGCCTGCGGGCGGACTTCCGCACGGGGCGCAACGAGCGGCTGGTGAAGGCGCTCGCGGATGGCACTCGCATCGAGCTCGACGCGTCCAGCGCCGTGCAGCTCGCCTTCGACGAACACGAGCGGCGGGTGGTGCTGCTGCGGGGACAGGCCTTCTTCCAGCCCGCGCCGGTGTCACCCGGTGAGTCGCGGCCCTTCGTCGTCGAGTGCCGCAACGGCGTCACCCGCGCGGTGGGGACGAGCTTCGTCGTCCACCAGTTGGAGCGCTCGGTGGACGTCGTCGCGGTGGAGCACACGGTGGAGGTGCGCACGCGAGGCGCCGCCGCGTCCTCCGGCTCGCGAACCCTGTCTCCCGGACAGGCCCTGCGCTACACCGATGATGGCCAGGTGGACGTCCGCTCGACGGTGGCGGCGCTCGCGACGCAGTGGCGTCAGGAGCGGTTCGTCCTGGACCGGGTCCAGCTGGCGGATGCCTGCGCGGTGCTGACCCGCTATCACGCCCGTCCCGTGCGGCTGCTGCGCAGGAGCCAGGCCGACCGACTGGTGAGCGGCGCCTTCGATACGCGCCAGCCTGACGAGGCCATCCGGATGATTGCCGACCGCTACGGCCTGCGTGTCGTCCAGGTGCCCCTGGCCGGCACCTTCCTGCTCTGAGCTTTTGTTTCAGAGGGAATTGTCACTTTTTTCGCGCGCCGATTACCGGATGGGTGGGCTCGTTCGTCTTACCTTTCGATTTTGAGAATGAGTTTCCTTCTCACTTGAGTTCATCGAGAGGTTTCGCTTGTCGCAGTCCGTTCTCCGAGTGCCGCCGCGCTTCGTGGCGCTGTCCCTGGTTTCCTTCATCAGCTTCGCCACCCCCGCGCTCGCGCGGCAGACGGAGGCTCCCGCGCAGGCGGAGCCTGTCCGGACGGTGGCCTTTTCGATTTCGCCGGGGGACCTGAACACGGGACTGCTGGCGTTCGCCGAGGCGAGCGGGCTGAAGCTCGTCTTCGACCCCGCGCCCATGTCGGGCCGGACGACGCCGGGCGTGTCAGGCACGCTGACGGTGCGTGAAGGGCTGACGCGGCTGCTGGCGGGCACGGGCTTTGGCTTCCGGCTGACGGCGGACACGGCCACCCTCATCGCGGGCGCTCCGGCGGAGCAGGCGCCCGCGTCGGCGCCCACCCCGGCGGCGGACGATACGGAGGTCTACCAGCTCAGCGGCATCACCGTGACGGACGACGCGCTCCGCGACGAGGACAGCTACGCGCCGCCGCCCTCGTCGGTCGCGACGAAGACGGAGCTGCCAGTCCGTCAGACGCCGTTCACCATCAACCAGGTCACCGAGGAAATCATCCGCGAGCGCGGTGACGTGAACATCTTCGAGACGCTGGAGGGGTTCGCGGGCGTGTCGACGGTCAGCTCCAACGCGGACATCGGGCAGGGCATCTCCCGCTCCATCAACGTGCGCGGCATGGACCTGGCGGGCTCCGGGCAGGTGCTCGTCAACGGCCAGCGCAGCTACAGCCTGGGCTCGCAGAACCGCAACGCGGACAACCTGGAGCGGGTGGAGCTGCTCCGCGGTCCGGCCGGCCTCTACTACGGCGCGTCGCAGCCCGGCGGCATCATCAACTACGTCTACAAGCGGCCTCAGGACAAGGCGCGCTACCAGCTCCTGGCGCGCACCGACAGCGCCGTCAGCTACGGCGGCACGTTGGATTTGACGGGGCCGCTGACGAAGGACGGCACGCTCCTCTACCGCGCGGTGGGCAACTACTCGCGCTACCAGGACGACCAGGACAACATCTTCTCCAACCCCATCAGCGGCATGGGCGCGGTGACGTGGAAGCCGTCGAGCGAGTTCACCACGAACCTCACGTACGAGTACTACCGCTTCTCGTCCGTGCCGGAGCAAGAGAACAACCGGCTGGATGCCGTCACGGGCGAGTACTTCCCGGTGCCGCGCGACTTCTTCTTCGGAAGCACGAACGACCGCGCCAATCGCGACTCGCACACCGTCGTGCTGAGCGCGGACTGGCGCCCGAGCGAGCGCGTGAAGGTGGCCGCGTACACGAACTTCCAGCGCTCCGACCAGTGGTACCAGAACACGCGCGTGGTGGGTGGTGGCCGAAACGGTGTTCCGTCCTCCGCGGACCCGGAGGGCAACGTGCCGCGCTACATCTCCCTGTCGCCGGACAACGAGTACAACAACATCTCGGCGGGCATGGACCTCTCCGGCCGGCTGGACACCTGGGGCGTGCGGCATGACTGGCTCCTGGGCGGCGGCGCGGGCCTGACGCGCACCCGCTCCGCGGCGATGCCTCCAGACATCGCCTGTCTCTATGGCCAGGGCACGGCGAACACGGCGACGTGCCCCGCGCCGCTGGAGCCGCGCTCGCTGGCGCCGCCCGACGTCAACCTGTTCGACCCGGACTACAGCGAATGGGGCTCGGCCTCGCTGCGGGAGCAGGGGCGGTTCATGGTCCCCTTCGCTCGCCGCGCTGACTACAACCTCTACCTGCAGGACGTGGCCACGCTGCCCAACGGGTCGACGCGCCTGATGGCGGCGGTGGGCTGGTCCCGCTTCGACAACCTGGGCCGGGGCTCCTACAACTGGGCCACGGGGCAGCGCGGCGCGGACACGCGGAGCGTCGCGAGCGCCTGGACGCCGCGGCTCGCGGTGATGCAGGACCTTGGCGACAGCGCGACCGTGTACGCGAGCTATGGCCAGAGCTTCAATCCGCAGGCGAGCCTCACGCTGGTCGACGAGGACGGCCAGGCGCTGCTCGACCCCGAGCGGGGCGTGCAGTACGAGGTGGGCTTCAAGCGGGACTTCTTCGACGGGGAGGGCCTGCTCCAGGTCTCGCTGTTCCGCATCGACAAGAAGAACGTGGCGCGCGCGGCGAACGTCGACACGTGCGACCCGAACCTCACCGACCCGGATGACGAGGGCTTCTGCTACTCGACGCTGGATGGGCTCCAGCGCTCGGACGGCGGGGAGGTCGAGCTGTCCGGCAACCTGACGTCGTGGTGGTCGGGCTCCATTGGCTACAGCTACCTGCAGGCGGAGGTGGTGGAGTCCAATGACCTGCCGAACCTGGGCAAGCAGTTGCCGTACATCCCGCGGCACAGCCTGTCGCTGTGGACGCGCTTCCGCATCCACGAGTGGAGCAACGGCAGCCGGCTGGGCCTGGGCGGCGGCGTGCGGGCGTACAGCAGCGTGACGAATGGCTACGACGCCGAGGGACTGACGGACGTGAACCCGGCCTACGCGCTGGTGAACGTGGGCGCGTTCTATTCGATGCCGCTGTCGACGAGCACGCTCAAGCTGTCGCTGAACGTCAACAACCTGCTCAACCAGACGTATTACGACCGGCGGCGGTACGCGACGAGCGGCACCATCGTCTATGGCAACGAGCGGCGCGCCTTCCTCACGGCGGAGTTCATGCTGTGAGCGGGCCTGTCACGGCGGGGCGGTGGAGCATCGCCTCGCGGGTGGCCGCGGCCATCTTCGGTGGGTATGCGCTGGCGGCGTTCTCCTCGGCGTCGCTGTCGCTGGCGGTGCCGATGGACAAGCGTGACGCGGTTCAACTGGGCGTCATGGTGGGCTTCCTGCTGTACGCGGGCGGAATCGTCTGGGCGTTCTCGACGAAGCGCGCCCGCGGCGCCTGGCTGGGCCTGAGCGTGGCGACGCTGCCGTTCCTGATTCTGTTCGGCGTGCTGCGGGGAGGTGCCGCGTGAAGGCGAACTTCCGTCAGTCCATGTCGTGGCTGCACACCTGGGCGGGGCTGCTGCTCGGGTGGTTGCTGTTCGCTGTGTTCCTCACGGGGACCATTGCCTACTTCCGCCAGGAGGTGACGCTCTGGATGCAGCCGGAGCTGCACGGCTCGGTGCCGTCGCCGCGCGCGGCGGAGCTGGGGCTCGCGAAGCTCGCGGAGGTCGCACCGGACGCGAGCAGCTGGACGGTGAACCTGCCGGCGGACCGCAACGAGACGCTCCGCGTTTCGTGGCGGGAGGCGGCCAGCGCTGAGCGCGACGCGGGGCGAGGTGGCGGTCGCGGCGAGGGGCTCATCCTGGACGCGTCCACCGGCGAGGTGCTGAAGCCCCGCGCCACGGCGGGTGGAAACTTCCTCTACCGCTTCCACTTCGAGCTGCATGCGATGCCGCGCGCCTGGGCGCGAACCCTCGTGGGCATCGCGACGCTCGTGATGTTCATCGCCATCATCAGCGGCATCATCACGCACCGCCGCTTCTTCATGGACTTCTTCACGTTCCGTCCGTCGAAGGGCCAGCGGAGCTGGCTGGACGCGCACAACGTGACGGCGGTGCTCGCGCTGCCGTTCCACATGATGATTACGTACTCGGGGCTCCTGCTGGTCGCCGCGAACCTCCTGCCCTGGTCGAGCCAGGTCATCTTCGGAGACAACCCGCGCGCGGCCATGGCGGCCGGCCGGGCCGCGGAGCAGAAGGAAGCCGAGGCCCTGAAGGCCGAGCTCGCGAAGCTGGGCGGCGGCACCAGTGTCCCCATTCCCCAGCTCATGGCGGAAGCGGAGCGGGAGTGGGGACAGCCCGTCAGCCGCATCACGGTGAGCGAGCCGGGCAAGCCTGGCTCCATCGTGGAGTTGCTGCCCACGCGCAATGACAGCCTGATTCTCGAAAGCGGCAGTGGGGGGCTCGGGGGCGTGAAGCTGGCGTTCGTCGCGAAGACGGGCGAGCGCCTGTCGCCGCCCGAGCCACGTGCTCGGTCCTTCGTCGGCGGGCTCCAGGCGTCGCTCGGGAGCTTGCACCGCGCGCGCTTCGCCTCGGTGAGGCTGCGCTGGGTGTTCTTCCTGGCGGGCGTGTGTGGAACGCTGATGATCGCCACGGGCCTGGTCCTCTGGAGCGTGAAGCGCGCGGAGAAGCGCAAGGGCGCCCGGGGGACGTTCGGTCACCGGCTGGTGGACCACCTCAACGTGGGCGCTGTCGCCGGACTGTGCGTGGCGGTCGCCGCGTACTTCTGGGCCAACCGCTTGCTGCCCGTGGACCTCGCGTCGCGAGGTGACCGGGAGATTCAGGTCTTCTTCGCGGTGTGGGCGCTGACCTGCCTGCATCCGCTCGCGCGGCCATTGCGGAGCGCGTGGCTGGAGCAGCTCGGGGCGGCGGGGCTGCTCTTCGTGGCCATTCCCGTGCTGAACGCGCTGACGACGGACAGTCACCTGGGCGTGACGATTCCGGCTGGCAAGTGGCTGATTGCGGGCTTCGACATCGTGGCGTTCGTCACGGGGCTCGCGATGCTGCATGCGGCCCGGAAGGTGTGGCGCCGTCGGCAGCCCGCCGCGCCGGTGGCGTCACGTCCCAGTCCTTCTGCGCCGCCCGCGGCGGCGGTGGCGGTGGAGTCATGATGGCGCTGACGACGCTTGCCTTGGCGTTTCTGTCCTTCGTGGCCTTCGCCACGGGGATGAACCGGCACCACGAACAGATGCGCAAGACGCGGCCGAGCCCTCGTGTGCGGCAGGTCTCCCGGGCGCTCGCCTGGGGCTTGTTGGTGCTGTCGCTCATCCCCTGTGTCACGGCCTATGGCGCCTCCATCGGACTGACGTGGTGGACGGGGCTCCTCACCGCCGCCGCTGTCTCGGTGGTGCTGCTGTTCACCTATCGCCCCACGGCGATTCCGGCCGTCTCCGCCGTCGTGGCGGTGCTCGTCCCGGTCTCCGCCCTGCTCTGAAGGAACGATGTGATGATGCGTAATCTACTGGGTGCCCTGGCCCTGCTGCTGCCGCTCACGGCGGCGCGGGCTCATGAGTTCATGGTCATTCCCAGCGCGGCGAAGGCGCCCGTTGGGCAGACGATGAAGGCCGCGCTGTTCATGACGGAGACGTTCATCTCGCCGGACCGGATGCCGCCCGCGGAGAACGTGACGCTGGAGTGGGTTCATGGGGACAAGCGCGAGCCGCTGAAGGTGACGCCCGCGGAGAAGCAGCTCGATGTGACAGTCGTCGTGCCGAAGGGAGCGTTCGCGCTGTCAGCGAGCCTGGTGCGCACGCGCATGGAGCGGCCGAAGGGGCCCAAGAAGGAGGAGGGCGCCGCAACGGAAGGCCGGATGACCCGGTCCGCTGCGTTCTCGAAGTCCTTCGTGAACCTGAAGCCGGAGTCGACGTTCTGGGCCCAGCCGGTGGGGAGCCGGTTGGAGCTGATTCCGCAGGCGAACCCCGCCACGTTGAAGACGGGGACGAAGCTTCAGGTGAAGGCGCTCTTCGATGGGAAGCCGGTGGCGGCGCTGGTGCAGGCGACGTTCGACCGGAAGGGCGAGCCCGGAAAGGGCTTCGCCGTGAAGACGCGCAGCGGTGACGACGGGCTCGCGGAGGTGACGCTGGACCGTCCGGGCCTGTGGGTCATCCGGGTGAAGCACGGCGTCGAGGAGGCCAAGGACGGCTACGCCTTCTACGCCGGCTCCGCGAACCTCACGCTTCGCGTCGAATAGCGAGCGTCCGCGCCTGGGGCATCCGTCCCCAGGCGCATCCTCCAGGTTCAGCCGCGGCTCAGCGCAGCCACGCCAACACCGCCTGCGGCGCTTCCACGTGGACGAAGTGCCCGGCCTCCGGCAGCGTCTCCACCGGGCAGCCCGCGGCCACCAGGCGCTCCACGTCCGCGTCGCTCACGTACTTCGAGCGGCCACCTCGGAGGCCCCGCGTGGGTGGCCCGTCCTGGCGCTCCACCGCCGCCCACAGGTCGGTGTCATTCACGCGCGAGTGCAGGTCCGCCAGCCCCTGCCGGTCGAAGCGCCAGCGCACGCCGTGCTCCTCCGTCACCAGGTTCATCAGCAGCCAGTCCGCCAGCGACTCCGACAAGCCGCGGCCCGTGAGCTCCGCGCGCATCGCCCGGCGGTTCTCCGCCTGGGCGGGGGCCTGGAGCAGGATGCCCAGCACCTTGCCACTCTCCGACAGGTCCCCCGGGACAGGCCCCGGGGCGATGTCGAGCAGCGACACGCTCCGGACGGCCTCCGGCACATTCAGGCTCGCCGCGAGCGTCACCCGTCCTCCCAGGGAATGCCCCACCCAGTCGAACGGGCCTTGGAACCCCTGCGCGCGCGCGGTGTCCACCACGTCCCGGGCCATGCTGTAGAGGTCCGAGTTCGCCGGCAGGGCAGGGGACGTCCCGTGCCCGGTGAGGTCCGGCAGGAGGATGCGCCGGCTCGGGTCCGCCGCGCTCCACGCCGCCGCCAGCGAGCGCAGGTTGCGCCCCGTGCCCAGGAAGCCGTGCAGCATCACCGTGGGTACATCGCCCTCACCCACCAGGAAGCTCTCGAGGACCATGCGATTCGTGCCTTTCTCTCCGCTCCGTTCGCCTTGACGCGGGGCGGGCCGTGCCGCTTCATACCTTGAACGCCCTGCCTGACGAGGTCTTCCGCGTGCCTACCGTTGCCTTGCTGTTCGTCGTGCTCGCCTCCACTCCCGCGAACACGGCCCCCGCAGACCCGAAGGCCGCCATCACCGCCGTGCTGGATGACTGGCACCAGGCCGCCGCCGCCGCGGACGAGGCGCGCTACTTCGGCCACTTCACCGAGGACGCGGTGTACCTGGGCACCGACGCCACCGAGCGTTGGTCTCGTGACGCGTTCCGCGCGTGGGCCAAGCCGTACTTCGCCAAGGGCAAGGCCTGGAACTTCAAGGCGACGTCGCGGCACATCGCCTTCTCGAAGGACGGCGCGGTGGCCTGGTTCGATGAGACGCTGGACACGCCCAACCTGGGACCCAGCCGCGGCAGCGGCGTGCTGGTGAAGGACGGCGGCACCTGGAAGATTGCGCAGTACAACCTCTCCATCCCCGTGCCCAACGACGTGCTGCCGGAGGTGAAGCGGCGCATCGAGCGGCACCTGGCCCGGGGCCAGAAGACGCCCGGGAAGTCGTCCACCTGGAAGGCGCCGCCCGCCAGGGTGCCCGCGCCTCAGACGCCTCCCATCAAGGAGAAGCTGCCCGCGCCGGCGAACTAGGAGCGTGTTTCAGTAAGGGGCAAGGGGCCGGGTAAAGAGCTCCCCGTTGCATCCAGGCCAACTGAGCCTGCCCCGCTGTCTCCGGGGGGCTGCGGTGGAAGGAATGTTCATTCCACGGGCGCCTCGGAGGGGGCCCTACAGCTACGCGGCCACCGTCGCGCCGTGCACCTTGCGCAGGTTGTGGGTGAGGCAGATGAGCGCCCACTCCCCACGCGCCTTCTCCAGCCCCCGCAGCTACGGTGCCTATTGGGTTTCGCGCTGGCCCTGAGAGTAGAAATGTAAAGCTGGCGGAGCTTGCTGAGGAGCTGACTGCCGAGCGATAGCTGTCGGCGCGGGACGCACGCTTGCCCCGGACTGGATGCAGGGGCGCCCTGGTGGGTGGGAAAACGAGCCGCTCGTCGCGTACCTGCTGCCGACAGGGTACGTCGCGGCCTATGGCGGCGTGCCGCTCGTCGGGGTCGCGTTCATCTGGGGTGGAAAGGTGTACCGCTGAGTTGCGGCGGCGCGGACAGGATGCACGCGGTTCTGGCTCCACAGGGGGCCGCGCTGTGAGACTCAGGCGCGTTCCGAGCACCTTTACTGGCGAGCGTGGCGGGCGGAACCCCATTCGTAAGGACGTGACCATGCGACTCCGCGCCTGCGCCGCACTTCTGCTCCTTCTCTCAGCCTGCGCTACGTCGGCGCCGAGCCGGAAAGGCTCAGCGGCCCGGAACCCGAGGGTCGCCAACCTCCAACGGGCCGCGACGTTGCCGTGGGCGGATGGCGGGCGATGCGTGGTGCGGGAGGCATCCAACGAATGGGCCGTGCTTGTGGAGCGGTGTTATCACGCGCTCGACCATGACCAGATCGAGTTTCGCGATGTCACGGGAAGATGCTCTGTCGCCTCTGCGGGTGCTGCTGCTATTGGATTGGGCGTCTGCATTCTGATGGCGCCGGAGATAATTGTTGGGGCTGTGGTTGTCGCTGGCGCAGTCGTGGTGGCAGTCGCCATCAAAGAGGAGTTGGATGCATACCGGAGAGCGTCTCGTGAGCAAGCCAAGCCCGAGACTCAAACGCGGCCATCCAATGAGCAGGAGCGTGTGACGCACCGAAAGCCCAAGCCCGAGTCATCAGGGCAGGACTGGTTCCCCCCGGCGCCGACCGATCCACTGGACCGAGAGCGCCGCCCCGAGTGCAGGCCCGTCCCAGTGCCGCAACGAGGTGGTAATGACCCTCACAATGAGTGTGCCGACAAAGTCCCGAACAACAGCTTCCCCGGCTGGGACGTGCTCGTCAATGGAAAGCAATTCGACGCGCTGGCGCTTGCTACGCGCACGCTGTGGGAAGTCAAGACTGATGATTTCGATATACACTCGCCTCGCTCACAAGCATTCTTTGCCAGAGTGAAATTGCCGGAGATACGACGCGAGGCCAAACTCGCAGCGGAATGTGGCTATGATTTCTTCGTTGGCGTCAAAAGCGCAGCGCACAAAGCCGCCTTGCTCCGACTCGTCCCCAGCCTCAACATCGTCGTCATGGATTGGTGCTGACGTGTCACCCATACAGAGTTCCCTACACCTTGCGGTCTATGCGCCTGCGCTGGTGGTCGACGATGGGCGTCCTCTCGCCATCGTCCATGGAATGGAGGGTGCGGTCCCCGGCCTGCGGCTGGGGTGGACGACTTCTGAAAAGGACGACCTCATTCCGTTGCCTCACCGCGACGAGTGGGTCGCGGCAGATAGGACAGACAATGGCTTTCCCTTCCTTTGCAACGATGACGACAACCGTGTCGTGACGCTTAGCGGGTGGGAAAATGCGATGGGCCTTGCCGCAATTGGGGTGCCTCATTTTGAAGTCCATGCGACGCTGCCACAGGATGCAGTCGGAATCGCAGCGGCAGCGGATGCGCTGGAAGCCGTAGCGGAGAGCGCACGTGCGTTCTGGGGGCGCGCGCTGCCGTCTGGCGTCGCCGATACAGTGGCGCAGCAGTATCGCCACCCCGGGGATGAGCGGCCTGTTCCGCCTCAGGGGCTGCCTTGGCTCAAGCACTCATGGGACATCCCCGCGCCTGAGATTCCGCACTACCTCGGGTGGCTGAACTACTGGTCGGATGCTGCCGCCCGCGCCATCGGGTTCCCGGACCCTGCCCGCGACGCAGAGCTGCTCTCACGGGCGCGGCGAACGGCATCGGGCGGATGGGTCGTGCGGCTCACGGACGCGCCGCTCGACCTGGACAACCCCACCCACCTGGACGCGCTTAAGCGGGCCTACGAGCGCTTCCCGGCGATTGGGGGGCGCTCGGCGCCATGACTCCTCTGGTCGGGGCGCCCCTGCGCGTGCCGGCGATGGTGGGGTGACCATCTCAACTGCCGGATACGAAATGTCTCACTCACGTTGGCAGAGAGGGGAGGCCGCGGATTTTGTCCGCGAGTTATTCAGAACCGAAGGTCTCGGTAGGATCCGCGTCGTATACACGCCGCCGCTCCCATGGGTGAGGTACCAGATGACCGAAAAATACTACGCTGGCGCCTATTGGCCCGGACGACGTGAGCCGGTGGAAGAATACGCTCGACGTGCTGGAACCTTCTTCCGAAGGTTGGCCCCCTTGGACGGAGCCGTTTCGCAGTGGTTCGAGCAAGCAAGCTCTCTGGAAGAAGCTCGAAATCGTCGGTTCGAACCCGACGAAAAGACCCTGCTGGGTCTGTTCGACAAGGAGAAATACCAACAGGGGGCTGGTGACGTTTCCTTCGCGGCTTGGAACGGCGTGGTCGAGGGCAACAGTGTGGCGAGCCTCTCTTGCGGTTCGCGCTCGTGCCATGTGGTGGATCGCTGCACCCTCACACTTCCACCGAATGGACCCGTTGCGGAGCGCCTCCTCTCCTCCCGCATTCTCTCCCAGGTCGTGAGTGCGCTGGCGCTGGCCTGGGACCCGGAATGGGGCATCGCCACATCCGTCACCCATCGGGACAGTTCTTCCGAGTTTGCGGATCCGGGCACGTTCGTTGGGTGGGTGACCTACCTCGCGCGGCATCGAGGCCCGCTGCCTCCCCTTCCTCCTCCGGTGCGCATCGAGCCGGTAGGGGACAAGGGCACCATCCTCGTTCTCACGCCCGAGCGCTTCATGGCCAGCAATCCGGAGCATGTGGCGCTGGCTGAGCGGGTGCGAGCGCTGCTGGACCGAGCGGGACTGTTGAAGCCGCTCCAGGCCCAACCGTAGGACGCGAGAGGGGCCGGGTCATCCGCTGCCCGGGCCCTGACACGCGCCCGGGTCGGTCCGAGATGGCCGCGTGACGTCAGGCCCCCCGAGCCCCGGTGCGCTGCCTCCACGCGCCGAGGATGTGCTCGGCTATCGCGTCCACGCCCACGTCCTGGGTGACCTGGGTGAAGACGAAGGGCCCGTCGCCACGCATCTTCCGCGCGTCACGGTCCATGACCCCCAGGTCCGCGCCGACATACGGCGCCAGGTCCGTCTTGTTGATGACCAGCAGGTCGGACTGGGTGATGCCGGGGCCGCCCTTGCGCGGCACCTTGTCCCCGCCGGCCACGTCGATGACATAGACGGTGTAGTCCGCCAGCTCGCGGCTGTACTGCGCCGCCAGGTTGTCGCCGCCGCTCTCGACGATGAGCAGCTCCGGCGACAGCGCCTCCATCAGTTGCTCCAGCGCCAACAGGTTGTGGCTGATGTCCTCGCGGATGGCCGCGTGGGGGCAGCCGCCCGTCTCCACCGCCTTGATACGGTCCGGGGACAGCGCTTGGTGGCGGACGAGGAACTCCGCGTCCTCCTGGGTGAAGATGTCGTTGGTGACGACGCCCAGGCGGTGGCGCTCGCGCAGCTTGCGGCACAGCGCCAGCACCAGCGCCGTCTTCCCGCTGCCCACCGGCCCGCCAATGCCAATGGTGAAGGCGCGGGCCTTGTAGTCGCGCCGCTGGGGCTCCTCGCGCTCGTGGTAGTGGCCCGGGTGGTCCCACTCCTCGTGCTCGTGGTCAGGGTCGTCGTCGTGTCCGTGGCCGCGGTGGTCGTCGTGCATGTGCGCTTCACCTCACTCAGGACTGGAACAGCCTGGAATAGAGCCGGTCGTGCGTGGCGCCGAACAAGTCGAGCAGGGGAGATGGCTGCGCCAGCGCCTCCACCCCCAGCCCCGCGCACTGCGCCAGCACTTCGTCCAGCAGGGGCGTGGCCTGGTGCTGGAGTTGGTGGGACTCATGCGTGCCCGCGATGCCCAGCCGCACCGCCGCGGACAGCGCGCCCCTCAAGGTGAGGGACAGGAAGAGCTGCTGCGCGTCCTCCCGTGACACGTCCAGCGCGTGCAACACCGCTCCGAACGCGGGCGCATGGTGGAAGCGCAGCCCCGCGGCGCGGGCCGCCTCGCGCACCGGCGTCACTGGCCGGGGAAAGATGCGCGCGCAGGTGTCCAGGAAGGCCCGGCCCTGCGTGCGGCTGGCGCGGTTGGCCATGTGACTGGAGAGAAACGCCTCCGCGCGTGCGTCCAAGGCGGGCAGCGACGAGGGCTCCCGGTGCGCGGCGCTCAAGAGCGGCAGCGCGCCCTGGCCCGTCTGCCACAGCAGGTCCCGCACGAAGCGCCGCAGCTCCGCGGGGCCGCGCACCTCGCCCAGCTGCACCGCGGCCTCCAGCCCGCCGGAGTGCGCGAAGCCGCCGGTGGGAAAGCCGGAGTCCGAAAGCTGCAACACCCGCCACGTCGAGCCCATGCGGCGCGTCCCTCTCAGAACAACGAATAGAGCTGGGCCAGGGGCAGGCTCCTGGCGGGCTCGCAGCGAAGCAGCTCGCCGTCCGCGCGGACCTCGTAGGTCTCCGGGTCCACGGTGAGGGTGGGCAGCGCGTCGTTGAGCTTCATGTCCTTCTTGCCCAGGGCGCGGCAGCCGCTCACCGCGACCAGCCGCTTGGTGAGCCCCAGCTCCTTCACCGTGCCCTCGGCGAAGGCGCGGCCGGAGATGAAGGCCACGCTGGTGGCGCCTGTCGCGCGGCCTCGGGCGCCGAACATCGGCCGCATCATGTAGGGCTGCGGCGTGGGGATGGAGGCGTTGGCGTCCCCCATCTGCGCCCAGGCGATGAAGCCGCCCTTCACCACCAGCTCCGGCCGGATGCCGAAGAAGGCCGGGTTCCACAGCACCAGGTCCGCCAGCTTGCCCACCTCCACCGAGCCCACCTCGTGGGACAGGCCGTGGGCGATGGCGGGGTTGATGGTGTACTTCGCCACGTAGCGGCGGATGCGGAGGTTGTCGTTGTCGCCGCGCTCCTCTGGCAACCGGCCGCGCTGCTCGCGCATCTTGTGCGCCGTCTGCCACGTCCGGCAGATGACCTCGCCCACGCGGCCCATGGCCTGGCTGTCGGAGGCCATGATGCTGATGGCGCCCAAATCATGGAGGATGTCCTCCGCGGCGATGGTCTCCCCCCGGATGCGGCTCTCCGCGAAGGCCACGTCCTCGGGAATCTCCCGGTCCAGGTGGTGACACACCATGAGCATGTCCAGGTGCTCATCCAGCGTGTTCACCGTGTACGGGCGCGTGGGGTTCGTCGAGCTGGGCAGCACGTTGGGCTCGCCGCACACGCGGATGATGTCCGGAGCGTGCCCGCCGCCCGCGCCCTCGGAGTGGTACGTGTGGATGGTGCGGCCCTTGAACGCGGCCAGCGAGTCATCCACGTAGCCGGACTCATTCAGCGTGTCCGTGTGGATGGTGACCTGGATGTCCTCGCCCTCGGCCAGGGTGAGGCAGGTGTCGATGGCCGCCGGCGTGGTGCCCCAGTCCTCGTGCAGCTTCAGGCCGATGGCGCCCGCGCGAACCTGCTCCACCAGGCCCTGCGGCAGGGACGTGTTGCCCTTGCCGGTGAGGCCGATGTTCAGCGGAAGCGTGTCCGTGGCCTCCAGCATCCGCTGGAGGTTCCACGCGCCCGGCGTGCAGGTGGTGGCCTTGGTGCCCGTGGCGGGCCCGGTGCCGCCGCCCACCCAGGTGGTGACGCCGCTGGCCAGCGCCTCGTCCGCCTGCTGGGGACAGATGAAGTGGATGTGCGTGTCCAGCGCGCCCGCGGTGACGATGAGGCCCTCACCGGAGATGGCCTCCGTGGTGACGCCCACCACCATGCCCGGTGTCACGCCCGCCATGACGTCCGGGTTGCCCGCCTTGCCGATGCCGGCGATGCGGCCGCCCTTGATGCCGATGTCCGCCTTGTAGATGCCCGTCCAGTCGAGGATGAGCGCGTTGGTGATGACGCAGTCGAGCGCGTCCGCGTCCCCCACGCCGGCTTGCTGGCCCATGCCCTCGCGCAGCACCTTGCCGCCGCCGAACTTGCACTCGTCGCCGTACACGGTGGCGTCGCGCTCCACCTCCGCCCAGAGCGCCGTGTCCCCCAGCCGCACCCGGTCTCCCGTGGTGGGGCCGAACATGTCCGCGTAGTGGCGGCGGTCCATCTTCCGGCTCATCCGCGCTCCTCCTCGTGGCCGAAGCCCTGGGCGCGCACCGCTTCCAATGCGCGCTCGCGGCCCTCCGGTGTCACCTCGCCGCTGCCCAGCGCGTTGCCGCCGCGCACCACCGCGCCGCCGGCGATGGCAACCAGCTGCACCGTCTTGCGCTCACCCGGCTCGAAGCGCACCGCGGTGCCCGCGGGGATGTCCAGCCGGCGGCCGTAGGCCCGGGCCCGGTCGAACACCAGCGCGCGGTTCGTTTCGAAGAAGGGGTAGTGGCTGCCCACCTGGATGGGCCGGTCGCCCCGGTGGGTGACGCTCACGGTGACGGTGTCGCGTCCCTCGTTGAGGAGGACGTCGCCCGGCCGCACGCGCACCTCGCCGGGGCGCCCTTCCGCCTGCGTGGCCGCGCCGAAGCGCTCCAGCGGGGGCACCGGGAGGAAGCTGCCGTACAGCGCGAGCGCCAGGTCGCCGTGCTCAGCCACCACGGGGTGGTGCACCGTCACCAGCTTGGAGCCGTCCGGGAAGGTGCCCTCCACCTGCACCTCCGCCAGCATCTCCGGCACGCCGTCCATCACCTGCGCGCGTCCCAGGAGCTGACGCCCCAGGTCCATCAGCTCGGCCACGCCCCGGCCGTCGCGGATGAACTCCAGGAGCTGCGTGGCGATGAGCGCCACCGCCTCCGGGTAGTTCAGCCGCACCCCGCGCGCGAGGCGCTTCTGGGCGAGGAAGCCGGCCTGATGCAGCAGCAGCTTGTCGACATCGCGAGGGGACAGGTGCACCCCACCAGCCTAGCGCACCGCGTCAACGGCTTCCAAGCGGACCCCGTCAGGCGCGGCGGGCCCAGGGGTCATCGCCCAACAGCGTGGGGAGGAAGGACAGCCACGCGTGTGTGGTGTGCAACAGCGCCTCGACGGAGACGGCCGCGGCCCGGAGGAGCAGGCCGTCCTCGCCCAGGGGGCTGACGGCGGGCACGAGCTCCGCGCGAGACGTCACCGGCAGCGCGGCGAGCCGGGCGGAGAGGGGCCCCTGGGCCTCCGCGAGCCTGGGGCCCACCAGCAGCACGGTGGCCAGCGCGTTGAAGCGGCCCAGGCGCTCGGGCAGCGCGCCATGCCGTGGGTCCAGCAGCCAGCGCTCGTCCACGAGCGCACGGCCGCCCACGGTGACGCGCAGGGTGGAGTCGTAGTGGGCGAAGGCCCACCGTTCGCCACTGGCGCCGCGACCGGAGGTGAGGACGTCCACGAGCACCAGCGAGGCGCCGGGCGCGAGCCGCACGTCCAGCGTCTGGGCATACCGGGCGCCGGCGAAGCACGCGGTGGGGTCCGGCACGAAGGCTAGCAGCGCGCCTTCCTCCACGCGGGCGGCCAGGTCGCTCCGGCAGCCTCGGGGCGAGCGGTAGACGCGGTTGGCGCCCTGGCTGGCCAGGAGCGCCGTGGCACCCGCGGCCACGTCCACCTCCAGGGAGACCTGGTCGCCGTCCACCAGGCCGCCGCCGAAGGAGCTGGTGTAGGCCCAGGCCGCGTGGCCGTGGTTCCGGGGCGTGAGCAGCCGCAGCGGGCTGTGCGCCAGCGCGGTGCGGACGACGGTGCGAGGACCGACGCGCTCGAAGGCGAGCCGCGCGCGCCCGGCCCTCGAGGGTTCAGCCACCGCCATCTGCTCGGACGCCCTCACGGGGGCAAGCCTGCGGCAGACGCGGCCGGAGCACAACGCCAGGGACGCGGCCCACCCCCCGGACACGGGGCCAGGGCGATTGTCGTGAAAATATAGGTCGAATGACCTAATAAATGTTTCGAGCGGCGTGGATGGCCCACGCCAGGCGGGTGGAGCGCGCAATGGTGTCTGGGGACAGTGTCGTTCTGGTGGGCGGTTACGGCGTGGTGGGGACGTGGCTCGCGCAGGTGCTGCGGGAGCGGCACCCGGCGCTCCCGCTGGTCATCGCGGGCCGTCGCCGCGAGCCCGCGGAGGCGCTGGCCCAGCGCTTGGGGAACGCGGAGGCGGCGGTGCTGGACGTGACGGCGCCCGACCCGCTGGCGTCCCTGTCCGGCCGGCCCAGGGCCGTGGTGTCGCTGGTGAATGACCCGGACGACGCGGTGCTGCGCTCGGCGGTCCGGCGAGGCGTGGCGGTGCTCGACATCACCCGCTGGACGTCGCGGGTGAAGGCGGCGGTGCTGCGGTTGTCGGGGACGCCCCCCCAGGCACCCGTCCTGCTCAGCTCCGCGTGGATGGCGGGGCTGGTGCCCCGGCTCGTCGCGGGCGCGGCGGAGCGGGTGGGGGGCGCCGAGCGCGTCGACGTGGGCATCCGCTTCGCCATGGCGGACCAGGCGGGCCCGGACTCGCTGGAGTACATGGACCGGTTGGGGATGGCCTTCGACATCACGGAGGGAGGGAGGGAGCGGCAGGTGTTGCCGCTGACGGACGGCCGGCGGGTGATGTTCTCGGATGGGCGGCCCACGCGGGTCTTCCGGCTCGACACGCCCGAGCAGGCCACGCTGCCGCTGGTGCTGGGCGCGCGCACGGTGTCGACGCGGCTGGGGTTCGACTCGGGCGCCGTCACCTGGCTGCTGGCGGCGTTCCAGCAGGTGGGGCTGCTCCGGCTGCTCCAGCATCCTCGCCTGACGTCCGTGCGGCGCGCGATGATGACCGGCAGCGGCACGGGCGGCGAGGCGGCGTGGGTGGCGGACGTGGAGGGCCCTCGCGGCGCGCTGCGCATCGAGGTGGTGGACCCGAAGGGCCAGGCCCACCTCACGGCGGTGGGCGCGGCGCTGGGGACGGAGCGGCTCCTGGGGTTGGATGGCGCGCCGCCTCCCGCCGCGGGCGTGTGGTTCCCGGAGCACGACGCGCGGATGGAGCAGACCCTGGAGGCCCTGCGCGCGTGCGGCGTCCAGGTGCGGCTCGAGGAGCCACGGCGCCAGGAGGCGGCCTGATGCCACGCGCCACGCGGGGGAAGCTGCCGTCGTCGAAGCCTCGCGAGGGGACCGCCGTCCACGCCAAGGGGACCGAACGCGTGGCGTCCATCCTGGATGCGGCCACCGACACCCTGGTGGATGAGGGCTATTCGGGGCTCACGCTGCGCCGGGTGGCGCAGCGGGCGGGGCTCAGCGTGGGCAACCTCCAGTACTACTTCCCCGCGAAGCAGGACGTGGTGCGGGCGCTGCTCGCGCGCTACCTGGAAGCGGCCAGCCAGCGGGTGCATGCGCGGGTGGAGGAAGGCGGCAGCGCGCCGGTGGAGAGGTTCCGGCGCGCGGTGGAGGCCCTGCTGGAGGACCAGGCGTCACCGCGGCATTGTCAGCTCTTCGCGGAGCTGTGGGCGCTCGCCGCGCGGGATGAGATGGTCGCGGACGCGCTCGCCGTCTTCTACGCGGGCTTCCGGGCGGGCGTCGTGGCGCTGCTGCGTGACCTGGCCCCCGGCCTCAGCCCGGCTCGCCTGGAGCGGCGCGCGGCGCTGGTGGTCGCCTTCCTGGAGGGGCTGTCCCTCTTCGGAGGGGGCGGCGCGCTCCGGAGGGCCTCGGTGTCGGGGTTGGAGCAGGAACTGCGCGCCGTGCTGGAGGAAGCCCTGAACGACGTCCCCGCCGCCGAGCGGCTATGAGTCGGCCGGGCCGCCCTCGTCATCCGTGACGAGCACCGACTTGAGCTTGTCCATGGCCAGCGGCGGTACGTCCGTGAAGGCCAGGCCGACTTCAAAGCGCGCCACCGCGTCCTTGGCGAGCTTGCGCGTCCAGGCCACCCGCGCCTTGCACTCCAGCGAGGTGCCGTCGCGCAGGAACAGGTCCAGCTCCAGCTCGGAGTCCTGGGTGTACAGCTCGTCGGAGTAGATGCGGATGCCGCCCAGGCTGGCGTCCAGCACCTGCTGCTTGTCCACGCGCCTCAGTCGCGCGGGCCGGGCGTAGAGCGGCGCCTCGAGCCGAGGAAAGCGGCGACGATCCGAGGGGGAGTCATTCACGCTTGCGCTGTTCATGTTCCAGCCTTCTCCGGGGGGATGTCCGGCCGGGCTCCCGGGCGACTGTGACGAAGCATAGGGGATATGACGGGTTGGTACGAAATCCCGGAACCCAGCCAGCCCGCAGCGCACACACCCAATGGGTGTCTCGTTGGACCCGTGCCCCGGGCTTCATGACGCCCGCGGGTCAGGCGCTCCTGGGCTGCCTGGGGTGTAACAGGGCCCGCCACAGGCGCCGGGTTTCTGTGACGCCGCGCGCTACGTCACGTGTTCGCGGGCGGGGTGGCCGGTGAGCCCGCACCGAGCGACGGCGCCGTCCGCGCCGCGCTGGCGCGCTGAGTGCAAACGCGGCCCCCGGGTCTCTTGCGGACCCGGCAGTCGTCCATCCCCCCACGAGAGGTTTTTCATCCATGAGCATCAAGCTGACGGGCCGCCTGATGGCGGCGGCACTCCTGAGTCTGACGGCCGCGGGTTGCCAGGGCGAGGAGTCCCAGCCCGCCGAGGCTGACGCGCTTTCGAACCAGGAAGCGCCCGTGAAGCAGCAGTGTGTCGATACCTTCGCCGGCATCACGAACTGCGCGACGGGCGGCGCGAAGGTCGCGCGCACGGAGACGGGCCTCAGCGTCACCGGCCTGGCGAACGCCGCGAGCGACGGCGTCTCCAGCAACTTCGCCGCCGCGACGCAGTGGGAGCAGAAGGCCGTCTTCCAGGACCTGGCCAAGGCCGGTCAGGGCTTTGCCCTGGCGGCGCGTGACGGCGAGCAGGTGGTCAGCACCATCCAGGTCGGCATCGGCGATGCGCCGGGCCGGGTGACGTTCCAGCCGCAGTTCACCGGCACGCCGGGCGGTTCGAACTACAGCGTGTACGTGTACAACGGTGGCCAGCTCCAGGGTCGGTATATCAACCGTGGCCTCTGGTTCCCGATGGACGCGTCCTGGTACGACATCCACATCCGCTTCACGCCCATCCACACGGGCTTCCGCAACCACACGTCCTTCGGCGCGCATGACCCCATCGCCTCGGGCGCCTGCGTGTGGGCCTTCCGCAGCGCGACGCCGGGCGCCTTCACGTTCAACTTCGACGGCCGCAGCGTCAGCGGCGACCACGTCGAGTTCGTCGAGGAGGTGGGCGACGGCCACTACCCGTACACCAGCTTCTCGGCCATCGACCTGACGGCCGCCGCGAGCTCCCTGAGCATCCAGAGCGAGTCCATCATCAGCCGCGGCAAGTAGTCCGCCGTCTGAAGCCTCCACGCCGGGCGGGAGTTGTTCCCGTCCGGCGTGTCGTCACCGCCGCGCTACGCCGCCAGCACGTCCTCGAAGGCGAGGATGCGGCGGAAGTCCGCCGCCCGCCAGAAGGTGTTCCCCTGGGCATGGAAGCGGCGCAGCTCCTCCCGCTCCGGCCAGGAGCGGTAGGGATGGCGCGCCCGGCTCACGTCAATGGGACGCGCGTCTGGCGTCTCTCCGCGCTCCAGCGCCTCCAGGTGCCGCTTGAGCAGGGCGATGCCCGCCGCGGTCGCCTTCGCCGTCAGCGCCAGGTGGGAATCGGCGGCCGTGCGGGTGAACGCGCTCTGGGCCAGCACGTCGCCCGCGTCGATGCGCGCGGTGGTGCGGTGGAGCGTCGTGCCAATCTCAGACACGCCGTTCAGCATGGCCTGGAAGACGGAGTCCACGCCGCGGAACTCCGGCAGCAGCGACGGGTGGATGTTCAGACAGCCATGGCGCGGCAGGCTGAGCAGCGGCTCCCGGATGATTTGGTCGCACATGCTGGTGAGGAACAGCTCCACCCCGTGCCGCTGAAGCTCGCTCACCGTGGCCGCTCCGGAGAAGTCATCACTGATGACCAGCGGAATGCCATACGTCTGGGAGAGCGCCTGGAAGCTCATCAGCCCCGAGGCGGGGATGCTGAAGGGCAGCGAGCCGCTCAGTCCGGCGAGCACGTTGTAGCCGGTGAAGCGCGGGCCGAACTGCTTCAGGAAGACAGGGAGCACCTGGGCCGGGGTGTAGCGCTTCTTCTGGAAGCGCAGGCCCCCCGCGGACAGGAGGATGCACGCGGGCACAAGCCCTGCTCGCCGCACCAGGGTGTTGGCGAAGTACAGGGACATGACGGAGGGAATGCAGCCGTAGGCGAAGCGGAGCATGGTCAGGCGGCCTGGTCAGTGGGGGGCTGCGAGTCGTCGTCGAACGTGGAGACGCGGAACTTCCGTCGCTCCTGCGGCTGCTTCTCGCTCAGCAGCGCGGGCAGCAGGGGGTTGAGCAGGGGACGCAGCCACGCGGACTGGATGCGGGCGGCCATCGTCATGCCCTCCAGCTCCGCGCCCACCGTCTGCTTCACGAAGTAGCTGGTGAGGCCCAGGTCCACCACGCGGCACCCGGTGCGCGCCGCGTGCTCGATTTCCTTCCACATCATCAGGTAGTAGGCCGGCGTGCCTTCCGTCCGGGCGTAGTCCATGCCGATGCAGAAGGGGTTGTTGATGCCGCCCCCGGTGCCCGTGAGGATGAAGGCAATCAGGTGCCCCGCCGAATCCCTCAGCGTGAGGAAGCTGCTGGTGGTGGGCATCCGCTCCGCGATGGTCTCGAAGAAGGCCCGGGGGAACGGGTTGCGCTTGAACTCCGAGGCGCCCTCGTGGACCTGGAGGTAGAGCGGGTAGCACTCGTCCAGGAGGGGGCGGAAGTCCTGCACCCGCTCCACCTGGAAGCCCAGCGCCTCCGCGTCCTTCAGCTTCTTGCGCAGGTTCTGCCGCGACTTCTTCTTCAGCCGCTGGAAGTGGGCCTCGCTGCTCAGCCCGTCCAGCGTCACCGTGGCCATGGGGTGGTTAGCCACCTGCTTGAAGCCTCGCTGGAGGAACCACGACTCCAGGCGCACGTCCTCGGGCAGGGCCTCCATGAAGTCGCGCACCAGCAGCAGCGCGGCGTCGCCACACACCTCGTCGCAAGCGGCGAGCAGCGCCCGCGCGAAGTCATGCTCGGACACGCGCTGCGCGTCGTACCACCAGTGGCGCTCCGCTGTTTCGAAGGTGCCCACCATGCCCAGGCCCAGCGACAGGAAGCCGGGCAGCACCTTGCGCACGCCCTTGGCCAGCGTGCCCACCTGCTCTGGCAGCAGCAGGCTCAAGTCCAGCCGCTCCTCGGTGATGACCGCCAGTCCGACGACCTCCGCGCCCTGCGACACGATGAGGTAGCCGAACTTCCGCTCCGGGAACGAGTCCTCCAGGCAGGAGAGGAACGCGGCGCTCTTGAAGGGGTGTCCCCGCGCCACCTTGTCGTCCCACAGCGCCTGGGGCACGTCCTGGATGCGGGGGACGACCTTCGTGGTGATGCCCGCCTTCGCCGTCATTCGTCGCCCTCCGTGTCCAGCCGCTCGAAGTGGATGCCATGGCGGGCCAGGCCGTCGTCGTTCTCCTTCATGTCCCGGAACACGCGCTGCGAGCGGGGCAGGGGCGTGGGCGGGAAGAGCTCCGCGCCGAAGCGCTTCAGCAGCGCGTCCAGCACCGGGTTGGTGTGGTGCACGGCCAGGTACAGCCGGTCCACCACCGCGCCGATGCTGGCCTTCACCGCGTAGCTCGTCTGCCCCAGCTGCACCACCGACTTGCCCTGGGACTCCAGCACCTCCACGATTTTGTAGATGCTGTTGAAGTACAGCGCGCCCTCGTCGCGGAGGCTGTAGTCCAGGCCCAGGTAGATGGGGTGGACCCACTCCGCGTCCTTGAGGAACAGCTCGAAGGACACCAGCCGCTCGCCCTTGAAGCACAGCAGCGCGAAGACGCGCTCACCCAGGCGCTGGGGGAGCTGGGCGAAGAAGTCCACGCTGAGCGTCTCGAAGCGAATCTTCGAGCGGTTGAGGACCTGCAGGTACAGCGGGTGCATCTGCGCGGCGTACCGTGAGAAGTCGGAGACGGTCTCCCAGCGCATGCCCGCCTCCTGCACGCGGGCCATGCGGTTGTTCATCAGGGAGCGGTACTTCTTGCGCAGCCGGTCCTTGAAGGTGCTCTTCCCCGGCTCGCCCAGGTACAGGTAGGTGGTGGCCGCGCTCTCCACGAAGTTGAAGCGTGGGGACAGCACGTCCTTCACCTCGGGCAGCTTCTGGGAGGTGAGCTCCTTCATGAAGACCAGGCCCAGCTTCAGGTGCCGGGCGCGGGCAATCACCTCGCGGGAGATGGCGCGCAGCACGTCGTCACGCCGCGCCTTCGGCAGGTCCGCGCGAATGCCCAGCAGGTCCTTGCAGATGGCGATGGGCGTTCCGATGACGAACGCGTTCAGGAAGAGGAAGTCCGGGAACGCGCGGCGGACCTGGGACACCACCTTGTTGACGTTCTCCGGGGCGATGACGGTCAGCGACATCCGGAAGCGGAAGCAGGGGACGATGGCCACCACCGCGCCCTCGCTCCGGAGGACCAGGTAGTGGAACTGCACGTCCTCGATGCTGGCGGCCTCGGTGGCCTGGTGCAGCTCGAAGGACTGCATCACGTCGGTGGGAGGGAAGCAGGTGTGCCAGTCCTCCCGGCCAAGGTCGTTGATGGAGCCGACCCAGCGCACGTCGAGGGGGCGCGGGAAGGTGTGGAAGGCGGGAGCGCCTCCGGTGACGGGTGCGGACGCGGTCATGTCTTTCGGG
>NZ_JAAIYB010000690.1 GCF_010894475.1 Myxococcus vastator
GGATTTGCGCGGGCTGCTCGACGAAGCCGCCGCGGGGGTTCGGGCGGAGGCGGACCGTCGCGGTGTGTCGCTGCGTGTGGTGGGCCCCGCTGAAGCCAATTGCCGGATGGATGCGATGGCCGTTCGTCGAGCGGTGGACAACCTGCTGGCCAACGCCCTCCGCTACGCGCCTCGTGGGTCCGAGGTGCGGCTGGAGCTGGCGCACCGGGACGCGCAGTGGGAGGTCGCTGTCCAGGACGCGGGGCGGGGCATCCCGGAGGCGCATCGTGAGGACGTCTTCACGCCCTTCCACCGCCTGGAGCGGGACGCGGGGGGCGTGGGGCTGGGACTGAGTCTCGTGCGCGAGGTCGCGCGGGGCCATGGCGGCGACGCGCGCGTGGTGGAGAGCCCGGTGCCGGGCGCGCGGGTGCTGCTGACGCTGCCTGGCCGGTGAGTCCGGAGGCGTTCGTTCAGTCCCGGGCCATGGCCCGGGTTCGCGCGTGTCTCCCTCGGTGGCCTCGGGTACAACGCCGCCGGAGTTCATCCCTTTCTGACAACTCAGCGTGGGGCGCATGGCCAGGGCTCGTCGTTCGAAGCAGGACCCAGACGCGTCAGGTGCCGCCGAGCGAGGCTTCGTGGAGGTGCGCGGCGCCCGCCAGCACAACCTGAAGAACATCGACGTCCGAATCCCTCGGGACGCGTTCGTCGTGTTCACCGGCGTGTCGGGCTCGGGCAAGTCGTCGCTGGCGTTCGGCACACTCTACGCGGAGGCGCAGCGGCGGTACTTCGAATCCGTGGCCCCCTATGCGCGCCGGCTCATCGACCAGGCGGGGGTGCCGGAGGTCGACGCCATCGACGGGTTGCCCCCGGCCGTGGCGCTCCAGCAGCACCGGGGCGCGCCCACCACGCGCTCGTCCGTGGGCAGCGTGACGACGTTGGCCAACTCGCTGCGGCTGCTGTACTCGCGCGCGGGCACGTACCCGCGGGGCCAGCCGCACCTGGACTCGGACGCCTTCTCACCCAACACGCCCGCGGGCGCGTGTCCCAGGTGCCATGGCCTGGGCCGCATCTACGACGCCACCGAGCAATCCATGGTGCCGGATGACACGCGGACCCTCCGCGAGCGGGCGGTTGCCGCCTGGCCTCCCGCGTGGCACGGACAGAACCTGCGCGACATCCTGGTGACGCTCGGCTACGACGTGGACCGGCCGTGGCGGGAGCTGCCGAAGAAGGACCGGGACTGGATTCTCTTCACGGAAGAGCAGCCCACGGTGCCCGTCTACGCGGGCTTCACGCCGGCCGAGACGCAGCGAGCCCTCAAGCGCAAGGAGCCGCCCAGCTACATGGGCACCTTCACGGGGGCCCGGCGCTACGTGCTCCAGACCTTCGCCACCACGCAGAGCGCGCTGATGAAGCGGCGCGTCTCGCAGTACATGGTGAGCGGCGACTGCCCCGAATGCCACGGCAAGCGCCTGCGCCGCGAGTCCCTCTCCGTCACCTTCGCGGGGCTCGACATCGGCGAGCTGTCACGCCTGCCGCTCAGCGCGCTCACGGACCTGCTCGCGCCCGTGGCGGACGGGACGGCCAGGGACGTGGCCACGCTCGCCCGCGCGCATCCGGAGAAGGCGCTGGTGGCCCAGCGCATCGCCCACGACGTGTTGGTGCGCGTCAACGTCCTGACGGAGCTGGGCCTGGGCTACCTGTCGCTCGAGCGCGGCACGCCCACGCTGTCCCCCGGCGAGCTCCAGCGCCTGCGGCTGGCCACGCAGGTGCGCTCCAACCTGTTCGGCGTGGTGTACGTGCTCGATGAGCCGTCCGCCGGGCTGCACCCCGCGGACACCGCCGCGCTGCTGAAGGCGTTGGACCAGCTCAAGGGCTCGGGCAACTCGCTGTTCGTGGTGGAGCACGAGGTGGACGTCATCCGCCACGCGGACTGGATTGTCGACGTGGGGCCGGACGCGGGCGAGCAGGGCGGACAGGTCCTCTACAGCGGTCCGCTCGAAGGCCTGAAGGCGGTGAAGGCGTCCCGGACGCGCCGCTACCTCTTCGGCGACGCGGAGCCGCACCGCGGCGAGCGGCGCTCTCCCAAGGGCTGGCTGTGCCTGCGGGGCGTGTCGCGCAACAACCTGAAGGCGCTGGACGTCGACTTCCCGCTGGGCGTCCTCACCACGGTGACGGGGGTCTCCGGCTCCGGGAAGTCGAGCCTCGTGAGCCAGGTCCTGGTGGAGCTGGTGGCCGGACACCTGGGCCACGCGGTGCCGGAGAACGAGGACGAGGGCGAGGCGCTGGAGCGCACCGTCATCCACACCACCAGCGGCAGGATTGTCTCCGGCATGGAGGGCCTCAAGCGCCTGGTGCAGGTGGACCAGAAGCCCATTGGCCGCACGCCGCGCTCCAACCTGGCGACGTACACGGGGCTGTTCGACAGCGTCCGCAAGCGCTTCGCCGCGACGCCCGCCGCCCGCTCCCGGCGCTACGACGTGGGCCGCTTCTCCTTTAACGTGGCCAAGGGCCGCTGCGAGACGTGTGAGGGCGAGGGCTTCGTCAGCGTGGAGCTGCTCTTCCTGCCCAGCGTCTACGCGCCGTGCCCCACGTGTCAGGGGGCCCGCTACAACGCCAGGACGCTGGAGATTCAGTACCGGGGCAAGAACATCGCCCAGGTGCTGGGCATGACGGTGGACGCGGCCCACGACTTCTTCAGCGAGGAGCCGCTGGTGCAGCGGCCGCTCGCCGTCCTGCGGGAGGTGGGGCTGGGATACCTGCGGCTGGGGCAGCCGGCGACGGAGCTGTCCGGCGGCGAGGCCCAGCGCATCAAGCTGGCCACGGAGCTCCAGCGGGCCCAGCGCGGCAGCTCGCTGTACGTGCTGGACGAACCCACCACGGGCCTGCACCCCTCCGACGTGGACAAGCTGATGACGCAGCTGGAGGGGCTGGTGGCCTCCGGCAACACCGTCATCCTCGTCGAGCACGACATGCGCGTGGTGGCCGCCAGCGACTGGGTCATCGACATGGGACCGGGCGCTGTAGACAAGGG
>NZ_JAAIYB010000691.1 GCF_010894475.1 Myxococcus vastator
GTATAAGAGACAGGCGTCCCAGCCCCCAGGCCGTCAGCGTCAGGCCGCCCAGCGCCCCGAAGAGCCGCTCGGTCGGAGACCAGTGCTCCTGGAAGAAGAGCCTCGACTCACCCGAGCGCATACTGCCTCCTTGAAGCGCCGGATGCGCCGAACCCTCCGCATACGGGACAAGCTGATTGTCCACCCCATGCACTCCCTGCACCTTGCCGATGCGGGGCAGCACGCGTCGGAGCTCCTCGCGGAGGATGGGGCCCTCCAGCCGAATCATGCCGTCCCGAGCCATCACGCGAATCGCCCCGGGATGCGAGCACACCCGGCCCAGGGCCGAGCGCACCCGTTCCTCCAGGATGAGGTCCTCCACCGGTTCCCGGTGCAGCTTGCGCAGCGATTCGAAATAGACGCCGCGCGAGCGCTGCGAGAGGTCCCGAGCGACGACGCCCACCGCGCCTCCCGCCTCATGCGCCGCGTGGACAGCCCTCCCCTGCAGATGGGACCTGCGCCAGCGGCCACTGCGTGGATCCGTCCAGTACATCAGCCCCAGGCCCAGCCCCGCGCCACCGATTCCCCATAGGGCAGCTTTCATGGTTCGCCTCCTTCTGGCTCGTGTCCTTCGCTCCACGGAACGTGAAGGCGGCGATGGCGCGGTGCAGCAGACGGGAAGGGGCTGCCCCGCTCGCGTCCGTGGGGGATGCCTGTCCAGCAGCCGGGCGGCCCAGGGCCCGGAGATCCTCGCGTTGACTGGGCAACGGGGCCGGTGCCCGCGAGCTCGGGCGTGCCCACTGTCTGGCGTGCTGGTGAACCCGAGAGGAGCAAGACGGCATGCCCGAGGTACCGACGACCCCTGACTCGCCCGTGAAGGACCCCGACCCCGACAAGCAGCCCGGGCGTGAGCCTCCCGGGCCCCAGGCGCCGCCGCAGAAGGAGCCGCCCACCCGGCCGCCGCCGGAAATCGAGCCGCCGCAGCCGCCCGAAATCAAGCCGCCCGGCATTCGTGACCCGCCGGTGCCCAACCAGCCTGGACAGCCGGCAATCATCGCGTGAGCGCCACCGGGTGCACGGCGGACGAGCATGCCGCGCGCCTGGTGCCAGCCCCCACGCCCGCCCCGTTCCACGGGGCGACTGGCGTGCCCAGCTTTCTCCTGACGAGCGCCCGTTCCACTCCAGGGAGCGGCGAGGAGCGGCGGCATGCGAGAGCCCCAATTCCAGGACCGCCATGAGGGAGGCTGCGTGCTCGCGGACCACCTGCGGCGCCACGCGCGGCAACCCGGCACCCTGGTGCTGGCCCTGCCACGAGGCGGCGTGCCCGTGGGCGTTGAAGTCGCGCGGAAGCTCGGACTGCCGCTCGATATCTTCGTGGTCCGCAAGCTCGGCACGCCCGGCCATGAGGAGCTGGCCATGGGCGCCATCGCCTCCGGGGGCGTGCGCGTGCTCAACCGCGAGGTCGTGGACGAGCTGAACATCGGCCGCGAGCAGCTCGAGGCCGCGACCCGCCGCGAGGCCGGGGAGCTCCAGCGGCGTGAGGAGAACTATCGGCAAGGCCGGCCGCTCCCCGACGTGCGCGGGCGCACCGTCCTGCTGGTGGACGACGGGCTGGCCACCGGCACGACGATGCGGGCGGCCGTGGCGGCGCTGCGGCTCCTGGCGCCCGCGGCCATCATCGCCGCCGTGCCCGTGGGCGCGGCCGAGTCCTGCGAAGGCCTGTCCCAGGTGGCGGACGAGGTCGTCTGCGTCCGCATGCCCGAGCCCTTCTATTCCGTGGGCCTCTGGTACCGCGACTTCGCGCAGACGGAGGACGACGAGGTGCGTGCCCTGCTCGCCCAGGCGACCCGGGAACGGGCCTCCAGCGAGGCCCAGCCCTCCGCCTGAGCCTGGGCCCCCGCGAACCTCAGCCGCGCGGAGCCGGCCCCCACGCGCGCATGGACGTCCGCCCCACCATGATGTCCACCAGCCGCTTCACGCGGCGGAAGACGCTCTCCTGCGCGTAGGGGATGCCGTGCTTCTCGCACAAGGCCTTCACCCTGGGCTGCGCCTGCCGGTAGCGCGTCATGGGCAGGCTGGGCCAGAGGTGGTGCTCAATCTGGTAGTTCAGCCAGCCGTGGAGGAAGTCCACCACGTCGTTGCCGGTGGCGTAGTTCACCGAGCCCACCACCTGCCGCACGGAGAACTCCGCGCCGCTGCGCGCCCGGCCCTCGAAGCGGTAGAGGTCGTCCCCCGCGTGGTTGGGCGCGATGAGCACGAAGCTCTGGATGTTGGTGAGCACCTCCGCGAAGACGCTGTTGGCGAAGACGCTGAGGACGGCCCACGCGCCCAGCGGCGCGAAGAGCGCGGGCAGCAGCACGAAGCGCAGGCCCGCGTAGGGCAGCAGGCACGTCCACCAGAAGGCGCGGCCCTCGGCGTTGAGCGGGTTGAAGGCGGTGATGAGGGGCAGCGTGCCCGCCTCGTCCGGGCCCCCCGCGCGCTTGCGCTCGAAGCGCCGCCACTCCAGGAACGTGTTGGGCGCGTAGTACGTCACCTTCCACGTGCAGGCGAAGAACGCCACCAGCGCGTACTTGGCCAGCAGGGGCATGCGCGACTGGCGCAGCCACTCCGTGTTCAGCTCCACCAGGTCCGGGTCCGCCGTCTCGCCCGTGTGCCCGTGGTGCAGCACGTTGTGCTCGTGCCGCCACGCCTGGGGATGAATCCAGTCCGGCCACTCCAGGAAGCGACGCCACCCGGTGGCGAAGCGCTTGCCCGTGTACCGCGCCGGCACGCCCGGCACCTTGTCGTAGCCTCGGTGCGTGACGTGATGGGCCATCATCGTCCAGCGCGCCGTGTTGCCTTGCGCGATGAGCAGCGCCGACACGGGATTGGGCATCAGCCACGCCGTCGCGTAGCCCAGCACGGAGCAGGCCCGGCCCCAGCGCTCAATCTTCCGCGCGTGCGCCAGGTCCTCCTCGCCGAGCGAAGACTCCAGCTCCTGCTTGAGCGCCTGGAGGTCCTGGGCGAAGGCTTCCGGCT
>NZ_JAAIYB010000692.1 GCF_010894475.1 Myxococcus vastator
GGTGCAGAGGGGCCGAGGAGGGCCGCTGACAGGGCCGCCCGAGCAATCGCCCGCACCCCAGGGACACCAGCGACACGTTCTGCGACGGCCTGCCGTTCCATCGCCAGGAGTGTATGGCTTAGACTCGCCGCATGGGGCTCTTGACCTTCAGCATCAACGTCACCCTGGACGGCTGCGTCGACCACCAGGAGGGAATCGTCGACGACGAGACACACGCCTTCTTCACCCGCCTCATGGACGAGGGCGGGGCGATGCTGTGGGGCCGCGTCACCTACGAGATGATGGAGAGCTACTGGCCAGCGGTCGCCCGCGGCGATGAAGAGGCGCCGCCGGCGCTGCGCGAGTGGGCGGTCAAGCTGGAGGCCAAGCCGAAGTACGTGGTGTCATCGACGCGAAAGGACTTCCCGTGGACCAACAGCCACCACATCGCCGGCGACCTGCGCACGGGCGTGCAGAAGCTCAAGGACGCGACCCCGGCCGGCGTGCTCCTCGGTAGCGGCAACCTCGCGACCGAGCTGGATCGGCTGGATCTGATCGACGAGTACAAGTTCCTCGTCCACCCCAGGATCGCCGGCCACGGCCCGACCCTGTACCAGAGCGGGCTGCCCAGCACGCGACGGCTCGAGCTGGTCTCGGCGAAGCCGCTCCGCTGCGGCGCGGTCGCCATGCACTACCGGCGCGCGGGCTGACACAGGGGGGCGGGCCCTTTTGTTTTGCACGGGCTCTGCCTGCCTCCACCACGCCGCGGGTGCTCGGCGTGGACGACTGGGCTCTGCGGTAGCGCTCCGAAGCCCACGAACCCGCGCCCCAACGGGAGTCTCCTCTCGCCGAAGCAATTGGCCTGGCGTTGCGTCCAGCCGCAGTCCGCGCTCGCGGCCACGGAGGACTCCACCCTGGCGCGTCTCGAGCAGGATGCGGAAGCGGCTCGCGTCCTGGCGCTGGCACGTCGCTTCTGTGAGTTGGTACGCGAACGCGGCGTCACGCACGGTGGAGACCTTCGCGCAGGGGCTTGAGCAGGACGGCGATGCCGTCCGGGCGGCGCTGACCACGCCCTGGAGCAACGCCCACTCCACGCGCTCCTACCGAGATAAGCGCTAAGCTCCGGGATCTTGGCCCCTCAATTGCCTTAGGCTGAGGCAGTCCCCGTCTCGTCACTGGAAGCCGAGCACCCATGCGTTCCCGCCCCTTCGTCTCTGTCCTCCCGGCCGCTTCCACCTCGCCTGTCCGCGCCAAGGAGGTGGCCCTGTGAGCCGCATCGCGGGATGGGTGGTGCTGGTGCTGGCGCTGGTCGTGTCGTACCGCCCAGCCGAGGCCGCGCAGGCGAAGAAGACGCAGGCGCAGACGACCCAGGTCGCGGTGCTGCGCCCGGAGGGCCGCCAGGCGGCTGCGCTGCGCAGGGTGCTGACGCAGGAGCTGGGCAAGAAGGGACGCGGGCGAAACGTGCTGCCCGCGAAGAAGGTGGATGCCCAGGTGAAGCGCCTCCGCGGCGGTCCGAAGACGGATGCGCAGCGGCGGGCGCTGGCGAAGAAGCTCGGCGCGGACGTGCTGATCCTCGCCTCGGTGAAGGGGACGAAGCGCTGGGACGTGGAGGTCCGCGCCTACTCCGGCAAGGACGGCACCCTCCTCGCGGAGGAGCGCTGGAACGTCCGCCCCCACCGCGCCTTCCCCGACGTGCGGCGCGAGCTCGAGCCCAAGCTGGGCGCGGCCCTGAAGGCAAGCCCGGAGCAGCGCCTCCCGCATGCCGCCGTCACGCCTCCGACGCCTGTCTCCGAGCCGGAGGTCGCGCCCCCGGCCCCCATCGCGGAGGCACCGCGCCCGGCGGTGGTGAAGCCCCCTCCGCCCACCGTGAAGACGGAGGAGCCGCCGGTGAAGCCCGAGCCGAAGGCAGCCGGCCTGCGCAACCTGGACGGCCCCATCCTGGAGGCGCTGCTGTCCGGACAGGGGCTGTTCCGCCGCTTCAACTTCTCGGGCAACAACGCCAACGCGCTGCCCGACTACAGCCTCAACAGCGCCGCGGCGGCGAGCCTCTCGGTGAGCTACTTCCCGCTCTCCCACTTCACGGATGGGATGGTGCACAACCTGGGCATCGTCGCGCGGGGCTCACGCGCCCTCGGGCTGTCCACGCAGCTCCCGGATGGCTCCACGTACGGCACCACCGCGCAGCTCCTGGAGGGAGGCCTGCGCTTCCGCCTGCCGCTGCCGTGGATGGAGGTCTCGGTGGGCGCGCTGTACGGCACCCACTCCTTCGCGGTGGAACTCCCGCCGGACAGCACCTTCGCCCTGCCCGACGTGGACTACCGCTTCGCGCACGTGGAGCTGGGCCTGCGCAAGGCGCTCACCGAGCAATGGGCCATCGCCGCGCGCGTGGGCTACCAGCACGTGCTGAGCGGCGGCGAGCTGTCCTCGGACGACTACATCCCGGAGCTGAGCGGCTCCGGAATCGATGGCGAGCTCGCCGTGGAGTTCGCCCTGACGCGCATGCTGGGTCTGCGGCTGGGCGGAGAGCTGCGGAGCTACTCCTTCACCGCCGACGCCGCGGAGGGAGCCCCGGTCTTCGCCGGCGGCGCCAAGGACCTGTACTTCAGCGGTCAGCTCGGCGTGTATGTGCGGCTGTAGCACCAGCGCATCGAGGGGGTCTGTCCCCCACGCATGTGGCGCCTCCTCCACACTTTCCGCCACGCATGCACGCGTGACACGAGTTTTTCAGTATCCGTGTCATCGGGCCATCTGACCGATGCGCGTGCGAGTCGCGGATACATTGACAGGAACGCGCAATCCATCCGATGGGTATGTCTCCCAATGATGGAGGCGCTCGTGCCGAGGATGCGGTCACAACGGTTGTCACGAGAGCCAGCGGAGCGGGGACGGTGGTGGCGCCCGGTGGTGCTCGGGCTGCTCTTGGGCGGGGCTGCTGGCTGCGAAGGAACGATCTCCAACCCGGAGGGCCCCGGTGGAGGGCCCGGTACGCCCCCGCCCACCGTCATCGAG
>NZ_JAAIYB010000693.1 GCF_010894475.1 Myxococcus vastator
CAGGTGGCACAGTAAGTGCATTGAGGTGGGCAGGTCGACGATTTCTCTGGCTGTGTCCTCTCTCCCCAGGAGATGCCAATGAAGGTAACGCCCATCATCGTGATCGAAATTCTTAAGCTTGTTCTGAAGATTGCGGAAGTCGTTGTTCGGAGCCGCTAGTCATAGACCCAAAGCGGTTCATCGGAGCAAGGCACTTTGTCTTGCTCGCGCTTTCAGTCCTGTTTGTACCCATTGCTTTTGGGAGTACACGTGTTCACCATTACTGTTGGGCGAGTTGGCTCACTCCGGACGAAGCAGGATACCGTTTCATCGCGCGAAATATTTGTTGGCCGGGCTGAAGATTGCGATCTCGTGCTTCGTGACGAGACTGTCTCTGGGGTGCACTGCCGACTTGTAGCAATTGAAGGGGGCGCAGTTGTAGTGGATGAAGGTTCTACAAATGGTACTTGGCTCAATAGTGAGCGAGTTTCACGAACCGCATTGATGGGCGCCAATGATACGATGCGTGTTGGTCCTTTCGTGCTGACGGTTCATTCTCTCGTAAGTGCAAGTGCTGCTGGGTATCTGCGTGAGCGGCGAGCGCGGCCCAGGGAGAGTGCGCGTCCTACGCAAACCGGGAATCCAGTGAACCAAGGCTGCTGGGCGGTGCTGGACCTGCAGGTTGGCGCTCCATTCGGAGAAGCCCGAGCTGCTTATCATCAAATGATCGCTCAGTATCACCCGGATAAAGTGGCGCATCTGGGGCATGAACTGCGCGCACTGGCCGAACGAAAATGCAGGGAGATCAACTCGGCCTGGGAGTTCATTGAGCGGTTTTATTCCTAACTCCTGATGCGCTACGAGAGTCCCTCTTTCCTTGTGCTGAGGCTCTTTATGGCAATTGTCCTGCCAAGGAATGGTGCAGGTGGAGAGTGCGTGAACGAAAGTATTGGAGAGAAAATGTCAGGTAAGAACTGGAACTCGAAGACACGCGAATGGAGCGATGTTGTAAGGCCCGAGACGAAGGCGCGTGCCGAGCGCGCCCAGGAGATGCGCAAAGAAGGTAACTCTATTGCCAAGATCGCCAAGGCACTAGGTGTGAGCGAGACAAGAGTCCGCGAGCTATTGAGGACGTAGGGGCGTGGCGCCGGTGCCCTGGGTGTGGCTCTGGAGTTGAGCAATGAGTGAGTAAACAGGCAGGGGGCTTGCCGGGTCCTTGGTGGTGGTCGGCAGAACGGGAAGTTTCTGGCGGGTTGTGCCAGCGGAGGACATCAGACGATGCCGAAGGTCACCATCGAAGTGCCCGGAAGGGTTCGAGGACAGCGTCAAGGCGCTGGAGGAGACGCCGAAGCGCGCCCACCGAGGGGGCGAGCAGAGGGGACCTGGCCGCGTTCGACGCTGCATGGCAGGAGGTGAATGCGGGAGCGGAACAGACGGAGCGGTTGCTGAAGCGGAGGTTGCTTCGAGGGCTCGACCTCGACACGGCCCAGGTCCTCATCGAAGGCCAGCCCTACGTCCGAGTCGGACGGTACCCGGCGACGTACAAGACGCGGCAAGGGCCCGTCGAAATAGAGAGAAGCCTCTACCGGCGGGTGGGTGAGCGCAATGGCCCCACGGTGGACACCGTCAGTGGCCAAGCCGGGTGCGTGGCCGACGGCTGGTTACCGGAGGCTGCGGTGCCCATGGCGTACCTGCTGGCGCGAGGCACCTCGCGGGAGGCAGAAGCGACGGCGCGCCAGGTGGGCGTGCTGCCCTATTGCCGCGCCTCCTTCGAACGCGTGGGGCATGAGGTGGGAGCGCTGTACGGTGGCCAGCGGCCTCAGGTGGAGGCGGCGCTGGCCCGAAAGCTGCGAGTGCCCCGAGGCACCCGCGGCGTGAGCGTCAGCATGGACAGGGTGGCCGTGCCGATGGAGGAGCCGAAGAGGCGGCCAGTGGGCCGACCTCGCAAGGGCGCCCCCACGCGCCCGGTGGACGTCGTCTGGCGCATGGCCTACGCCGCCTGCCTCACCTTCCATGACGCCCACGGCGAAGCGCTGGGCACCATTCGCTACGGGCGGATGCCGCGGGGCGAGGCCCGAGGGTTGGCCGAGCGCCTGGCCCGCGACGTCCAGGCCCTGGTTTCCAGACGGCGCGGCCTGTACGTCGCCGTCCTCACCGATGGCGCTCCCGAGTTGCACGCCTTGCTGGACGAGACGCTCGCCACCCATGTCCCCTCAGCCAAGAAGCCGGTGCGCCTGGTGGACTTCTGGCACCTGATGGAGAAGCTCGGGAGTGCGGCTCGCGTGGTGGCTGGGGGAGAGAAGTCCTCCTCGCTGCGTGAGAAGTGGAAGCTGTCCCTGCTCAACACGCCCGGGGCGGCGTGGACCATTGTCACCCTGCGCATGACGCGCCCTGGCGCCCGCTGGAAGGAGGCGTCCGGCAGCACACCCTGGCCTTGCGCGCACTGGTGTTATCGGAGTGGTGGGACGCGGCGATGGACCTCACGCTTGCGCCGCGCAGGGCCGACGTGCGGCGCGCAGCATGAGCAGTATGGGAGCCACACCCGCCGTGGCCGCTTGACCCTCCCGGATGCGTCCGGGACACTTGATGGCGCAGGCACCCTTCAGCTCGGGACCAGGCAATGTCGAAGAAGAAGGACACGGGGCATTTCGGGGACGCGGAACTCAACGACCTCCACCTCTCCGTGAAGAGCACGACCGAGGGTGGCGCCTGCCTCACCGGCCACACGGGCGACTTTTCCGGCTTCAAGAACAAGGTCTCCTGTAATTATCGATATCAGGCCTACGAGCAGGCGGACAGCCACGGGGAAATCAAGGAGCGGCTGCACCGCTACAACGAGCACCCACCCGAGCGGCGCCTCCAGACCTCCGCTTAGGGCCTGAGATTTTATAACGCGACCGATTGGCAGGGGATCGACAAATAGGCTGAGGCGTGCTCGAAGGTGTCGATGGTCACCGAGGAAGAGGTCGCGAAGAGGTACAAGCTGATGAGCAAGGTTCTG
>NZ_JAAIYB010000694.1 GCF_010894475.1 Myxococcus vastator
CCCCGTCGGCGCCCGCCCTGATTCCCCGTCCGGCGGCGGGAGCTGTCCGACGGGCCAGTGCGACCCCGACCCGAACGGCCTGGGCATCTACGTCACCGAGGGACACAGCTACTGCTTCTTCCATGAGAAGACGCCGGCGGCGTGCCTGGAGGGCTTCGTCAATACCCCCAAGGGCGTGGCGCTGCACGTGCGCTCCATGTACCAGAGGGACCAGACGCTCCAGCTCCCCCTGCACCTCCGGAACTCGGGCAAGCCCGAGGATGGGGCGCACCCGACCCTGGAGGCCATTCACGGCAACGCCCGCGACTTCTTCCTCGCCGTCCGCAAGGGGGACGAAGCCAAAAAGCTGCGGGGCGAGTCGGTGTCGCGGCTGGTGTTCGGGTTCAAGCTCCCGGTGCGCCTGGACGGCGTCATGGAGGGCCTCGCCTACGAGCTGTCGCTCGAACCCGTGTCCGGCAACCGCCTCGTCGTGCGCTACCGGCCCATGCCCAGCACCGTCTGGCTGCGGCAGTGCCAGTCGCCAGGGGACCAGAACGTCGCGTCCGTCCTCCTCCCGCAGCGCCAGGTCGACGGCCTGAACGCCGCGGTGCGGCCCCACGACGACACCCTCACCGTGGCGTGTGAGACAGGCGCGATTGGCGCATGCATGGACTGGGGCTACCAGCCGTGGACTCCCGAGACGCACCAGCCCGACGCGGACCGCGAGTTCGTCTACGGCGCCTGCCTCCAGGCCAAGCGCGCCGCCTACTTCGTGGGCCAGGGCGACTTGAGCACGTACACCGTCAGCGGCACGGAGATTCTCCGGCGCGACGCCCACGGGTTCGGGCGAGACAGCAACAACAAGCTCCAGGACCTCGGATACCTGGAGGCCCTGTGGAGCCCCCGGGGCGCGGAGTGCCTCAACCTGGCGAACCGTCGCGGCAGGGTGCCCATCCAGAATGGCCTCACGCTGCCAGCCTGCGGGCCGTCCCCCACATGGAGTTCCCAGGCGCGGCTCGCGACAGGCGTGGAGCAGCCCTCAAAGCCCTGAGTCCGGAGCCCCGGCGGCGCGAAGGGCAGCTTGCTCCGCGCCGTCCAGGGGGACCACGTAGCGGCTCAGCCAGGGCACCTGGGCCGTGGCGCGGCGCCACGCCGCGTCAGCCGCATAGAGGGACGCTTCCCACCCTACCGCCGGCCGCTGGCGCCGGGCACGCAGCAGCAACAGCGCGCCTCGCACGGCGTGGGCCTCCGGCAGCCCGGGGTCCAGCTTCAGCGCGAGGTCCACCTGCGCCAGTCCCTCCTCCACGAGAGCGGACGGCGCGCCGGTGTCCCGCGCCAGCCGCCAGGCCGCCCGGGCCAGGGTGAGGTGGCTGTCGTAGTAGGGGTAGAGCGACACGGCCCGCCGGGCCTCCGCGAGGGCCTTGCGCAGCAGGGCCTCACCGGAGCGTCCCTTGCGCCGCGCCTGCTCCGCCGCCGCCAGCGCCAGCTCCGCCCCCAGGCTCCGGCAGTCCGCGCAGGTGGGGCTCAGCCGGTACGCCTCCGCCAGCGCGCGCTGCCCGCTGGCGAGCGCCGCGCTCGCGTCACCCGCCCCGCGCGAGGCCTGGAGCGCTTCGAGCAGGTGCGCGCAGGCCGCATGGAGCCAGGCGCGGTCGGACCGGGCGTTGACGCCCCGGGAGCGCTCCGTCGCCTGGAGCGCGCGCGCCAGGGCCGGACGCGCGTCTCCGCCGGTCTCCAGGAGGTAGCGCGCGCGCGTGAGCTCCGCGGCGGCGGCATGGTCGTGGGCGGAGTGGAAGCGCTCGTCGAGCGTCAGCGCCTGCGTGCTGGCCTCCAGCGCCGCGCGCACGTCGGCCTCCGGGTCGCGCCCGCGGGAGAGCAGGAGGGCCGCCCGGGCGGCGTACAGCTCCGCGAGGTTGGAGTGGGCGAACAGGTAGTTCGGGTCCGCCTGGACGGCCCGCTGGAAGGCGCGCTCCGCGGCGGCGTAGGCCGGAAGCGGGTCCTGCCCGTGCTCCCGCTGATAGTTGCCCCGCCAGCGGTGCACGAGCCCCAGGTCGTTGAGGGCCCAGGGGTAGTGCGGCTCCAGCTCAATCGCCCGCTCCAGCCATTGAATGGCCTGTGCCCAGGACGCCTCGGGCGCCTCGCCCGCGCGCGCCTGGCGCAGGCCGCGCATGAAGTGGCTGTACCCCAGCGAGTCGTGCGCGAGCACGTTGCGCGGCTCCAACGTCCCTGCCCGGGAGGCCGCTTCCGTCCAGGCATCGAGCAGGGCCTCCGCGCCGCGCGCGTCCGACGCCCCCTGGAAGGTCACCGCGCGGTACTGGTTCATCAGCACCTGGGCCTTCTTCGTGTGGCCGGAGGCCCGGTCCGGGTCGGCCACGAGGCTCCGGTCCGCGGCGGCCTCCGCCTGGTCCAGCGCGGCCTTGCGTGAGCGCCCCTCCCGCTTGTCCAGCTCCGACAGTTGCAGCCACACCTCCGCGAGCGCCTCGTGGGCCCAGGCGTCGCTGCGCGCCAGCTCCACGGTCTGCTGATAACGGGACTCCGCCTCCATGAGCCCGGCCCGCGCGGCCGCGTAGTCCCCCTGCTCCAGCAAGGCCATGGCCCGCGCGAGCGCCACGTCCCCGGCGAGCTTGCGCACCTCCGGCATCCACGACGCCTGCGCCACGGCCTCGCTCACGGCCCGCTCCGCGCCCTCGTAGTCCTTGCGGTACAGCGCGATGAGCCCTTCGAGGTAGCGCGGCGACTCCAGCTCCACGCCGCCGCTGCGCTCCAGGGATTCGAGCGCGGGCGTCAGGTAGCGCGCCTCCAATTGCCGCCGCCGAGCGGCCACCCACGCCGCGCCGCCGCTGCGCCGCGCGTCCTCCACGGCCAGGCGGTACCGCTCCCCCAGCACCCGCCCCAAGGCGTAGTGGAGCCCCGGCGAGTCGACGCCCAGCTCGCGCGCCCGCGTCAGCTCCCGGTGCGCCTGCTCAAAGTCGCGCATCGCCAGGT
>NZ_JAAIYB010000695.1 GCF_010894475.1 Myxococcus vastator
GCGCAGCACCTCCACCACCCGCCCCGACGTCGCGCCCGCCCTGCGGAACGACGGCTCCCCGAAGCGCCGCAAGGGCTCCACGCCGTCCAGCTTGCGCATGGCGTAGCCCAGGACCTGGCGCGCCTGCTTGTCCGTCGCCAGGGCCTGGGGCGCCACCACGCGGCCGGGCAGTCCTGCCGGGAAGACGCGCAGCTTGCGTTGGTGCTCGTCCAGCCGGACGCGCGCCGCGGCCTGCTCCGCGGGCAGGCCCGTGTAGTCGGGGTGCTCGGGGGGCTTGAACACCTTGAGGGCGCGGCCATCCCCCAGGTCGAACACGTCCGCCTCGCCGCCCTTGCCCAGCGCCCGCGCGGGGTTCAACCGCACCTTCTTGCCTTCGAGCCAGACGTCCATGGCCTCACGCCCTCCCCATGCGGCGGCGCAGCACCACCAGCGTGGTGTCGTCCGGCAGCAGGCCCGGCGTGCGCGCCAGTTGCTGGGAGGCGAAGTCCGCGCGCACGGCTTCTCGGTTGAGCAAGGCCAACCGGCGGCGCAGGGCATCCGGGTTGGCGAAGTACCGGTCCTCCGTCCAGAGCCGCGACAGCGGGCCGACGAGCTCGTCCCGCGCCGGCATGCGCGTGGTGGCCAGCCGCTCCAGGTCCGCCACCCCGTCGGTGCCCAGCAGCAGCGCGTGGACGTCCTCCGTGGGCACCAGGGCGCGCGCGGTCAGCGCGACGTCCTCTCCGTGCGTCAACGCATAGGTGAGATAGGGCGGCGCGTTCCCCGGAAACGGCCCGAGCGGATGCACCTCGCCATTGAGCGCCCACACGCCATCCCCCGCGGAGAAGACGAGCGTCTGCGTGGGCGTCACCACCGCGCCCACCACGGTGAAGAGGAAGTCCCCCATCACCTCCCGCCCCAGGTCCGCCCGGAGCTCACTGAGCAGGCACAACACGTCCTCACGAAGTCCTGGGAGGAAGGTGGGCGCATCCACGCGCTCACCGTCCGCGAGCCGCACCAGCGCGGCCTGCGCCATCCTGCGCGCGCCCAGCTGTGCGCCCAGCTCACTGCAGGGCTGGCTGCCACAGCCGTCCGTCACCACGGCCACCAGGCCATGCTCGCTGGCGCGGATGCACAGCGCATCCTGGTTGTTGCGACCCGCTCGGGCATGCTCCCGGCCTGGCACCGAGGCAGCGGCGATATCGAAGGGCAGCGCGGACATGGCTCTCCCATCACGAACCTGGGTTGAGTCCATGTTCGTGTCTAAGTGACACCAGCATAGTGTCCAAATGACACGATGTCAATGCCACGAGGGACCGGGGCGCCCTCAAGCCCGCGGAGGGTCAGAGCTCGAAGTTGAAGCCCGCCTTCTCCAGCTGCTTGTACTTCTTGTGGTCGAACCGGTAGAGGCGCGCGGCGCGGTGGGAGACGTCCTGCTCCACCTCGTCCAGCTCCTCGAGCAGGTCCATGGCGAGGATCTTCTTGCGGAAGTTCCGCTTGTCGAGCTCCCGCTCCAGGATGATTTCGTACAGCCGCTGGAGCTGCGTCAGCGTGAACTTGGGAGGCAGCAGCTCGAAGCCGATGGGCTGATAGCGGACCTTGCCCTTGAGCCGCTGCAGCGCCGTGCCGAGCACGTCCGCGTGGTCGAAGGCCAGCTTCGGCGTATCCCAGACGGAGAACCACGCCGCGTCCCGCGCATCCGTCGCCGCATGCGGTACGTGGTCACTGAGCTTCACCAGCGCGAAGTACGCCACCGTGACGACGCGCCCGCGTGGGTCTCTCCCCGGAGTGCCGAACGTGTAGAGCTGCTCCAGGTGGTTCGGCCGGACGCCCGCCTCCTCCCCCAGCTCCCGGCGCGCGGCGTCGTCGAGCGACTCCTCCATCCGCACGAAGCCCCCCGGCAGCGCCCACCGCCCGGAGAAGGGCTCCACCCCACGGCGGATGAGCAGCACCTTCAGGTCCTCGTCATCCAGACCGAAGACGACACAGTCCACCGTCAGCGCCGGCCTCGGGTACTCATAGGTGTAGCTCACGGCTCCCCGAATAGGGTCCGGAACACACCCGGGTCAAGTCAGGGACGGCGGTGGGGGCCGGGCTCGCGCGGCTAGGTCCGGACCATGCGCGACAGCTGGCGCCAGTCGACGAGCTGGACGCTCTCCTCGGCCAGGTCGAACTCCAGCGAGCGCCGCATGCCGATGACGTCGCCGCCCATCTGGAAGGGCACTTCCCGGTCGAAGTCCATGCGCAGGCGCTGGACGAACCAGTCATGCATCTGGGGCATCGGATGCTCGCCGCGCCAGAGGCGGAACATGTTCCGGGTAGCCTCGAGCACGCCGGCGCCATAGACGCGCACGGACAGCCGGTGGGGCACCGCCTCCGCGAAGGGGAAGGCCTTGAAGCCGAAGCCCCACTCGGGCGTGGTGGCCGCGCCGGCGACGCCCGCGGGCCCCCGGTACAGGAGCGCGCCCTTGTCCCCATGCGGCACGGGCAGCACGGAGCCCCGCGCGTCCACCGTGAGGGCGGGGTCGCCCAGGTTGTAGACGGACACCATGGGGTTGCCCTCGCCGAAGACGTGGCGAGGCACCGTCCGGGTGAACATCGCGCCCAGGTAGCCACGCAGGCCGGCCTGGGTGCCCCGCAGCGGGCCGGAGGCGGCGAGCTGATTCTTGAAGTCCTGAATCATCTCCGCGTCCCAGCCGGTGCCGGCGAAGGGGGCCACCTTGCCCTCCACGCGGACCAGGGCGAAGGGGCGCAGGGGCGGCAGGCGCTCGCCCACGGCGGCAATCTGCTTCAAGGCCTCCGCGGGCCGCGGCGCGCCGGTGACGCGCGCCCAGGCGTTGCCGGTGCCCATGGGGAGGACGCCAATGGCCGGCAGGGCCACCCCCGCGGTGCGTAGCTCGTTGAGCAGCCCCGTAATCGTCCCGTCACCCCCACCCGCCAGGAGG
>NZ_JAAIYB010000696.1 GCF_010894475.1 Myxococcus vastator
CCTCAACCCCGAGCAGCAGGACGCCACCGCCCGTGCGCTCGCCGCCGAGGACTTCTTCCTGGTCCACGGCCCCCCGGGCACCGGCAAGTCCACCGTGCTGGCCGAGGTCGCCGCCCAGGCCGTGGCGGACGGCAAGCGCCTGCTCTGCACCGCCGCCAGCAACGCCGCCGTGGACCACCTGTTGGACCTGTGCCTGGACAAGGGCCTGCGCGCCATCCGCGTGGGCCACCCCGCCCGCGTGGCCGCGCGCCTTCAGGAGCACACCCTGGACATCGTCGTGGAGTCCCACCCGGACCGCGCCGTGTCCCGCGACCTCTTCGACGAGGCCTTCTCGCTGCTGGGCTACGCGCGCCGCCAGCGCAACCAGGGCCGCAGCCGCGCGCGCTTCGCCAACGCCCGCGCGTCCACCTCCGAGGCCAAGGGCATGCTCGACGAGGCCCGCGCCCTGGAGCGCAAGGCCGTGAAGTCCGTGCTCGCCAACGCGGACGTCATCTGCGTGACGCTCTCCAGCCTCGACTCCGGCGTGCTCTCCGGTCAGCAGTTCGACCTGGCGCTGCTCGATGAAGCCACCCAGGCCACCGAGCCGTTGGCGCTGCTCTGCTTCCTGCGCGCGCCCCGCGTCATCCTCGCCGGCGACCCGCAGCAGCTGCCGCCCACCGTCCTCTCCCAGGAGGCCGCGAAGGCCGGCCTGGGCGTGAGCCTCTTCGAGCGCCTGCTCAAGGACCACGGCGAGGGCGTCAAACGCATGCTGCGCGAGCAGTACCGGATGAACGCCCGCATCATGGACTTCCCCTCACGGGAGATGTACGGCGGCGAGCTCCGCGCCCACCCCTCCATCGCGGACCGCACCCTGGACGCCGTCCTCACGCCCGGCGCGGACGTGGATGCGCCCCCCGTGCTCTACCTGGACACCGCCGGCAAGGGCTTCGACGAAGAAGTCGAGCCCACCACGCGAAGCCTCTTCAACCCTGGCGAGGCCGGCCTGGTGGAGGCCCGCGTGCGTGCCCTGCTCGCCGCCGGCCTGGCGCCCCGCGAGCTGGCGGTGATTACGCCCTACAGCGCCCAGGCCCATCAGCTCCGCGAGCGCATCGAGGCGCTCAGCCCCGAGGTGGAGGTCGACACCGTCGACGCGTTCCAGGGCCGGGAGAAGGACGCCGTCATCGTCTCCCTCACCCGCTCCAACAGCGAGGGACAGCTCGGCTTCCTCACGGACCTGCGCCGCATGAACGTGGCCCTCACCCGCGCCCGCCGCCACCTCTTCGTCGTGGGCGACTCCGCCACCCTCAGCGGGCACCCCTTCTACGCCCGCTTCGTCGAGGGCACCCAGGCCACCGGCGGCTACCGCTCCGCCTGGGAGTGGCCCGACGCCCAGGACACCTGACACCTCGGGTTGTAACAGGGTAAAGGCAGACCCGCCCTGGGGCACTACGCAATCAATGCGAGGCTTTCCGGCCAAATTTGTCGCAACTGTGCACAATTTTTGTCACCCCGCTCGCCAGGCGGGGTGGGGTGGTGCCGGAAATTCGGGGCCTTGAGGCCTCTCCACCAGTGCGGCATGAAACATGCTCTTCCCCGCGGCGGGGAGGAACCGCCACATGTCCCAGCAGGCGAATGTCACGAAGGAAAACGACGTCTGGGTTCTCCGTATCGAGAAGGACAACGGCAAGCAGCAGGAGTACCGCTGCGCCACCGAGAATCAGGCGCGCCAGCTCGCGATGATTCTCTCCCGGCCCGACACGGGGGGGCCGCCGCGGCCGCCCCCCGGGCCCCGCTGAACGCGCGCCGCGTCCGGGCGTGGATGACGGTTCTCCCGAGCACGTGAACCGGGTAAGGCACGGGGCAGGAGGCTCCCGTGTCCAACGCGCTCGAATCCCTCACTGTTGATGCCGAAGGCCTGGCGCTGCATGTCCGGCAGCGCCCCGCTTCCGACGCGCCCGCCGTGCTCTTCCTGCATGGCTGGCTGGACCATTCCCACAGCTTCGACGCCCTCATCCCGCACCTGCCCCCGACGTGGCGGCTGGTGCTGCTCGACTTTCGGGGCATGGGCCGCAGCGCCCACGTGGGTCCCGGCGCCACCTACCAGTTCAGCGACTACGCGCTCGACGTGGAGGCCACGTTGGACGGGCTGGGGCTGGACGCGGTGCACCTGGTGGGGCACTCGCTGGGTGGCATCGTCTCCCAGGCCTACGCCGCCGCCCGCCCCAAGCGCGTGAAGAGCGTGACGCTCATCGAAAGCCTGGGCCCCGCTGGCGGGCCCGCGGAAGGGGCCCTGAGCCGACTGCGCAGCGCCCTGGATGACGCGCGCCGCCCGCCCAACCGCAAGCGCTACCCCACCGTGGAGGCCGCCGCCGCGCGGCTGCTGGAGAACAGCCCTACGCTGACGCAGGACGCGGCGCTGTACCTCGCACGGCACGGGACGGAGCCATGCGAAAGCGGCTTCGCCTTCACCTTCGACCCGCGCCACCGCCGCCGCTTCGGCATGGGTTACGACGAGGCCCAGTGGATGGCGCTCCAGGCCGGCATCACCTGCCCGCTGCAGCTCATCCTCGCCACCGGCGGGCTGCGCCACGACGAAGCCCTCATGCGCAACCGGACGCAGGCGCTCCAAACCCTCGCCCAGCCACCGCTGCACCTCCCCGGCGGGCACCACGTCCACATGGAGCAGCCCGAAGTGGTCGCGGAGGCGCTCATTCGTTTCATCCACTGACACCCGCCCACATTCCCTCACCGACAGAAGGACGGGAAAGTCTTTCACCCTCCAGAGTATCGCCCTTCCTCTTTGCCCACCTGACGACACCCACCTCACGCCAACCTCCTGAAATCAGGAGGACGCCCCCTTGCTCTCTGGGTTGGTACGCAAATTGATTAGGGAGCAGGCGGCGGATCACGCATCGGGCCCAGCCGGTGGGTGTGGGG
>NZ_JAAIYB010000697.1 GCF_010894475.1 Myxococcus vastator
GGGGCTCCAGCATGCCGCACTTCAACAACCGCTCGACGGCGTCCTTGACCGCCTTCGCGGGAGCGTCGCAGCTCTCGAGGTTGCGTGCCGCCTCGGAGACGGTGCGCCCGCCCGCTTCGAACTCCACCAGGTAGAGCCCGTCCTCCGCGGCAAGCCCGAGCGATGCGCCCCACCTGGCGCGAGCCGCGTCGAACTGGGCGCGGCCACTGCCGGCCTTGGCCGCCTCAATCATGGCCGAATAGGAGGCCACGGCCTCCGTGCCCTTGACCGAGAGCCGGAACTTCTGCGCCCGCCCGTACCGAACCTTCTCGTCACTCATGCAGTCCTCTCGAGGGCTGGCTGCCCCATCCGCTTGAGCCACCGCACGTGGCTCTTCAATGCCGCACCGACGCTCTCATTCGCCCGGTAGCGGATGCCGTGCTCCCGGCAGGTCTCTTCGACAATGCGCGAGAGCGCCGGGTAGTGCAGGTGACACACCCGCGGGAAGAGGTGGTGCTCCACCTGGAAGTTCAACCCTCCCAGGTACCAGCTCACCAGCCAATTGCCTCGGGCGAAGTCCACGGTCGACGCGACCTGATGCGCGGCCCAGTCGCGGGGGAAGGGACGGTTGGCTTCTGGCTGCTGGGAGAAGTCCGCCTCCTCCACGCAATGCGCCAACTGGAACACGGTGGCCAGCGTCAACCCGAGCACGAACGAGGCGAGCGCGTAACCCAGCGCGACCTGCCAGAGCGGGCGGAAGAACAACGGCAGCGCGATGGTCCAGCCATAGAACAGCAGCTTCCCGCCCAGGGCCCCGGCCAGCTTCAGCCCGCCAGGGCGCGGCATCTTCTGCCGCCCCACGCGTCCGGTGACCAGGTCCTTGAAGTCATCGATGAAGTGCCACTTCACGGGGAGCAGCGCGTAGAGCCCCCAGATATAGGCATGCTGGAAGCGATGCGCCGTGTGCTGCCGCTGTCCAGGCGCCAGTCGGCACAGCGGCTGGATGTCGATGTCCGCATCGAGGCCGACCACGTTCGTGTGGCTGTGATGGAAGATGTTGTGCTTCCAGTTCCACACGTAGGACGAGCCACCGACGGCGTCGAGCGTCCACCCGAGAATCCGGTTGATGCCCCGATGCTCCGAGTAGCTTCCGTGGTTCGCGTCGTGCTGGACGCTGAACCCCACCCCCGCCACGGCCAGCCCCAGGGACACGCACCCGGCGACCGCACCCCACGGCCCCGAAGCGCCCACGAGGAGCCAGACATAGGAGGCCGCGAGCCACCCCAGGATGACCACCGTCTTCGCGTACATGCGCGGGAGGTCACGAGGCGAGCGCCCGCTCGCTCCCAGGTAGACCTCCACCCGCGCCTTGAGTTCCTGGTGGAAGGGCCCCGACTCGAGAAACTTCGCCTTCGTTGCTTGTGACAACGTCCACCCGCTCTCACGCCACCAGGGTCACCGCCGGAAGAACCTGGAGTCGCGCTGGGAGGATCCCGCCGCGGCCATCGCCTGCCTGGTGCCGAAGGACGATGTAACACATCAACGGAGTGGACTGTTCCGGCGCGGCGGGGCCTCCCCCCGATTCAATCGCCGCGGCCTGGACACGCGCCTGGCCGCGACGTGCGCTCACGAACGCCGCCGGAGCCCCGCTGTCGGCCCATCGACACCGGACCAGCACCTCAAGCCCACATGCGCTCCATCATCACGCCGGGCGCTCCTGCCGCCACCGCCGCTCCTGCGGACCACGGCGCTCCTCGCGCGCCTGATACAGCGACAGACCGCGCTGCACGTCATTCACGTCGAGCGTCCCCGCCAGCGCCCCATCCGCCTCCACCACGATGAGCTGGGGCGTCTCCTCCTCCGCCATGCGCCGCAGCGCCGTCCAGCCATCCTCGTCCAGCCGCACCACCACGGCGGGCACCATCACCTCGCGCGCGGTGCGCGTCAGGCGCTCCGAATCCGACACGCCCCGCACCGTCTCCAGTGACACCTGCCCCACCGGCCTTCCATCCTCCGTCACCGGCAGCAGCAACAGCCGGTCACGCCGCAAGTCCCACAGCGTCTGCTCCAACGACGCCCCCGCGTCCACGCCCACCCGGCGCGGCGTCATCAGGTCGGCCACCGGCACCCGCTCCAGCGTCGCCTTCATCCGCACCTGCTGCGCCTCCCCCTGCGCGCCCATGAAGATGAAGAACGCGATGACGGCCAGGAACGGGTTGAACGACAGCACCGCCCCCACGCCGAACAGCACCGCGAACCCGCGCCCCAGCCAGGACGCCACCTGCGTCGCGCGCACCATCCCCAGCCGCCCCGCCAGCGACGCGCGGACGATGCGTCCACCATCCATGGGGAACGCGGGCAGCAGGTTGAACACGCCCAGGAACAGGTTCAGGCTGGCCATGTAGAAGAACGCGAACTGGACGTTGAACGAGCGCGCATCCTGGAGCAGCCACGTCGCGCCGCCGAGCAGCGCCGCCAGCAGGAGGCTCGTCAGCGGCCCCACCGCGGCCATCAGCGCTTCGTCCCGGGGACGCGGCGGCGCCTCCGTCAGCTCCGACACGCCGCCCACCATCATCAACGTAATCGAGCGCACCTTCCCGCCGCGGCGCAGCGCATACACGGTGTGCGCCAGCTCGTGGACGAACACGGACGCGAACAGGCCCACCGCCACCAACCGCCCCCACAGCGCGGGCGAGCCGCTCAGGCGCTCCGGGGGGACCTCGGCCACCTCCGCCGCGCGCCGGAACGCGCCGCCGAACAGGAACGCCAGCAGCGGCAGGACGAGCAACAGGGAGAAGTGGACGCGGACGGGAATGCCGCGGAACGAGCCGATTTGAATGGAACCTCGCGCGGCACGCATGGCAGCCCTCCCATGGCTTCAACCTCCGTCCCCTCCACCCGGCGCGCACGGACCTGGAGGCGGCCCGGTC
>NZ_JAAIYB010000698.1 GCF_010894475.1 Myxococcus vastator
GCGCGGGGGTGGTCGCCGCGGGCGCCGCCTCCGCGGGAGCCACGCTCGTGGGCGCCTCGCTGGAGGAAGCAGCGGCGTCATCGTCGTCGTCCGCGTCCTGCACCGGCGCGGGCTTCGCCCTGTCGGCGCGGCTCTTGCGGGTGGGCTTCTTCTTCTTGGACGTGGTGCGCTTCTTCTTCTTGGACTGGCCGGAGAGGTCCAGGCCCTCGAAGCTCTGCGCGAAGGTGGGGGCCGTCCACGCGAGCGACAGCCCGAGGACGGCGACACGGATGAGCCGGAAGGAGCGCATCATGACTCGGACCCGAAGAAGAAGGAGACACCCAGCTCGAACAGGAGCTGGTTGCGCAGGTAGTTGCCGGAGACCTCGGTGCCCTTCTCCACGTAGATGAGGTCACGCAGCTCCGTGCGCAGCGTGATCCACCGGTTGAGGAAGAAGCGCGCGCCCACGCCCAGGTTGGCACCCGGCGTGAGGTAGTTCTGCGCCGCCGCGCCCGGCGCGTCACCGGGGCCGCGGTACTGCACCACCGAGGCGCCCGCGACGCCGTACAGGTCGAAGTGGACGAAGGTCTCCGCCAGCAGCGACACCTTGCCGTAGATGGGGGCCCACTGGACGTCCGCGCCACCCAGCAGCTTGATCTGCCCCGGCGCGTTCCCGTCCAGCTCGTTGAGCGTGGGCGGCACGCAGCCGCGCGAGGAGCCCTCGCCGCCGTCCCCGAACGTGCACTTCTGCGCCGCGCCGGCCACCGTGTTGAGGGCGTAGCCCACGCGCAGGCTGATGCCCAGCGTCTCCATGGGGTGGTACGTCAGCGTGCCGCCGAAGATGTACTTGCTGTAGAACGCGTCGCGCAGCGACAGCGTCGCGGACGGGCTGAACTCGAAGCGGCCCTTCTTGAGGAAGACGTGGCCGGAGACCGGCCGGACGCGCTCGCGCAGGGGCCCGAGCCGGTCCTTGTCGACCTCGGACACGTCGCCGGCCTCCGCCTCTTCGGTGGTCTGGGCGAAGCCCAGCACGGGCGCCGTCAGGCAGAGGGCGAGGAGCACACGGAAGAAGCGCTTCATTCCGAGTCCCTCCCCGTCGACTTGAAAGGCAGGAACAGCGAGATGCCTGCGTTGAGCGTCATGACGTTCTGGATGGCGCCCTTGCTGCTACCCAGGGGCTGATCCACATAAGAGGTGTTGATGAGGGCCACGTTGACGGCGATGTAGTCCTGCGCCACGAAGCGCATGCCCAGGCCCAGGTCGGCGGCCGGGTTGAGGCCTCGCCCCGGCAGCGCCGAGGTCTCCGTCCTCACCACGCCCGCGCCCGCCAGCAGGTAGCCGTCGAAGTGGAGGATGGAGTTGAGGAACGCCACCTTGCCGTAGATGGGGCTCCACTCCACGTCGCCCATCGCGGACCACTGGGGCACCGAGTAGTAGATCTTGCTGTTGAAGGTCCGCTTCGCGGTGCGGACGTCATCCGACGGCACCACCTGCATCAGCGAGGCCCGGGCGGAGATGGCCAGCGTGTCCGCCAGGTAGTAGGCGCCCCGGACCGACAGCCCCACCTTCGAATAGAAGGGGTCGTTGACCGAGAGGCTCAACAGCGGCGTCAGCTCGAAGCGGCCCTTCTTGAGGTAGACCTTCCGCTGGACGCTCTTCACCCGGTCTTCCTGGGTGATGTCCGTCAACGGCAACTGCGGATCCGCTTCCAATGGCTCGTCCGCGGGGCGGGACGCCGCGGCCGGTGTGGCCTCCTCCACCGGAGGAGGCGCGGGTGATTCTGCATCCTGCGATGACTCGGCCTGGGACTCGTCGGTGAGGTCGAGTCCCATGCCTTCTTGACCCTGGGCGGATGCCAGCGCGGGCACCAGACACAGGGCGAGCAGCAACTTGGGGCGGTTCAAATCCGGAGGCTCCGTGAGGGAGGGGGGCGTAACTGCCACCGGGGGTGCATCGCGACTCTCGGCCTCCGTATCCTATCGGTCGTATTCCCAACCATCAACCGCGCTGAGCAAGCCTGGTTACCGCCTATCCCTCCGGTATTCCTTCATAATTCCACCCGTCGTACCGCCGTACGGGGGCGTTGGTGTTCCAGGGGCCTGTGCTACCCTCCTGAGGCTCGCGGGCCCCGAGGTCCCGTGCCCCATCCCCCCTTTGTAGAGGTCCGAGGTCCCATGAAGATGTTCGTGCGAACCGCCCTCATGATGTCCGCCGCGCTCCTGTCGGGTGGCTGTGAGGTGGCCAGCGAGATTGGCAAGCCCTGCACGCTGGTGCGCAAGGCGACCCCCGAGGAGGCGGCGGCCAACAACAACTCGCCGACCATGCCCATCCTGGAGCGGGAGATCGCCGCCCGGCAGGACTTCATCTCCTTCGGCTCGGTCGAATGCGAGGACCTGATCTGCGTGCGGGATCAGGACTACCCCCGTGCCCTCAATGAGGATGGCTCGCTGAACCAGGAGGCTCCGGCCCGGGGCTACTGCAGCAAGCCCTGCGTGGAGGGCGCGTCTTCCTGTGACGTGACGGACACCGACGACGTCAACGCCGACCTGCCCGGCCGGATGTCGTGCCGCTCGCTGCTGTTGGATCAGGACACGCTGGAGGCGCTCCGCTCCGCGGACGAGGCCTTCTACCGGCGGACGTTCGGCGAGAACAACTCGCCCTTCTTCTGCGCCGGCGCGCTCATCCCGGGTTGACCCACCCGACACTTTTCGCGCGGAGAGGTAGACCTTTCCGCGCGCCTGGTTCGTAAAGGGAGGGCCCGCGCTGTTCTCGCAAGGAGCCCTGCCTCATGAACCGTACGGTCGTCTTCCTCAGTCTGGCTGGCGGTCTCGCGCTCACCGCGTTGGTGCTGGGACTGCCCCAACTGGGCGCCCCGCCTCCACCGGAGCCGGTTGTCGTCGTGGACC
>NZ_JAAIYB010000699.1 GCF_010894475.1 Myxococcus vastator
TCCTTGGGGTCGACCTCGGCCACGACACGCTCTGTCCCATGCCCCACGCCGCGTCAGCGAGCGACGAGCCTCCCGTCGGCTGCTGGCCTGCTCCTTCTTCAACCGCCCATCCCACCTGAACGCTTACCGAAGGCGTTCGCCCCGTCCAGATTGGAAGTGGGCTGGTTGATTTCCTGCTGGCGCAACGCGTGTTCCCTCTTCGTTGCCTGATCCTTCACAAGACGGACGCGCTTGTTCGCCTCGGTGCGCACCGCAGTCAAGCGCTCACAATCTCATCCGCGTTGACAGGTTCCGAACCTCCGAGGCGTAAACCAGAACGCTGTGCTATCGTCGATGCGATGGCGGCTGCCGCGCACGTGCATCTGCTGCGGCTTCCTCTGCGTCGCGCCGACGCATAAAGTCGTGAATGTTCTCCTTCTCGCCAGTGGCGGTGCTTGAACCGTTTTTCTGCTTAGCGGCAGGACTGAAAAGGAGGCTGACTCCATGGGCAATGCCAGCACCAATGCCTCCGAGGCCTGCACCTATCAGGAGGCCAAGCACTGTTCCGAAGAACCCCTCTGAGCTTCCGATGAATCCCATCGCCAAGGTGATGGCGATGAAAGTCGTAGAGCGTGGATAGGCGATGAAGAATCCAAGGAGAACAAGCCCAGATGCCAGGATGCAGAGGTGTCCAAGGAAGGCCATGCGAAGGAGCCTCGCTTTCTATTTCGGTACCATACTCTGGGAGCGCGACTGACGCCGTATCACCTCGTGCACAGGTGCCGCAGTCACCCGTTCCATGTAGCCCGGTACGTCGGGCGGTGCCCTCTACCGCACGCCGCGTCCATCCAGGTCTCCTCTTCATCCGACTGAGAGCCACCCGCTTCCGTGGACCGCCCGTACGCCTCCCACCCAATCTCGGGCGTCCACGGAATCGGCAGGCTCAGTTCGTGCTGACCGCGTCCCGAGACACCTGAAGGCCACGGGGGCGCCGCATACACAGCTCCATCAACACTTCGTGGGCCCGCTTCGCCATTTCATGCAGCTCCGCCGCCGCTTCCTCCTGGCCGTAGGCATCCCCCGCTCCAAGCCAGCGGTGGAGGTCCGTCGCCAGCTCGCGCGCCGTCTGGTAGCGGGCGTCCGGCCGGGGCTGGAGGAGCTTGCGCAGCACCAGGCCCAGCCCCTGCGGAAGCCCCTCCGTCAACGCCTCCAGGTCCGCCTGCGTGTAGGTCGCCGCGCGCCAGATGGCATCCGCCACCTGGGGCGCGCTTCCGGCCAGCCGGGCCCGCTTGACGGCACGCCGGACCCGCACCCGCTGCCTTGTCGATAGGGCGTCCTTCACCTCTTCGGTGAGGGCATCCGGCGCATCCAGGATGTTCCTCCCCGTCGCCAGTTCGAGCAGGACATTGCCAAGCGCGAAGAGGTCCGAGCGCGCATCCACGCGCCCGGTCAGGAGCATCTCCGGGGAGGAGTAGAACGCATCCCCCTGCGGCCGGCGCACCGTGGACGAAACGCGCCCGGGCAGGTCCGAGAGCGCGAACCCGAAGTCGGAGATCTGCACGTCGCCATTCCAGCCTACAACGAGGTGCTCCACGTCGAGCGCCCGGTGGACGATGTGGAGGGGGCGCCCCTGTCCGTCCGTCGCGTCGTGGGCATGCGCCAGGGCCGCGGCGACGCGAGCCCCGACATGGAGGGTGAAGAGGGGCGAGAACCGTCGGCCGCACTCCCCGGCGAGCGTCAACAGGTCGCCGATGCTGTTCCCCGAGGGATGCTCGGTGATGACGTACCAGCCCCCTTCCGCCTTGTGCAGTCCGTGGACACGGAGGATGCCCGGATGGTCGAGGTACGTCGCCAGGTGCACCTGCTCTTCAAGCTTCGCCCGCGCCCGCTTGATGCGGGGCAGTTCCATCAACTTCGGGACCCCGACCGCCTTGAGCAGCACCTTGCCGCGGATGTTGCCTTCCAGCGTGCGGCGCCGGGCCAGCAGGAGGCGCAACCCGTGATGGGCCTCGCCCAGGTCCTCGCGGAACTCGTACTGGAAGCCGTCCCTCGTGAAGAGAATCGCCCCTCGTGGGAGCCTGAACTCACTCGCCGACATGTTCTGCCCTCCTCTCGCGCGGGCATCCCCAGCCAGCGCATCGCGGACCATGTTACCCATGGGATGGGCAGGCATGGAACGACCCTGAGAGGTTCTGTCGATGCTGGTGAGCAGGGGGTCGGAATCGAGCACCTACCCGCCACGTCACCGCAGGCCCAGCTCAGGGCCAGCGGTGCACGACCCACCCCACGTTCCGGTTGGACGCCTTCACTCTGCCGTCCTTGAACCCGTAGACCGTGCCCTCCACCACCAGACAAATCGGCTGCTCGTCCTGCCCCGGGAGCTTCACACGGTCATACCGGACGACGAGCGCTGGCCCATCCGCGCGGCCCATCTTGTCGGAGAGGTAGTAGGCCTTGCCGTAGAAGCGCGTCCCGGTCGGAGCGACCGCATGTTGCCGGTCGTCGTTGTGGCCTTTCGGGACAACCCCCACCACCTCCGCGCCAGCGGTGAACCACACCTGTCCAAACGCCGCCTGACGGTCGTCGAGTTGAAGGAAGAAGCGATCGTGGAGCCTCCAGCGGAGATGATCCCGCATGGCCTCCTCCGCGCCAGCCGGGCAGGAGAAGGACTCGGGCCGAATCTGGGCACCCGGACACCCCGCCGCCAGCGCCGCGACGAGCGACAGCGACGCGCACTCAACGATGCCGGCGGCCTGCTTCCGCCCTCGCGATGCGCGTCGTTGGGCCGGGACTTCGAGTGAGGGGGTCTTCACGGTTGAACCTTCCTTCGGAGCAGCGGCGATTGCCGGGCCCGGGGTCGTCACGGGCGAGGGGCCAGGAGGTGACATAGC
>NZ_JAAIYB010000069.1 GCF_010894475.1 Myxococcus vastator
GGCGCGCAATTACGTGGTCTAAAGATGTAAAGGACGCATTTGCGGATGCCGGCCACAAGATAAACGGTGCTTTTGGCGCCGAATCTGCTGTGGATTTGGTAGCCAAGGCCGTTGAGAAGCGCTGGTTAGAGGTTCATGCGGGAGGTATGGATGCTACCCCAATATTCCGCCCCGTTGACCTTCTCTTTCACGAGTTCATTCGTCGGGTAGAGGTAGTCTTCTACCCCGATGAGACAGGTCGTGAACGAAATCTTGAAGACCTCAGCGACGGGCAGCGCTCGCTTTTCCATCTTGCTATGACCGCAGCAACGTTGGATGTTGAAAGCCAGATCGCTAGCGGCTCAGCCAGCGGAGGGTTTCAGGCTGGAGGCGTTTCGCTACCGAGTCTAACGATCATTGCCGTCGAAGAACCCGAGAACAATCTCGCGCCATTCTATCTGTCTCGTATCGTCCGACAGATTGAAGATCTTACCCGTGATCAACGCGCCCAGGCTTTTATGTCTAGTCACTCAGCGAGTATTCTTGCTCGCGTCGAGCCCATTCAAGTTCGGCATTTCAGGCTTGAGCCACAAGATCGCACCGCGCATGTTCGGGCGATCCAATTGCCTATTGGAGAGGAAGAAGCTGCAAAGTTCGTCCGAGAGGCCGTCCGTACATACCCTGAACTCTACTTTGCCCGCTTTGTTATTCTGGGCGAAGGCAGTTCCGAGGAGGTCGTGCTTCCACGTCTCGCCGAGGCGCTCGATCTTCCAATTGACCGGTCTTTCGTTGCCGTCGTTCCGTTAGGAGGAAGACATGTCAATCATCTTTGGCGACTCTTGTTTGATCTGGCCATACCACATGTGACATTGCTTGACTTGGACTTGGGGCGAACGGGTGGAGGTTGGAGTCGAATCAAATCTGCATGCCTGCAACTCCTGGCCAACAACGTGGCTCCGAAAGCACTGTTTGGCGAAAATCTCAACGCAAAGGGGATTGACAAAAAGATCTCTGATTTCGACACCCAGGCCAAGGGTGATGTAGATTTTGATTACTTGAAGCAGTGGGTTGCGTGGTTGCGACAGTTTGGCATTTATTTCTCTTGGCCCCTTGACCTAGACTTTTCGATGCTAAGGGCCTTTCCTGATGCCTACAAAACCATCGACAGCGAGATGAAAGGCCCCTCTAGCAAAGGTGATCCAACTGAAGCTGTACTGGGAGAGAATGCCGATTCAAAGCTCTACCTAAATCAGGACTCGGATCTTAGATGGTACCGCTATCTTTTTCTTGGTCGTGGAAAGCCGAGCACCCACGTGCGTGTACTTGGCCGACTTGACTCGGGCGTGATTAATAGTGCAATCCCAGAGGAAATTAGGGCACTGCTCGAACATGTAGCCGACAGCGTCAAGTTCCCTCAGCAGACCGAAGAAAACTGCTAACGCCATGGCTCCCATTGCGCCCGAAACATGGAGTCCACGCGGAATCCTTGACCTTGAACCAAACGCGTGGACGGCCCTCCGACGTATCCAAAGCAGCTGTGTCGTCGCCGGCCCTGGTGCAGGAAAATCCGAGTTTTTGGCCCAGCGAGCGTCGTACTTGCTAGAGACCGGCCTATGTATGGAGCCCTACCGAATTCTAGCAATTTCATTTAAATCCGATGCTGCCGAGAATCTGGCTGCTCGTGTCCGCCAACGTTGCGCACCTGGACAAGCACGTCGCTTCGTCTCGCTTACTTTTGACGCATTCACCAAGAACCTACTAGATCGATTTATGCCAGCGGTACCGAATGGCTGGCGGCCGAGTCGTCCCTATGAAGTCACTTTTTCCAATCGTCGCCAAATCGACGATTTCCTTGAGCGAACGCGCCTTGATGCTCCTAGAAAATGGCAGACAGAAGTAGCGGGATTGACCCAGTCCACCTTCGAGTCGCGCGTATTGGGGACGCTCCGGCTGCCAATTCAAGCAACAACTCCAGTTAGCGGAACTGAGTTTGCGATTCAGCGTTGGTGGCAGGAGAACCTTCGCCAGGACACCACTTCGCTGCTTACGTTTGCAATGATTAATCGATTGGCCGAACTCTTGCTTCGAGCGAATCCGCAAATATGTCGCGCATTGCGAACAACATATCCTTTCGTTTTTGTCGACGAATTCCAAGACACTACCTACGCCCAATACGACTTCCTGCTCTCCGCCTTTGGCGACCCACGGATTTCCGTGACTGCGGTTGGTGACGACAAGCAGCGAATCATGGCTTGGGCTGGTGCCCGACCGGACTCGTTCCGGAAGTTCGAGAGCGACTTTCGTGCCAATCGAATCCCGCTTTTGTTCAACTTCAGATCCTCCGAAGGCTTGGTGCGCATTCAACACGTCGTCGCCCAAGCATTGGATTCCGGCACCATTCCTGCTATTGCAAAAGCAGAAAGCAAGGTCGACGGCGATGTTGCACAGGTGTGGAAATGTCCATCCGAGGTAGTCGAGGCTGAGCAGATTGCAAACTGGCTCAAGCAGGACTTGTCTCAGCGGAATACGACAGCTCGAGACTATGCCATTCTCGTGCGCCAAACTGCCGACCGGTTTGAAGATCAGTTTCAGGAGTCGTTTTCAAGTATCGGGCTACGTGTCCGCAATGAGAGCCGCAGCCTTGGACGCACAACCCTGCAGGATCTTCTGGTCGAGGAGTTGACGACTATCGGTATCTCCCTGCTTCGACTGGGAAATAAGCGCAAAGATCCCAAGGCTTGGGAAATCGCCTCGACGGCCATTCTGCGAATACGTGGAGTCGACGTTGATGACGATGCCGATTGCGACCGTGCCGAGAAGAGACTGATCGAATTCCTTCAGACACTTCGAGCGGTTATGCGCATCAATCCACCCGACGAGGCAGTTGCCCAGGACTTGGTGGGGCGAATTTTGGAGTTCCTCAGTCCTGCTGCATTAGCTCGAACATACCTTGAGTACAGCACAGGAGAATCGCTAGCAATCGCGGTCGAGGCATTCCGGATTCATCTTTCTGATTGTGCGGTGGGTGCCGCCGACTGGTCCGTATGTCTCGATCGGTTCGAAGGAGTCGGTGAAATCCCGCTAATGACCGTGCACAAAAGCAAAGGGCTGGAGTACGACACCGTCTTCTTTGTAGGGCTTGACGACAAAATGTGGTGGAGCCACAGCGCCGGAAATCCGGAGGGTATCGCAACGTTTTTTGTGGCTCTGTCACGTGCGAGGCAACGGGCCATCTTTACGTTCTGCCGAGCGCGCGGGGCACGACAGAAAGTCGCCGACCTCTACCAACTCTTGACCGACGCTGGCGTGCCAGAGGTAGCTATTTGACCGTCAACGACACCAAGTTGAGGTATACTGCAGAACAGAGCCCTTACGGGCATGTGAACACACCCCGCGTGTAACTGCTGGGCGGAGATAGTATCAAAGGCTCGGGATATTAATTCTGCCGTTTACGAGATTCGCGACTTGACACTTGTGGTGGGCCTTTCAAACTCGCTCTCCGATTTCGTTCAGCCCCTGACTGGCTGTTCGCCCTGGGGCAATAGAATTAAAGAGGCCTGCTGCGGTTAGATACTCCAGCAGGCGGGCCACACGCTCCAAGCCACATTTCCTATGACGTCTTTCCTCTTCGACGACCACGGCTTCCAGGACGTCCCCAACCGGGAGTCGTCCACGGACCTCACCGCCGCTGACGACCGCACCCTCCGCTGGGCCGCGCCTCCGCTGGACGCGGCGATGCTCGACGCCCTGGTCCGCTACCAGCAGACCTACCTGGCCCAGGCCTCCGGGCAGGGGACGGAGAGCCTGGCCAAGGCCCACACCGAGGCCCTGGCCGCGTCCGGGCTGGACGCCAAGACAGCGGAGCAGGGCGGCGCGCTGCTGCGAGCCTTCGGCGGGCGGCGCTGGGCGGTCCGCAAGCTCCAGGACAAGCTGAGTCAGCTCCAGGGCGGCGCGGCGGACGAGCTCACGGGCCGCATCCAGGACGAGCTAGCCCGGCAGGAGCGCGAAACCAACGCCCTGGCGCGCCGCTACGGCGAGGACGCCCTGGGGCTGCTCCGGGCCCGCGAGGCGGAGCTGGTGGACCTGCACACCCGCCTGACGCACCTGCTCAGCCGGGGATGAAGCCGGGCGGGCGGCTGGTTGCATTCCGCGTCCGGCCATCGGATAAGGGCACGTACTTGCTCAGGGTTCTTCCATGAAGCGCTATTTCATCCACACCTTCGGCTGCCAGATGAACGTCAACGACTCGCTCCGCATGAGCGAGGTGTTGAGCCAGATGTCCTACGCGCCGACGCCGGTGCCGGACAACGCCGACCTCATCATCCTCAACACCTGCTCCATCCGGGAGAAGGCGGAGGACAAGATGCTGTCCGCCCTGGGGCGGTACAAGCCGGTGAAGGCCAGCCGCGGCGCGCTGATTGGCGTGGGCGGGTGCGTGGCGCAGCAGGAGAAGGACAAGCTCCTCAAGAAGGTGCCGTACCTGGACTTCGTCTTCGGCCCCGACAACATCGCGCGCCTGCCGGACATCATCGGCCGGGTGTCCGCGGAGCGGGAGCGGGTGGTGGAGACGGCCTTCGTGAACTCGGAGGAGTACGTCTTCCCGCGCGCCGATCCGGAGACGTCGCGCGGCAAGGTCACCGAGTTCGTCACGGTGATGAAGGGCTGCGACAACGTCTGCTCGTTCTGCATCGTGCCGCACACGCGCGGACGCGAGGTGAGCCGGGCGTTCCCGGACGTGCTCGTCGAGGTGGCGGACCTGGCCAAGGTCGGCGTGCGCGAGGTGACGCTCATCGGCCAGAACGTGAACTCGTACGCGGGCGGCATCTCCTTCGCGCAGCTGCTGCTGCGCACCGCGGAGGTCCCCGGCATCGAGCGCGTGCGCTTCACCACCAGCCACCCGCACGACTTGTCCGACGAGCTGATTGAAGCCTTCCGCGTCCAGCCGAAGATCACCCCGCACTTCCACCTGCCGGTGCAGTGTGGCAGCGACCGCATCCTGAAGATGATGCGCCGCGACTACACGGTGGTGCAGTACCTGGAGCGCCTGGCGAAGCTGCGCGAGGCGCGGCCGGGCATCGCCGTCACCACGGACATCATCGTCGGCTTCCCCGGGGAGACCGAGGAGGAGTTCGAGCTGACGATGCAGCTCACCGAGCAGGTCCGCTACGACAACCAGTTCTCCTTCGTCTACAGCCCGCGACCCAAGACGGGCGCGGCCCTGCGCGAGAAGGACTGGGGCCCGGTGCCGCACGAGGTGAAGATCGCCCGCCTGGAGCGGCTGCAGAAGCTGCAGCGGCGCATCAGCGGCGAAATCACCGCGGCGCTCGTGGGCTCGGAGGTGGAGGTCATGGTGGAGGGGCACTCGCGCTACGACGCCACCAAGCGCTTCGGCCGCACGCCGGAGAACCGCACCGTCAACTTCGAAGGGGACGCCCCCGCGGGCGCCTTCGTGACGGTGAAGGTGGAGCGCGCCACGCCCAACCAGCTCGCGGGCAAGCAGGTGGCCCTGCTCAAGCCCCCCACGGTGGAGCCGCTGCCGGTGCCCCTGGCCGAGGCGCCGTTCCACGTCGTCGCGGAGGCGTAGCCGTATGCCGCTGAGAACGTTCCGAGGGATGTCGCCCCGCGTCCACCCGGGCTGCTTCGTGGACGACTCCGCCCAGCTCGTGGGCGACATCGAGGTGGGGGAGGACTCCTCCATCTGGTTCAACTGCGTGCTGCGCGGGGACGTGAATCCCATCCGCATCGGGAAGCGCACCAACGTGCAGGACCTCTCCCTGGTTCACGTCACCAGCGGCAGGTCCGCCACCACGGTGGGGGACGACGTGACGGTGGGGCACCACGTCATCCTCCATGGGTGCACCATCGGCAACCGGGTGCTGGTGGGCATGGGCGCCACCGTCATGGACGACGCGGAGGTGGGGGACGACTGCATCATCGGCGCGGGGGCCCTGCTGACGCCGGGCACGAAGATTCCCCCGGGCTCATTGGTGGTGGGCTCTCCGGGCCGGGTGAAGCGCCCCATCACCGAGGCGGAGCGTGAGTTCCTCCTGCTGTCCGCCCAGCACTACGTGCTGCTCGCGGCCGAGTACCACACGGACCGCTGAGTCGCTCGCGAGCCTACGCTGGGCGTGTTAGGAGCACATCCATGGCTCTCGTGCCTGCCACAACGCTCAAGGCGTGTCCGCTGTTCAAGGGTTTCACGGACACCGGCATCCAGATTTTCGCCGGGGTCGCCGTCGCGCGGGCGTTCCCCAAGGGAACCGCGCTCTTCGCCGAAGGCAAGACGGGGGAGTCGCTCCTCATCGTGGGGGAGGGCACCGTCCGCCTGAGCGCCAGGAGCGCCGCGGGCGAGGACGTGTCCCTGGGTGAGGTTGGCTCCGGCGAGCCCCTGGGTGAGCTGGCCCTGGTGCAGAAAGGTGAGCGGCTGTGCACAGCCACCGCCGTCACCGACGTGTCGGCCCTGGAGATTCGCGCCGCGGATTTCCAGAAACTCCTGGCCACCAAGCCGCAGGCCTGCGTGAAGCTGCTGATGGGCATCGTCGCGCACTTCGGCCAGAAGGCCCGCGACAACCGGGACATGCTGCGCACGCTGATTCGAAAAGCCCCCGCGGCCTGAGCCGAAGGAGACGCCATTCGGGCGGGCGGTGGTTAAGCTGCTCGGCAGGGCGGCATGGGCCTCCTGGACGATTGGAACCCAGGTGGGCAGGCTGCCCGATGGGGCAGCGCGACGTCGGGACAGTGGGGCGGCGGGAGGCGGCGGTCGAAGAATAAGCAGGGACGCGGGGCGCCGAAGCGGGCCCAGGAGGAGGCCGGGTTTCAGGGATTTTTGGGGGCGATTCCCCGTGTTTGACCCGGAGTTTTGACGACCGAGGCGGGCCCTTCGGGCGTGAACGGACAGGACGACGCGTGCAAGAACTTCTCACCAACCTCCTCGGCGACTCACAGGGCTTCTTCGCCTATGCCACCGTGTTCGGCATCCTGGTGGCCTGCGGTCTGGGTGTTCCTCTCCCGGAGGACATCTCCCTCATCCTCGGGGGCTTCCTGGCCCACAAGGGCGCCGCCAACCTGTCGGTGATGATGGTGGTCGGCTTCGCGGGCATCCTCGTCGGGGACAGCCTCATCTACCTCGCGGGCCGTCGGCTGGGCGGGAAGCTGGGACGTGAGGGCAGCGGTGGCTTCTTCGCCCGCATCGTCACACCCGAGAAACGCGCGAAGGTGGAAGGCCTCTTCGTCAAGCACGGCCAGAAGATCGTCTGCATCGCCCGCTTCATGCCGGGCGTGCGCGCCGTGACGTACTTCACCGCGGGCTCCGTGGGCATGTCCTACTGGCGCTTCATCTTCTGGGATGGCCTGGCGGCGCTGCTGTCCGCGCCCGTGTTCATCTGGCTCGGCTTCCACTTCGGTGGCGAGCTGGACACGCTGATCTCCAAGTTCAAGGATGGGCAGTTCGCCGTCATGGGCGTGCTCGCCGTGGCCGCCATCGGCTACTTCGTGTGGCGCCGCCGGCAGGCCGCGCAGCGCGCCCAGCAGGCCACCGCCACCGTGGAGCCCGTGGCGGTGCCCGCGCTGGTCCACGACGCGGTGGCGGTGCCGCTGCGCCCCCAGGTGTCCAGCACGGGCGACGCCCTGTTCGTCGCGGCGCCGGAGCAGGCCGCCGCCGACAGCTCGCACGAATTGCAGAAATCCTAGGCCTTCATCCACAGGGCGCCGGGGACGACAGCTTCCCCGGCGTCTTCCGTGGTTGCCGGGCTTCCGGGATCAGGGTCAGGATTGAGGGATAGCCTCAACGTTGACCTTCATCTGAGCCCAGCGAATGCCCAAGACTCTTCGTCGTGCCCGTGCCGTGCTCCTGCTCGCCGCCATCGGCACCGCGCAGGCGCAAGCCGTCCCCCCCGAGGCCAAGGCCGCCTCCACGCCCGCCGCCCCCGTGCCGGCGGAGCCTCCAACCGCCGCGCCAGCGGCGCCGGCTGAAGCCGACGCGCCGACCGAAGCCGCAGCGCCGACCGAGGCCGCAGCGCCCACCGAAGCCGCAGCGCCGACTGGAGCACCCACCGAAGCCGCGGCGCCGGCACGCGCTGGCGCCGAGGACGTCCCAGCGGTGAGCCCCGAGGTGCCGCCCGTCGCGCCGAACGGTGGCGCCTTCGCGACGGACACCGGGCTCGTCCCAGAGGGGACGCCGTACCTGCCACCACACATCGAGGACTACGCCAAGGCCCGCGCGCTGGCCGAGGAGACGGAGCGCAGCGCGCCGGCCCTGGTCGTCAGCGGCGGCATCAGCCTGGGTGCGTATCAGGCGGGGTTCATCTCCACGCTGGTCCGGTTCTGGAGCGTCGCGCAGCGAGAAGGCGCGCACGCGGACCTGGGCAACCCGGCGCCACGGGTGTGGACGGGCGCCTCGGCGGGGGCGGTGAACGCGCTGCTCGGCGGACTGGCCTCGTGTGACACGGCGTTCGCCCAGTCCACATGGGCTCCAGAGCAGAGCCTCTTCTGGACCGTGTGGATCGACCAGCTCGACCTGGGGCGGCTGCTCCCCGAAGAGCGGAATGAGCCCGCTCAGGGCACGCACCTCTTCAGCGAGCCGCACATGCAGGACACCCTGCAGCTCATCCTGAAGAAGGCCCAGACGACCCGCTTCAAGGAGGACTGCACCTTCGCCTACGGCATCACCGTGACGAACCTGCGCGGGCGCGAGGTGCCCTTCGGCCAGGGCGGACCTGACTCCCAGTTCAAGCTGAAGCGCGTGACGGAGAAGCTCGTCGTGCAGGTGATGACGCAGGGCGAAGGGAAGCTCACCGCTCGGCTGCCCTTCATGGAGGGCGCGGTGAGCGCGTCGTTCCCCCACATCGGAGTGAAGCCCAAGGAGCTCGCGTACTACCCGGCGCTGGGCGCCCAGCCGACAGGCGACGGCGGCCACGAGGTGTCCCTGGAGAACCTGCTGCTCACCCCGCAGGCCTCCGGAGCCTTTCCGCTGGCGTTCCCGCCGGTCCCCGTCGAGGTCTCCTTCTTCAAGGAGACGCAATGGGGGCCCGTGGAGTCCCTCAAGCTGATTGACGGCGGCGTGCTCAACAACAACCCCGTGGACCTGGCGGTGCGGCTCGGCTCGCGGTGGGTGGAGCGCGGCGAGTCGGGGGAGACGACGCTCAATCGCGAGCGGTTCCCCGTCGTCTACCTGGACCAGGACGCCGTCGGCTGGAACTGGGCGCCACCGCCTGCGCGGCCGAAGCGCTCCCGCAGCCCCCTGGACGAGGCCTACTTCCAGTACCTGGGCAACGTGCTGAGCGCCGCGCGCGACAGCGCCGTGCTCAACACGCTGGAGCACGACATCAATCTGTCGGGCCGCATCCAGATTCCTCGCCGCACGTCCGTGCTCCCGTCGGAGTTCCAGTTCGCGATGATGGGCTTCTACGATCGGCGCTTCCGCGAGCACGACTTCTACCGGGGCATGCAGGACGCCATCCGCTTCCTGTCGACCCAGCTCACCTCGACGCGCGCCGTCGACCTGCTGGTGCCTCGCGTCGACAAGGAGCGCCTGAAGGATCGCGAGCTGCGCGTGCTGAACGTCCTGGGCATCGACTCGCCCGGCTTCCGTTGCGTCGTGGGCAACGACTGCAAGGCGACGCCGCAGCTGGAGCGGCTGCGCCAGGCCACCGATACCCTGACGCAGCAGGCGAAGGCGGGACAGCTCCAGAAGGGACAGGTCGACGACCTGCTCGCCGTGCTGGGCGACGTGGGCTACCAGTACAGCGACGGCGTCATGGAGGGCATCGAAGCCACGGGGACCCGCGAGGACCTCATCCCGGTCCGCCAGCGCGTGGGCACCGCCTTCCACAGCCTCGTCACGCAGCAGAAGGGCAACCTCAAGATTCCACTCCGTCCCGCGGGCTCCGCGTTCCTGGATGAGTGGCTGACCTACTCGAAGCCGCACCACGTCTGGACGCTCAGCGCCATGCGCCAGCGAGGCGTGGGCGTGGGCGTGGAGCTGCCGTTCGGGGCCTACGAGCAAGGCCGCGAGGACTACGCCTACAGCCGCAACGAGTGGCGCTTCGGCGCCGTGTTGTCCGGGCTGGGCGTGCGGGACATGGACCAGCTCGTGCCCAACGACACGCGCATCCGTTGGGCCTCGCTGGGCCTCTACATCGACTGCGTCTCCGACATGGACGGCTTCTCCGGCGCGATTCCGTTCCTGGATTTGGGCCCGTACGTCCGGTGGCGCGCCGGACTGGGCGTGTCCGCCGGATACCTCACCCAGCCCAACGAATGGGCGCTGACGATTCCGGAGGCCCGCCTGGGCGTGGACCTGGCGGAGATGGTGGGCGTGCGCCTCACGGTGCCGGTCTACCTCCTCAAGAAGACGGAGGGAGAGCGGCAGCTCATCAGCGGGACGCCCAAGTACTTCAAGGAACTGGGCCTGGGCGTCGAGTTCCTCCTCACCCGGTGGTGAGCTTCAGCGCGCTCCGGAGCCGGTCCGCCAGCTCGCGGACCCCCGGGGCGCGCAGCACGCTGTAGTGGTCGCCAGACACGGCGTGCTGCTCCAGTCCGGCGCCTACCAGCGCCTTCCACCCACCGTCCTCGGGCAGGCCCTCCGCGCCCTCCGTCGCCTGGAGCCGCAACACCCGGCCCAGGTTCAGCGCGGGCGGCTGGTAGCGGCGGGCGGCCCGGAGGTTGGCCTCGAACACCTGAAGCAGGGCCCGCAGGTGCGCGGGCTCCATTCCCGGCGGCAGGGTGCCCGCGCGCTGGCCGGCGTCCCAGAGCGCCTCCAGTGAGGCCTCGGGCGACTGGGACGCGTCCGGCGGGGCGATGTCCGTGAACCCGATGCCCAGCACGTCGCTCGCGAAGGCGGAGACGACCCGCGCGGCGTCGGGCTCGGGCTCGGCGGCGGTGAGCGCCGCGGGCGTGTAGGCGTCGATGAGCGCCAGCAGGGCCACCGCGTCTCCATGCTCGCGAAGCTGGCGCGCCATCTCATAGGCGATGACGCCGCCCACGGACCAGCCGCCCAGCAGGTAGGGCCCGGCGGGTTGGACCGCGCGGATGGCCTCCACGTAGGCGGCGGCCATCTCCTCCACCGTGCCCAGCGGAGGCGTGCTTCCGTCGAGCCCCTGCGCCTGGAGTCCGTAGAATGGACGCTCCGGTCCCAGCAGCCGGGCCAGCTCCGCGTAGGCCAGGACGTTGCCACCGACAGGGTGCACGCAGAAGAACGGAACCTCCGTTCCACTCCGGCCCGCGTCGAACGGGACCAGCAGTGACGTCTGGCCGGCGTCGTCGCGACGCAGCAAGGCGGCGAGCTGCTCCACCGTGGGCGCCTGGAACAGCGCGGCCAGCGGGAGCGGCCGGTCCAGGGACTCGCGCAGGGCCGAGACGAGCCGCACGGCCAGCAGCGAGTGTCCACCCAGCTCGAAGAAGCTGGAGCGCACGCTGATGGGCTCCAGGCCGAGCACCTGCTCCCACGCACGCACGAGCCGCAGCTCCAGCGCATCGCGAGGCGCAACATGGACCTCCTGGCTCCGAGTGTCCGCGAGCGTGGGGGAGGGCAGGGCCTTGCGGTCGACCTTGCCGCTGGGCGAGAGCGGCAGGGACGCCAGTGACATGAAGGCCGCGGGCACCATGTACTCGGGCAGGCGCTGCTGGAGGTGCTGGCGCAGGGCATCGGCGGTGACCGCGTCGCCCACGACGTAGGCGACGAGCCGCTTGTCGCCGGGCACGTCCTCGCGCGCGAGCACCACGGCGTCCTGGACCCCGTCGTGCGCACGCAAGGCGGTCTCGATTTCGCCCAGCTCGATTCGGAAGCCGCGCAGCTTCACCTGGAAGTCGAGCCGGCCCAGGTACTCCAGCGTGCCGTCATGCCGCCATCGCGCCTTGTCTCCCGTGCGGTAGAGCCGCTCACCGGGCGTCGTCGCGAACGGGTTGGGGACGAAGCGCTCCGCCGTGAGCCGTGGCTGACCCAGGTAGCCCCGAGCCAGCCCGTCTCCCGACAGATAGAGCTCGCCCGCGGTGCCCAGCGGCGCCAACTGCTGCCGCGCATCCAGCACATACGCCCGCGTCCCCGCGAGCGGCTTGCCGATGACGGGGACCGGAATCGGACTGCGCCGCACACGAGAAAACGTCGCGTACACGGTGCTCTCCGTGGGGCCGTAGGCGTTGAACGCCGTCGTCCGCTCCGTGGCCGCCAACTGGCTCCAGAGCGACGAGTCCATGGCTTCACCCGCGCACAGAATCCTCGCGGGGACATGGGGCCGCTCCAGCAGCCCCGCCTGGAGCAGGAGCGCCAGCTGCGCGGGCGTGCAGTCCAGCACGTCCACGCGCTGCTGCTCCAGCCACGCCAGCATCGCCTCCGGGTCCTTTCGCGTCTCTTCGGGTACCAGGCACAGGCAGTGTCCGTCCGCCAGGTGCACGAGCTGCCCCATGCTGACGTCGAAGTAGAGCGGCGCGTTCAGGCTGAAGCGCAGCCCCGGCGCCTGTCCCGGGTGGAAGGCCTGATTCGAGGCCGCGTGAAGCGTGGCCAGCGAGCGGTGCTGAACCATGACGCCCTTGGGCGTGCCCGTGGAGCCGGACGTGTAGATGACGTACGCCAGGTCCTCTCCGCGCACGTTCACCGGGACGTTGTCCGTGGGCAGCGCCGCCAACTTCGAGGCCTCGGTGTCCAGGCACAGCAGGTGCTGGACGCGCGGCTGCCAGGCCTCGGCCAGGCGCTGGACGGTGAGGAGCACGGACGCGTCACTGTCCTTCAGGACGAAGGACTTGCGCTGCGCCGGGGACGCCGGGTCGATGGGGACGAACGCTCCACCCGCCTTGAGCACCGCCAGCACCGCGACGATGGCGTCCGGCGTGCGCTCCAGGCAAAGGCCCACGCGGACCTCCGGACCCACGCCCAGCGTGCGCAGGTGCGCGGCGAGCTGGTTGGCCTTCGCGTTGAGCTGGCCAAACGTCAGCGCATGCGTCCCCAGCGTCACGGCGGGGGCATCGGACGTGTGAGCCGCTTGCTGCTCGAAGCGCGTGTGGAAGGACCCGCCACGCGCGCCGTCCGGTGCGACGCTGTGCCAGTCCACCATCAACTGCTGCTGCTCCGTCTCCGTGTGCAGGGGCAAGGTGGCGATGGCCACCTCCGGTGAGAGCACGGCGCGCTCCAGCAACAACTGGAGGTGGGTGGCCAACCGCTCCGCCGTGGCGCGCTCGAACAGCTCGGTGCTGTAGGCGAGCGCCCCTTCGTACCCGTCCTGGCCACGTGACAGGTCCAGGTTCAGCTCGAACAGCGTCACACCGGAGTCGGCCACGTCCGCGGGACGCACCGCCAGCTTGGGCAGCGCCAGCTCCGGGACCTGGGTGTTCTGGAGCGCGAACATCACCTGGAACAGCGGCGTGCGGCTCAGGTCGCGCGAGGGCTGGAGTTCCTCCACCAGCCGCTCGAAGGGCACGTCCTGGTGCTCGTAGGCCCCCAGCGTGGTGTCCCGCACTTCCGCCAGCAACTGACGGAACGTCGTCGAGGGCGTGACTCGGGCGCGCAGCACCAGCGTGTTGACGAAGAAGCCGATGAGGGGCTCGGTCTCCGCGTGGCGCCGGCCGGCGATGGGCGAGCCCACCAGCACGTCCTCCTGTCCCGAATGACGGGCGAGGACGGCCTGGAAGGCCGCCAGCAACAGCATGAAGGGCGTGACGCCTTCACGCTGAGCCAGCACCTCCAACATCACGGAGAGCTCGTGTGTCAGCCGCACCGGAACCGCCGCGCCGTGGTGGCGCAGCACCGCGGGCCGCGGCTTGTCGGTGTGCAGCTCCAAGGCGTGCGGCGCGCCCGCCAGTTGCGTCTTCCACCAGCCGAGCTGCTCCTTCAGCGTCTCGCCCTGGAGCCAGCCCCGCTGCCACACCGCGTAGTCGGCGTACTGCACCGGGAGCTCGGGCAGGGTGGCGGACGTCCCCGTCAGGAAGGCCTCGTAGAGCGTCGTCACCTCGCGGACCAGCACGCCCATGGACCAGCCGTCCGAGACGATGTGGTGCAGGCACAGCAACAGGACGTGCTCGGACGGCTCCAGCTTCAGCAGCGTGACGCGCAGCAGCGGCCCGTCGGAGAGATTGAACGGCTGCCGCGCATTCCGGGTGGCGCGCGTCAACGCCTCCGCTTCCCGCTGCGCCCGGTCCGGGAGGCCCGAGAGGTCCACCACCTCCAGCACCGTGGCCCGCGGTGGGTGGATGACCTGCCGGGGCTCGCCCGCCGTGGACTGGAACGTGGTGCGGAGGGCTTCGTGCCGCTCCACCATGGCGCTCACGGCGCGCTGCAGGGCCTCGACGTCGAGCACCCCCGACAGCCGCAGCGCGGACGGCATGTTGTAGGACACGTCTCCCGGCTTGAGCTGGTCCAGGAACCACAGCCGCTGCTGCGCGAAGGAGAGCGGCACCACTCCGTCCCTCCCGGCGCGCGTCAAGGGCGGGAGCCGGGGGGCGGACGTCGCGGACGCCAGTTGCTCGGCGAGGGCCGCCACGGTGGGGTGCTTGAAGAACGCGCGCAGGTTGAGCTCGACATCGAAGGCGTCGCGGATGCGGGCCACGACCTGGGTGGCCAGCAGGGAGTGGCCGCCCAGCTCGAAGAAGTTGTCGCGGCGCCCCACGGTGGGGATGCGCAGCAGCGCCTTCCAGATCTCCGCCAGCCGGGCCTCGGTGGGCGTCGCGGGTGGCTCGGCGTCGCGCGTGAGCGCGAGCTGGGAGGCCTCTGGTGCCGGCAGCGCCTTGCGGTCCACCTTGCCGGTGGACGTCAACGGCAGGGTGGCCAGTCGCACGAAGGCCGAAGGCACCATGTACTCGGGCAGGCGCTGCAGGAGGTGCTCGCGCAGTGTCTCGGCGGTGACCGAGTCGCCCGCGACGTAGGCCACGAGCCGCTTGTCGCCGGGCACGTCCTCACGCGCCAGCACCACGGCGTCCTGGACCCCGTCGTGCGCACGCAAGGCGGTCTCGACTTCGCCCAGCTCGATGCGGAAGCCGCGCAGCTTCACCTGGAAGTCGAGCCGGCCCAGGTACTCCAGCGTGCCGTCATGCCGCCATCGCGCCTTGTCTCCCGTGCGGTAAAGCCGCTCGCCGGGCGTCGTCGCGAACGGGTTGGGGACGAAGCGCTCCGCCGTGAGCCGTGGCTGACCCAGGTAGCCCCGAGCCAGCCCGGCTCCCGCCAGATAGAGCTCGCCCGCGGCGCCCAGCGGCGCCAGCTGCTGCCGCGCATCCAGCACATACGCCCGCGTCCCCGCGAGCGGCTTGCCGATGACAGGGACCGAACTCGGACTGCGCTGCACACGCGAGAACGTCGCGTACACGGTGCTCTCCGTAGGGCCGTAGGCGTTGAACGCCGTTGTCCGCTCCGTGGTCGCCAACTGGCTCCAGAGCGACGGGTCCATGGCTTCACCCGCGCACAGAATCCTCGCGGGGACGCGGGGCCGCTCCAGCAGCCCCGCCTGGAGCAGGAGCGTCAGCTGCGCGGGCGTGCAGTCCAGCACGTCCACGCGCTGCTGCTCCAGCCACGCCAGCATCGCCTCCGGGTCCTTTCGCGTCTCTTCGGGCACCAGGCACAGGCAGTGTCCGTCCGCCAGATGAACGAGCTGCCCCATGCTGACGTCGAAGTAGAGCGGCGCGTTCAGGCTGAAGCGCAGCCCCGGCGCCTGCCCCGGGTGGAAGGCCTGATTCGAGGCCGAATGCAGCGAGGCCAGCGAGTGGTGCTGCACCATGACGCCCTTGGGCGTGCCCGTGGAGCCCGATGTGTAGATGACGTACGCCAGGTCCTCTCCGCGCACGTTCACCGGGACGTTGTCCGTGGGCAGCGCTGCCAACTTCGACGCCTCGGTGTCCAGGCACAGCAGGTGCTGGACGCGCGGCTGCCACGCCTCGGCCAGGTGCTGGACGGTGAGGAGCACGGACGCGTCACTGTCCTGCAGGACGAAGGACTTGCGCTGCGCCGGGGACGCCGGGTCGATGGGGACGAAGGCCCCGCCGGCCTTGAGCACCGCCAGCACCGCGATGATGGCGTCCGGCGTGCGCTCCAGGCACAGCCCCACGCGGACCTCCGGGCCCACGCCCAGCGTGCGCAGGTGCGCGGCGAGCTGGTTGGCCCTCTCGTTGAGCTGGGTGAATGACAGCACCTGCTCACCCAGCGCCACGGCGGGGGCGTTCGGGGTGCGCCCCACTTGCTGCTCGAAGCGCGTGAGGAAGAGCCCGCCACCCGGCGCGTCGGACGCGGTGTCGTTCCACTCCATCATCAACCGCCGCTCCACCTCCGTGTGGAGGGGCAGCGTGGAGACCGGGACGTCCGGCGCGGCCACGGCGCCTTCGAGCACCATCTCGAAGTGCGCCACCAGTTGCTCCGCCGTGGCGGGCTCGAACAGCTCCGTGCTGTAGATGAGCGCGCCCTGGTAGCCGTCATGGCCACGTGACACCGCCAGCTCCAGCTCGAACCGGCTCACGCCGTGGGCCGGCTCCAGCTCTCGCAGAGTGAGCTCCGGGAGGGCGAACTCGCCGGCCGGGGTGTTCTGGAGCGCGAACATCACCTGGAACAGCGGCGTGCGGCTCAAGTCTCGCGAGGGCTGGAGTTCCTCCACCAGCCGCTCGAAGGGCACGTCCTGGTGCTCGTAGGCGCCCAGGGTGGTGTCGCGCACTTGCGCCAGCAACTGGCGGAAGGTCGTCTCCGGGGAGATGCGCGCGCGCAGCACCAGCGTGTTGACGAAGAAGCCGATGAGGGGCTCGGTCTGCGCCTGACGGCGTCCGGCGATGGGCGAGCCCACCAGCACGTCATCCTGCCCGGAATGCCGGGCGAGGACGGCCTGGAGGGCCGCCAGCAACAGCATGAAGGGCGTGACGCCTTCACGCTGGGCCAGGGCCTCCAGCGAGTGACTGAGCGCGAGCGGGAGCTGCACCGGCACTCCGGCGCCTTGGTGATTCAGCACCGCGGGCCGGGGCTTGTCGGTGGGCACCTCCAGCGCGTGCGGCGCGCCGGCCAGCAACTCCTTCCACCAGTCCAGGTGATGCGTCAGCGTCTCGCCCTGCATCCACCCGCGCTGCCAGACGGCGTAGTCGGCGTACTGCACGGGGAGCTCGGGCAGGGTGACGCGCTGGCCGCGCCGGAAGGCCTCGTAGAACGCGGCCACTTCGCGGATGAGCACGCCCATGGACCAGCCGTCCGAGACGATGTGGTGCATGCACAGCAGCAGCACATGCTCGGTGGGAGCGAGCTTCAGCAAGGTGACGCGGAGCAGCGGCCCCGTGGCCAGGTCGAAGGGCCGCTGTGCGTCATGCGTGGCGTGCTTCAGCGCCTCCGCCTCCCGGTGCGCCCGCCCGTGGAGCGCCGAGAGGTCCACCGTGGTCATCGGCAGCGCGCGCGGTGGATGGACGACTTGACGAGGCTCCCCCGCCTCGGCCTGGAACGTGGTGCGGAGCGCCTCGTGCCGCTCCACCAGGGCATCCACGGCGCGCCGCAGGGCCTCGACGTCCAGGGCGCCGGACAACTGGAGCGCGGACGGCATGTTGTAGGACACGTCTCCTGGTTGGAGCTGGTCCAGGAACCACAGGCGCTGCTGCGCGAAGGACAGCGGCGCCGGACCGTCGCCCTGGGCGCGCGTGAGCGGTGGCAGGCGGGTGGCGGACGCGGCGGAGGACAGACGCGCCGCGAGCCCCGCCACGGTGGGCGCCTCGAAGAAGGCGCGCAGGCTCAACTCCACGTCGAAGTCGGCGCGGATACGGGCCACCACGCGCGTGGCCAGCAGGGAGTGGCCCCCCAGCTCGAAGAAGTTGTCGCGCCGTCCCACGGTGGGGATTCGCAACAGCTCCCGCCAGAGCTCCGCCAGCCGGGCCTCCAGGGGCGTCGCGGGCGGCTCGGTGTCACGGGTGAGCGCCAGCTGCGAGGCCTCCGGCGCCGGAAGGGCCCTCCGGTCCACCTTGCCACTGGGCGTCAGGGGCAGGGCGGTCAGCGGCACGAAGGCCGCTGGCACCAGGTACTCCGGGAGGCCCTGGCGCAGGTGCTCGCGGAGGGCGGACGCATCCACCGTCGCCGCTCCCGGTCCGGACGACGGTACGACGTAGGCCACCAGCCGCTTGTCGCCAGCGACGTCTTCGCGGACCTGCACCACGGCGTCGTGGACCGCCGGGTGCGCGCGCAGGGCGGCTTCAATCTCGCCGGGCTCGATGCGGACGCCGCGGACCTTCACCTGCGTGTCGCCGCGGCCCAGGTACTCCAGGTTCCCGTCCCGGCGCCACCGGGCCAGGTCGCCGGTCCGGTACAGGCGCTCGCCCTCCACGAAGGGCGAAGGCACGAAGCGCTCCGCCGTCAGGTCCGGCCTGCCCAGGTAGCCTCGGGCCACGCCAACGCCGCCGATGAACAGCTCCCCGGGCACGCCTGGGGGGACGGGCTCCAGCTCGCGATCCAACACGTACAGCCGCACGTTCGTCAGGGCCCGACCAATGGGGACCTCGCGCTCGGTTCCCTCGGCCTGCCGGGCGCCGGTGGACGACAGGTCCACGGACGTAGCCACCGCCGTCACTTCGGTGAGTCCGTACGTGTTCAGCAGCGGCACTGTGGCGCCGACGCTCCGATGCCACTGGGCGACCCGCTCCGGCGCCACGCGCTCGCCGCCAGTCACCACCCACTTCAGTCCCTGGGGGAGGCGGGCGGCGCCGGCCTCGAGGCGCGCCGTCACGTCATGCCAGAACGCCGTGGGCAGGTTGAGCTGCGTCACCCCCGCCGCTTCGCACTTCGCCAGGAACGCGCCGGGCTCGTCGAGCATGTCCGGCGTCCGGAGCACCAGCGTCCCGCCGCTCGTGAGGCACGGGTAGATTTCCTCCGCGCTGGTGTCCCAGCTGATGGAGGCGAACTGGAGCACCCGGTCTCCCGGCGCCACCGGGAAGGCCGCCCACGCCGCGCGGGTGAAGTTCACCAGTGACTGGTGCTGGACGACCACGCCCTTGGGTCGGCCCGTGGAGCCGGACGTGTAGAGCACGTACGCCGAGGCCTCCGGGGGCACCGGGACCGAAGGCGCTTGAATCACATCGGTAGAAGGCTGCACCTCCGCGTCCAACCAGACGCGGCCCTCCGCCTCTCCCAGGCGCTCCCGGAGCGCCGCGCGCGCCACGATGACCTGGGCGCCGCTGTCCTCCAGCATGAAGCGCAGGCGCTCCGCCGGGTACTCCGCGTCCAGCGGCACATACGCGCCGCCGGCCTTGAGCACGCCCAGCAACGCGACCAGCAGCTCCACCGAGCGCTCCACGCACACGGCGACGCGGCGCTCCAGCCCCACGCCCGCCGCGCGCAGGCGCAGGGCGAGCGCATTCGCCCGCGCGTCCAGCTCCCGGTACGTCACCGACTCGGCGCCCGCCACCACTGCCAGCGCGCTGGGCGTGCGCGCCACCTGCGCCTCGAAGAGCGCGTGGATGCGCGCGTCCTCCGGCAGCACCTCCCGGGCGCCGCTCGAGCTGTCGAGCAGGGCCTGACGCTCCTCGGGCACCATCATCGGCAGCGCGGCCACACGCTCATCTGGCCGGGCGAGGAGGCCCTCCAGGAGCCGCAGGTAGTGCGCCGCCAGCCGCCCGGCCGTGTCGGCTTCATACAGGTCGGTGCTGTAGTTGAGCGCCCCGCGGAAGCCGTCCGCGCCGCGGAACAGGTCCAGGCTCAGCTCGAACAGGGCCACGCCCGTGTCCTCGCCGGCGGCCGGCCTCACCGTCAGGCCGGGCAAGACGAGCTCGGGGAGGGGCGCGTTCTGCAAGGTGAACAGCGTCTGGAAGAGCGGGGTGCGGCTCGTATCGCGGTCAACCTGGAGCTCCTCCACCAACCGCTCGACAGGGAGGTCCTGGTGCTCATACGCGCCCAGGGTGGTGTCGCGCACTTGCGCCAGCAACTGGCGGAACGTCAACCCCCGGCTGAAGCGCGCGCGCAGCACCAGCGTGTTCACGAAGAAGCCGATGAGCCCCTCCGTCTGCGCGTGGTGCCGTCCGGCGATGGGCGAGCCCACCAGCACGTCGTCCTGTCCCGAGGACCGGTTCAGCAGCACCTGGTACGCCGCCAGCAGCACCATGAAGGGGGTGACCGCCTCACGGTGGGCCAGCGTCTCCACGGCCTGGCTGAGCGCCAGGGACAGCCGCACCGGCACGGACGCGCCCCGGTTGCCGAGGAACGCCGGGCGCGGCTTGTCGGTGGGCAGCTCCAGCGCATGCGGAGCCCCGGCGAGCTGCTCCCTCCAGAAGCCGAACTGCTGCTTCAGCGCGTCACCCTGGAGCCAGCCGCGCTGCCACACCGCGTAGTCGGCGTACTGCACGGGAAGCTCGGGCAGCGTGAAGGGCTGGCCGGCATGGAAGGCGCCGTAGAGCGTGGTCACCTCGCGGACCAGCACGCCCATGGACCAGCCATCCGAGATGATGTGGTGCATGCACAGCAGCAGCACGTGCTCGGCCGGCTCCAGCTTCAGCAGCGTGACGCGCAGCAGCGGGCCCGTGGTCAGGTCGAACGGACGGCGGGCATCGGCGGTGACGCGCTTCAGCGCCTCGGCCTCCCGCCGCGCCTGGTCCTGGATGCCGGAGAGGTCCACCGCGTCCACCGTCACGGCGTGCGGCGGGTGGATGACCTGGCGGGGCGCGCCATCCTCGGTCTGGAAGGTGGTGCGGAGCGACTCGTGGCGGCGGACCATCTCGTCCACGGCCCGCTGCAAGGCGGCCCCGTCCGAGGTCCCCGACAGGCGCAGCGCCGTCGGCATGTTGTAGGACGCGTTGCCCGGCTGGAGCTGCTCCAGGAACCACAGCCGCTGCTGCGCGAAGGACAGCGGCACCGGCCCGTCCCCCCGAGCCTGTGTCAGGGCCGGGAGCTGGGGACCGGAGGAGGCGGACGACAGCCGCTCCGCGAGCGCGGCCACGGTGGGCGCCGCGAAGAACGCGCGCAGGTTGAGGTCCACGTCGAAGTCGGCGCGGAGGCGGGCCACGACCTGGGTGGCCAGCAGGGAGTGGCCGCCCAGCTCGAAGAAGTTGTCGCGGCGGCCCACCACGGGGACGCGCAGCAGCTCCTTCCAAATCTCCGCCAGCCGGGCCTCCAGGGGCGTCGCGGGCGGCTCGACCTCGCGTTTGACGGCCAGGTTGGAGACGTCAGGGACAGGCAGCGCCTTCCGGTCCACCTTGCCAGTGGCGGTCAGGGGCAGGGTGCCCATCAGCACGAAGGCGGACGGCACCATGTACTCCGGCAGCCGCTCCTGCGCGTGCTGACGCAGCTGCTCCGCGCTCACGGGGGCTTCGGGGTCGACGACGACGACCACGTAGGCCACGAGCCGCTTGTCGCCGGGCACGTCCTCGCGCGCCAGCACCACGGCCTCCTGGACCTTGTCGTGGGTCCGCAGCACGGCTTCGATTTCGCCCAGCTCGATTCGGAAGCCGCGCAGCTTCACCTGGAAGTCGAGCCGGCCCAGGTACTCCAGCGTGCCGTCATGCCGCCACCGCGCCTTGTCTCCCGTGCGGTAGAGCCGGGCACCCGGCGTTCCACTGAAGGCATCCGGGATGAAGCGCTCCGCCGTCAGTTGAGGCTGTCCCAGGTACCCGCGGGCCAGACCGTCTCCCGACAGGTAGAGCTCGCCCGCGATGCCCGCCGGCGCCATCCGCAGCCGCGCATCCAGCACGTACGCACGCGTACCCTGGATGGGCCGCCCGATGACGGGCACGGGCGCGGAGCTGTTCCGGACCGACGCCGTGGTGGCGCAGACCGTGCTCTCCGTGGGGCCATACGCATTGAAGGCCGTCGTGCGGTCCGTGCTCGCCAACTGCTTCCAGAGCGAGGGCGCCATGGCCTCGCCCGCGCACACGATGCGCGAGGGCACCTGGGCCTGCTCCAGCAGCCCCGCCTGGAGCAGGAGCGTCAACTGCGCCGGCGTGCAGTCCAGCACGTCCACGCGCTGCTGCCCCAGCCACGCCAGCATGGCCTCCGGGTCCTTCCGCGTCTCCTCCGGCACCAGGCACAGGCAGTGTCCGTCCGCCAGATGGGCGAGCGGTTCGAGCGCGCCGTCGAAGTGGAGCGGGGCGTTGAGGCTGACCCGCTGCCGTGGGGCGCCCACCGCCTGGAACGCCTGCGCCGTTCCGTCGTGCATCGCGAGCAACGAGCGGTGCTGCACCATGACGCCCTTGGGCGTGCCCGTGGACCCAGACGTGTAGATGACGTACGCGAGGTTCTCTTCGCGCACGTTCACCACGACGTTCCGCGTGGGCAGTGACGCCAGCTTCGAGGCCTCGGTGTCCAGGCACACCAGGTTTCGAACCTGGGGCTGCCAGGCGTCGGCCAGGTGCCGGAGCGTGAGCAGGACGGACGCGTGACTGTCCTTCAGGACGAAGGACTTGCGCTGCGCCGGGGACGCAGAGTCGATGGGGACGAAGGCCCCGCCGGCCTTGAGCACCGCCAGCACCGCGACGATGGCGTCCGGCGTGCGCTCCAGGCACAGCCCCACGCGAACCTCGGGGCCCACGCCCAGCGTGCGCAGGTGCGCGGCGAGCTGATTGGCTCGCGTGTTGAGCTGGGCATACGTCAGGACCTGGTCCTCCAGCGTCACCGCGGGAGCATCGGGCGTCCGGGCGGCCTGTTCCTCGACGCGGGCGTGAAAGGTCGCCTCGCGGGGACCGTCCAGCACGTCCAACGGCTGCGACGCCTCCTCCTTTTCGAGCGGCAGCGCGGAGACAGGGGTGTCCGGCGACGTCACGGCCTCTTCGAGCAGGACCTGGAGGTGCGCCACCAGCCGCTCCGCCGTGGCGGATTCGAACAGGTCGGTGCTGTAGACGAGCCCGCCCAGGTAGCCCTCGGCCGCGCGGGACAGGACCAGCTCCAGCTCGAAGCGGCTGACGGTGTGCTTCGACTCGAAGCCTCGGAGGGACAGGTCCGGGAGCGTCAGCTCGGGGACCGGCGTGTTCTGCAGGGCGAACATCACCTGGAACAGCGGCGTGCGGCCCTCCTCGCGAGCGGGCCGGAGTTCCTCCACCAGCCGCTCGACGGGGAGGTCCTGGTGCTCGTATGCGCCCAGCGTGGTGTCACGCACCTGGGCCAGCAGCGCCCGGAACGTCGTCTCCTCACCGATGCGCGCGCGCAGCACCAGCGTGTTGACGAAGAAGCCGATGAGCCCCTCCGTCTGCGCGTGACGACGGCCGGCGATGGGCGAGCCCACCAGCACGTCCTCCTGTCCGGAGTACCGGTTCAGCAGCACCTGGAAGGCAGAGAGCAACACCATGAAGGGCGTTGCCCGCTCCTTGAGCGCGAGCGCGTCCACGGCGTCGCTCAGGGCCGCCGGCAGTTGGATGGGCGTGTTGGCGCCCTGGAAGGACGGCTGCTCCGGCCTCGGCTTGTCGGTGGGGAGCTCCAGGTACGGCGGCGCGTCCGCGAGCATCCCGCGCCAGTAGTCGAGCTGCGCTTCCAGGACCCGGCCCTGGAGCCAACTGCGCTGCCACGCCGCGAAGTCCGCGTACTGGAACGGGAGCGCGGGCAGGGGAGACGGCTGGCCCTGCCTGAACGCGGCATAGAGCGCCGCCATCTCCCGGACCATCACTCCGTTGGACCAGCCGTCGGTGACGATGTGGTGCATGTTGACCACCAGCACGTGCTCCGTCGCCGACTGCTTCATCAGGATGCCGCGGACCACCGGGCCCTTCTCCAGGTCGAAGGGGCGCTGGACCTCTTCCTGGACCCGGCGCAGCGTCTCCGCTTCACGGAGGTGGGCGCTGGCCGCACCCGACAGGTCCAGGACCTGGAGGGGGACCTGGGCAGGCGGGTGGATGACCTGGACGGCTGAGTCGCCTTCCATGCGGAACGTCGTCCGCAGCACTTCGTGGCGGGCGACCAGGGTGTCGAAGCTTCGCTGGAGCGCGGGCAGGTTCAGCACGCCCGTGAGCTGGAGCGCCAGCGGGTGGTTGTAGGCGCTGCTGCCGGATTCACTCCACTGGCTGACGACCCACAGCCGCTGCTGGGAGAAGGACAGGGGCAGCGATGCGCGCCGGTCCGCGTGGGTCAGGGCCGGCACCGCGGTCGCGGGCTGCGTGGGCGCGTTCTTCTGGCCGTCCAGGTACGCCGCGAGTCCGGCGACCGTGGGGGACTCGAAGAAGGCGCGCAGCGGGAGCTCGATGCCGAACCGCGTCCGCACGCGCACCACCACCTGGGTGGCCAGCAGGGAGTGGCCACCCAGCTCGAAGAACCCATCGTTGACGCCGACCCGGCCGACGCTGAGCACCTGGGCGAAGAGCTCGGCCAGGGTTTCCTCCGTCGGCGTGCGCGGCGCCACGTAGAGTCCTCGCTGGACCGTGGGCGCCTCGGGGGCGGGGAGGGCCTTGCGGTCCACCTTTCCGCTGGGCGTCAGCGGCAGGACGCCCAGGTGAACGAAGGTCGAAGGCACCATGTGCTGAGGGAGCTGCTTGAGCAGGTGCGCTCGCAGTGTCTCGGCCTCCAGCGGCGCCGAGTCACCCGTGACGTAGGCCACGAGACGTGCGTCCCCTTGCGTCTCCTCGCGCACCACGGCGACGGCGTCGCGCACGCTGGGATGCGTGCGCAGCGCGGCCTCGACTTCACCCAGCTCGATGCGGAAGCCGCGCAGCTTCACCTGGAAGTCGGCCCGGCCCAGGTACTCCAGCGTGCCGTCCGGCAGCCACCGCGCCACGTCTCCGGTGCGGTACAGGCGCGCCCCCG
>NZ_JAAIYB010000006.1 GCF_010894475.1 Myxococcus vastator
GCGCAGGCTGCTGTATGCGCTGGCAAGTCAGCCGGGCCGCGCCGTGTCGAAAGAGGACTGCGTCCGGGCGATGTGGGACGCGGACTACGACCCGCGGCTCCACGACAACGCGCTGCGCGTCCACGTCAGCCACGCGCGGGGTCTGCTGGAGGGCATGGAGGCCCGCATCGTGTTCGAGCCTCCTGGCTACCGGCTGGAGACCGCCGAGGGCTTCGTCTTCGTGACGGTTTAGCGCGATTTAATCCGGCTTAACTCGCCCAGGCGCCGCGTCCTCATGACAATCCCAGTCGTCGCGGTCGAGGGCTGCCTGTGTTTGTCGGCGGCGCGCGATGCGACCAGTCAAACCAGAGCTGGGGGTAATCACATGAAGTCGACGTTGATGAAGCTGTTTGTCGTTGCGGCGGCGGTCGTGACGGTGGGTTGTGGGGGCGGCATGGAGGAGGAGGCGCCGTTGGACATGGCGCCGCAGGTCTCCGACGAGGGTGGGGTGGCGCAGCAGGACCTGCCGGTGTGCGGGTCGGGTCTGTACTGCAGCCTCAGTCCGGTCTCGGGCGCCTCGATGTGTGTCCAGACGCCCACCTCGACACTGGCCATCTACTGCTGCCCGTCCGGTCGGCGCATCTATCACACCTCGGGCGGCGGTCAGTTCTGCGCCTGAGCGTGGTGAGTCGCCGTTGAGGTGAGGAGCGGGGGCACGAATGACGTGTCCCCCGCTCCGGCCCCCCCGGGCGCAGTCGCATGCGGCGCCGTGGGGCTCCGCCGGTTCAGGCGGCGCGCGGTGTCGAACTCCGGTATTCCGCGCGCGAATCCAACGAATTCCAGGAGCCCCTGGTGCTCGCAGCGGAGCACGTCGTGGCACCTTGTTTGATTCGCGTGAAACAGAAATAATCCCGCGGCACTTCATCGGGACGGTTTCAACGTTGTTGCGGATTCGTGAGTCGCAGATGAGTTCGTTGCGCAGCGCCGCGATGGACAGCCGCGTCTCGCAGCTCGTCACGGCGCTCCTCGCGGAGCCCTCCGCGGTGGAGCCCGCGTGGACCCGCGAGCGGCTCGAGCCGGTGGTGCGCAGGGTGGTGGACCGGGGCATCTTCTCGCTCGGCGACGTGCGCGTGTACGTGCAGCTCGCCGAGTCGCTGGGAGATGACTTCGAGTCGCAGCGTCCCCACGCGTGGATGCGTGCGTGGCTGGATGACGCCTCCGTTTCGGACCCTGTCGCGCGTCTGCACCGCGTGGTGCGTGAGCGCCGCCGCCGCGAGGACGTGGCGGCGCAGAACGAGCGGAAGGAGGCAGCCTTCCGCCTCCGCCACGCCACGGTCGGCGAGGGCCGCTGACCGTTCCACTCCCAGAGAGGCCTCATGTCCCCTTCCTCGACTTCACGGCAGGACCCGGCGGTTGCTCCCTGTCCCTTGCGCGCGGGCAAGGGGCAGGTGGAGGTGGTCGTCGTCGATGACCGCGAGGCGCCGCTGTCCGGCGTGGCGGTGGAGCTGGCGCGGGGGACGGCGGACGAGGCGCTGCGCACGCGCACCGACGAGCACGGCGTCGCGCTGTTCGAGGGGCTCGAGGAGGGGCGCTACCGCTTCCGGTTGCTCGACGTGGAGCCCGCGCTGTGGCGGGTGCTCGGCCGGCTCCCCCTGCCTCCGCGCGCCGCGGGCGCCGCGCCTCGCTGGGGCGCCGCCTCGCAGCCCAGGCCGCTGTCCTGGACGTGCGAAGGGACGGAGTCGCTCGCGGTGCTGGCGGCGAGGCTGGGGGTGCGTCCCTCGCGGCTCATCGACGCGAGCACGGGGCAGCCGCTCACCCCAGAGGTGGCCCCCGCGCCGGGGACGCGTGTGGAGGTGCGGCCGTTCTCCCACGAGTGGACGACGGTGGAGACCGGCTTCCGGCAGGTGGTTCACCGCATCGGGCTGCCCCTGTCCCTGGTGGTGGTGCTGCGCGACGGCACGCACCACCCCCGCGCGCACCAGCCCTACCTGTTGAAGGTGTGGCTGGACGACGAGGAGGAGCTGCCCGCGCGCGAGGGCATGACGGACGCGGAGGGCCGCATGGCGCAGGTGCTGCCCGCGCGCGCGGCGCGTGGAGAGGTGACGGTGTCTCCCGGCCGCGACGACGAGCGCAAGGTGACGCTGCGCTTCGCGGCGCTGCGCGCGACGAGCGCTCCGGAGGGCTTGCAGGAGCGGCTGGAGAACCTGGGGTTCTCCTGTGGTGGCGAGCGTGGCCAGGTCGGCCCGAAGACGCGCCTGGCCGTGGAGTGGTTCCAGTACGCGCTCGGGCTGCCTCCGAGCGGAGAGGCCGACGAGGCGACCTGCGCCGCGCTGGGCCTGTTGCACCGCTCGTAGCATTGGAGGTCTTTTTCCATGCAGTGCCCCAACTGCGCGCCCGGCACCATGCGCGACCTGTCCGTGACGCCACCTCGCTGCCTGGAGTGCGGCGCCGTGCTCGTTCCGGCGCCTCCCAGCGCGCAGTCCTCCTTCGACTCGATGGAGACCGATGTCGAGGAGGAGGACTTCGAGTTCGAGGAGTACGAGACGTATGAGGACCTGCTGGCCTCCCAGGAAGAGGTCGAGCGGCTGGAGAGCGGCGACTACGACGACGTCCTGGACGACTTCCTGGACGACGAGGAGCCGTACCGGCTCTCCAGCGACGAGATGCGAGAGGAGACGCTCCGGGCCTCGCTGGTCACCGACGACCTGACGCCCCCGGAGTCGCCACCGTCCAACGCGATGAGCGACGACGTCGCCGAGGAGCGCTGTGTCCCGCTGGGCGTGGAGACCACTGTCTCCGACAAGCCGGTGGTGCCGCCGAGCTTCCCGGTGCGGATGCTCCTGTGGAACATCGCCGACCTGGGCGGAGGCCCGAGCGGAACGCTCCCGGTGCGCAAGCAGTGGACCATTGACGCCCTGGCCCACGTCATCCGCACGGCGAACGCCGACATCGTCACCATCCTGGAGCTGAAGAAGAAGGGGGGCAGCCGGCTGGTGGAGCCCAAGCCGCCCGCCCAGATGAAGCAACACACCGGCCGCGGGGGCAGCGGGACGAAGCTGCCGGTGTTGATGCGACTGGCGGCCGCCTTCGTTGAGCCCAGGGGCTACCAGGTCAAGACGGCCTCGGGCGCAGAGGTCGGCCAGGTCGCGGCGCGGGAGGCGGCGCTCCTCAATGACCTGGCGAAGCACTTCTCGGAGCGCGTGCGGCGGACCCTCTGGCCACGAGACGAGCAGGGCGAGGACGACGAGGCGCGGGACCCCGTCCCTATCGATTGGAGCGAGACCTCGCAGGAGCTGGACGCCGACAAGCTGGGCATCATCGAGGGCAGGCTCGATGCGGCCTGGGGGGCATGTGAGCCAGACCTGGTGAAGCGCTTCGGCAGGCCCGCGGCGAAGAAGGCGAAGGACGAGGCCGACGAAGAAGACGAGGAGCCGCCCGAGGCGCTCGTCGCGACATCGATTGACGTGTTGGGCAAGAAGCAGGCGAAGCTGGATGCCTACTGCCTGCTCTGCGTGCGGCTGCTCGTGGAGGAGGGCTACTACGATTGGCTCCAGCCCTACGCGAGCCGCTACACGTCGAAGGAGAAGGACGCGAAGAAGGGCGGGCCGGAGGCGACGGAGAAGCGGAAGCGGGACGAGCTGGCGCAGCTCGGGGTCACGCTGCTGCGCGAGCACTGCGGCATCCTGTTCCATCGCTACCTGGCCGTCGTCGCGGGCATGGAAGCCGACGAGGTCCCGGCCACCAAGCAGCTTGTCCTCGAGAACAGCCTGCACCGCTCCAACGACGCGCATCTGCAGCGCGTCTACGAGAAGAAGCTCGCGGAATATCAAGAGCGCAAGAGTGAGGTGGAGGACGCGCCGGAGGCCCACGCGGGCCTGAGCGAGTTCATCCGCATCCGAAATGCGCTGAACGAGCAGTGCAAGGCGCGCGGTGAGGAGGTCTATGCGTCGTGGCCCGCGGAGGTGCCCGACCAGCCCGTCAAGGGGCTCTACACCCAGGATGAGGCGTACGGCGTCCTGTGGCGCAAGTCCAGGTTGGACGTGGATGAAGCGGCCATCTCGTACCTCAGCGCCTACGTGGCGAAGCGCTCGCAGGGGGGCGAATCCCCGTCGATGGATGTCGACACCGTCAAGAGCCTCTACAGCAAGCGGGAGCCCATCCGGATTCCGGTGCGGCTGGCGCAGGTGCAGAGCGCGCCCGAGGTGAGCGTGGTGGCGTGGCATCCCCCCGCGCCGGGAGACCGCAACAAGAACGCGCGCGGCACGGACTTCCGCGCCTTCCTCCAGTACTGCAAGGACGAGCGCCAGGAGAAGGTGCTCGGCGTGGTGCTCTCGGACCTGAACATCGACACCGCCCGGCCCAAGGCCGAACTCGCGAAGGATGGCACGCCGTACATCGACACCTGCGTGGAGCGCTTGTCGTTCCACCAGTTCTTCCAGACGCTGCTGGGGCCCGAGGCGGACGCGAGCCACCTGTACGCCATGGCGCCGCAGCTCTCGACCATCGCCAAGAGCAAGTTCGGGAGCTGGGCCGTGGACAGCGAGAAGGCGTTTGGAGACGGCTCGCTCAAGACGCTCCGGAGCTTCGTCAACAGCAAGGTGAAGCCGGAGCTGTTCGCCCCCTTCAAGACGTCAACGGGCCGCGAGCTGCGGCCCGCGCTCTCCTCCGCGGAGGACGTGCTGGCCCACATCGAGTCGTTCATCACCCCGCCGCAGCAGCGCTACGGGGCGAGCGGCTACGACAAGATTCTCGTGTACTCGCGGCGGACGGATGGCTGGCTGCTGGAGCAGTCGTCGGTCTACGTCATCCCGTTCCCCATGGTGCTCGCGGACGAGCAGGAGAAGGGGCTCTTCTTCATCCACGGCAACCTGCTGCCCAAGCACCTCCAGCCGTTCTGGCGGCTCATCCAGTTGGAGGACGCGAAGCTGCCCGAGGAGAAGCGGATCTTCGACAACCTGCGCGCCCCGGGCGTGAAGCTCACGGGCTCGGAGGACGCGCGCTGGGAAGCGGTCATGGTCGCCGCGAAGAAGCTGAGCGACCACATGCCGCTCGTCTCCGACCTGCGGCTCGTCTACAGCGGCGAGGAGGCGCTGGTCGTGGAGGAGGTGGAGGTCGCCACCGAGACGGTGTCCACCGAGCTGGGTGCGCTGGAGGCGCTGTGTGCCGCCTATCAGAAATCCCACGCCGCGGATGACGAGGCCACGGAGGCGCTGAGCGCGATTCTGGACGCCGCGGAGAGGGTCCCCGCTTCGGACCATGCCCGCTCCAACGCGCTGGTGGCGGAGGCCATGCAGTGGCGGGAGACGTTCGCCGCGCTGCGGAGCGCGGGCTTCGACCCGGAGGAGTACTGGGACAGGCGGCCCGCGCTGAAGTCGGAGAAGGGGAAGGACAAGGGGGGCGGCAACGGCATCTCGCTGGACACCCACCTGGCCTCCATCCACCAGGGGCGGGTTCCCAACTCGGGCGGAGGGGACTGTCTGTTCCGCGCGCTGTCCCAGTTGTTCTTCGGCACGGAGGAGCACCACCGCGAGGTGCGCCAGGCGGTGGTCAATCACCTGGAAGACCTGCTCGCCGGGCAGTCGCTGGACGGTGGAGGGATGGTGGGGCCGGCGGCAGCGGCGACGTTCCGGCAGGACATGGGGTTGCTGCTCGACTGGCACCGCGTGGCCTGGCCCCACGAGCCCGCATACCGCCGCGTCGCGGGCGTGGACCCCTGGCGGCAGTACCTGCGGGCCATGAGCCGGGACCGGGCTTGGGGCGACCACGTGGCGCTGGCGGCGGCGTCCCACCTGTTCCAGGTGCGCTTCGAGATGTTCGCTCGGACGGGGGCGACTTCGTACTGGACGGACCTGGTGGACTTCGTGCCGCGCACCGAGGGACACGCGGCGCGGCCCCTGCTTCGACTGGCGAACCTGGGCAACGCGCACTACGAGGCGGTGGGGCCCACGGATGCGCCGCTCCCCCCGGCCTCGGCCTTCCCTGCCGTGCTGGAAGCGCTCAGCGCGCGCCGCCGCCGCGACGAGGTGCAGGCGCCTCCATCCGGCTCGAAGAAGGTCGAGTCCCCCCAGTCAGCGACCGCGCCCACGAAGCCCGCCACGTCGGATCCATCCACCGTGGGGCCCGTGTGCAAGTGGACGCACACGCACTACTTCAAGTCCGACACGCCCGCCCACCACCCGCACGCGCTCTTCCTCTTCGGAGAGAACGACGCCTCGAAGAAGAAGAAGCACTCCCAGAGCAACACGCAGGCCGTCATCCGGATGAATCCGAACGCGCTGGGGATTCGCACCTGCTGGATCGCGGGCGTGGGCATGCGGGACACGGACCTCGCGAAGAACCAGGTGGCGATTGATCAGGACTGTGACGAGGCCGTCCAGCTCCTGCAGAGCGGCAAGTACACCACCCTGGTGGTGCCGTGGAACCACGCGCTGGACAGCGTGGACATCGGGACGGGGATTGCCGCGCTGCCCGCGAGCGCGCCCAAGACGTGGGCGCACCTGACGAAGCGCATCGACGCGCTCATCACCTGGGCAAGCAAGCACCTGGGCACGGTGCTGGTCGTCCCGCAGGTGAACGCGCTCGTGCCCACCGTGGTGCGGCAGCAGGCGTCGGACCTCCACATTCAGGAGGTCTCGGACGTGATGAGCCAATCCGCGACCATGGGAGATGACTCCAGCACGAGCGTGCTGGGGCAGCCGAACGTCGTGTCCTTGAGGACGCTGCTCTTCTCCGGAGCGACCTCCCCTGAGACAGGGCTGCTGTCGGACAAGGACTACGAGAAGAACAAGGCGATGCTCGACGAGGACCTGGCCGTGCTCACCCAGAAGGTGGAGAGCGGCCAGTACCGCAGGCTCGTGCTCGAACGAGACGAGGAGGGGGATATCGTCCTGGGCACGGCCCTGGGGAAGCTCGACCAGCACGCGCCCCGGACGCTGGACTATCTGCGCGAGCGCCTGGAGGCGTTGTGCAGGCGCTGTGCGGAGGTCCACGTCGAGGACGAGAACTCGATGCAGGGCATCGAGGCGTCGCAGTCCCTGGACTTCCTGTCCGTTGACGATGGCCGTACTTCTTCCGAAGGAGTCAAGCGCAAGAAGCCCAGCTTCGCCTACGAGGACGAGGAGGACGACGACGCCACCCAGGAGATGGACCCATCGGAACGGATTGCGCCGTCGAATCACAAGAAGCGCAAGTTCATGGGGTCGCCTGCGAGCGCCGAGGAGGATGAAGAGGTGCACCTCTTCGATGACGACGTGCCGCCACCGCCTCCCGTCGTGGAGGAGGGGGATGAGGCCAGCCCCAAGAAGCAGAAGAGGGGGCCGACCGAGTAGGGCCTCGGTATGGGGCCGTCATCTTCGTTGCTGAAACCCACGCCAGGCCTGAGCGCCGCTTCCACGACGGCTTCATCACCGCGCGACCCAGGTGCGGGTGGCCTTTTCATCGGGGGCGGTGTTCACCAGGCGATTGAAGTGCACATCATTGAACCTGAGGACGGAGTCCCCGTGGCCGACCGCCTGCTCCCCCAGGTCCACTGGCAGCCGCCACGCCCAACGCCGCCCTGGAAGACGCCCTCATGGCAAACCCAAGAGCACGCGCCCTCGATGAGTACACCGCCCTTTTGGGGCAGCAGCAGTCGCAGGCCCTGAGTGCCGAGCAGCAACAGCGCCTCGAACTGCTCCGAGACGTCCTCCTGGAGCTGGGGGCGCTCCCGCCTGAAGGGAGCGCCCTTCCCGTCCGGCCGGTGAGGGCGGACGCGGTGCTCGAGCTGTCGTTCGCCACCCAGGACGACATGGTGCGTGCCTTCAGCAAGAACATTGGAGCCGGGGGGCTGGCCATCCGCACCCCGCGCGCGCTGCCGGTGGGCAGCAGGCTGGAGCTGCGAATCACGCTGCCAGATGCTCCCGAGCTCCTCATCGCCCATGGCCAGGTCGCCTGGTCGCGGGAGGAGGGGATGGGCGTGGCCTTCACCCAGCTCCCGGCCGAGGGTGAGCGCAGGCTGAAGGAGCTGCTGGTGAAGGACGCCTCGCTGCTCAAGCGCGTGCGCAACGTCCTGCGCACGGACGTCCGGGAGTTGCTGACGTCGGACGTCCGCGAGCTCGGAAACGCCCCGACCGCCGCTCCCAAGGCAGCGGAGGCGGTGGAGGTGGATACGCGGCCACTCGTCCTGGTGCGCCTCTCCGACGCGCGGCTGATGACGCTGGTCTCGGAGCTGTTCGCGCAGAAGGGCATTCGCGTGGTGACGGAGAGCGACACGCCCGTGCCGCTCGTCGTCGTCGACGCGAGCTCGGCCCTGGATGTCCTCACGTCCGCGGCCCGCATCGGCACGCGCAGCGTCATGGTGAACGTGAGCGGGCCGGACTCGTTGGTGGGCCGGCTCTCCCACCTGAATCCCGCGGCGTACGTGAGGCACCCTGCCAATGCGGCCGCCGTGTTCCACGCCGTGGAGCGGCTGCTCGCGGCTTCGCCAGGACAGTCGGCCCGGGGTTCGCGCAAGTAGGAGAACTTGGGGTGACTGCCTGGCGCACGCCTCGGGGCGCCGCGACCCTGCCAGCGCCCCGATACGCGGCTCAGGCGACGCGGGGGAAGTCCACCTCGGTGCCGGCCACCACGTTGAGGTAATTGGTGAGCACGTTCTGCGCGACGGCGGCCACCACCTCCACCAGCTCCGCGTCGCTCAGCCCCTCCCTGCGCGCCTGCGCGAGCTGCGGGCCCACGTCCGCCGCCCGCGTACGGGCGATGGCGACGGCGAGGTCCAGGATGGCCTGCTCGCGCGGGTCCGCCGAGCGGCCCGAGCGAAAGCCACTCAGCTCCTCCTGCTTCACGCCGTGCCCCTTCGCCAACGCCGTGTGCGCGGAGAGGCAGTAGGTGCAGCGGTTCAGCTCCGCCACCGCGATGGCGATGGCCTCCTGCGTGCGCGGCGACAGCGTCGCGCCGCCCATGGCGTTGAAGTAGCCCGCCACGGCGTCGAGCGCCGCGGGGGAGTGGGCGAAGGTGGAGAACATCTTCGGCACAGTCCCGAACTTCGCCTTCAGCGTGGCGAGCGTGGGCTCGGAGGCGGCGGGCGTATTCGTGGAGCCAACAGGGGCAATGAGGGGCGTCGTCATGGGGTGCTCCCAGGGACAGCGGGTTGTGTGGCAGGTCGATTTGTTTCGACTCGATACCAAATGCGCCCGCCGTCTCCGCTTGTCAAGTAGGTGTCGACACGATACCTTATGTTCATGGCTGGAGACCGCCTCTACGTGCTGCTGGAGCGACTCGGGAACCTGCTCCGTACGGAGGAGCGGGCCGCGGGGCTGCCCCACGGGCTGCAGCCGGTGCACCTGCAAGCGCTGCGCTACTTGCAGGCGTGCAATCGCTACAGCAACACGCCCGCCGCGCTGACGGAGTACCTGGGGCTCACCAAGGGCACCGTGTCCCAGACGCTCCTGTTGCTGGAGGAGAAGGGGCTGTTGCGGAAGGAGGCCGATACGGAGGACCGGCGCGTCATCCACCTGCTGTTGACGGAGGAGGGCCGCGCGGTGCTGAAAGAGGCCTTGCCCCCCGAGCTCTTCAAGCGGGCCCTCACGCGGTTGCCGGGTGATGGCGCGGCACTCGAAGAGGCCCTCTCCGAGCTGTTGAGCTCCCTGCAGGCCGCGAATGACCAGCGCAGCTTCGGCGTCTGCGGCACCTGCAAGCATTTCCAGCGAGAGGGCTCGGGGCGCTTCCGCTGCGGCCTGACGCGGGAGCCGCTGTCACGCGAGGACAGCGAGCTGCTGTGCAGGGAGCATGCGGCCCTCCCGGCGGGCCACTGACGCCCGGATCGAGCCGCTCGCCGGGTTTGATTCGATTCCGACGTTGATGGTTACCAAGAAGCGCAGATTTCTGGCCATGGACGGCGAGGAGTTCGGAAACCGCGCGGCTGGCGCAGCGCAGGGCCGGCACGTCTCCACTGCCTTTTCTGATGTGCCGTCCGATTCGCTCAGGATCCTGGTGGAGTCCCTCACGCCCGGGGTGCGGCGCGGGGAGCTGGGCATCCGCCTGGCGTTGGGCGCGAGGGCGGCGCAGGTGGCTGGCATGGTGGTGCTCCAGTCGCAGTGCTTCACCGTGCTGGGCTTGTTGGGCGCCTTGTCGATGGGGCAGGTGCTGAGCGCGTTGCTCTTCGAGATGAGCCCGACGGACCCGCTCGTGCTGACGGGCGTCTGCGGATTGCTCATGACCCTGGCGGTGGTGGCCAGCTATGCGCCCGCGCGCCCGCCGATCTCCGGGAAGCGCTCGTAGGCCCGCTTCAGCGCGTCCAGGTGCGCGGGGTTGTCCAGGTCGAGCGGCGCATCCGTGAGTTGCACGACCCACCCGCCCGATGCCGTGCGCCGCGCTCGTGAAAGCAGGTCCGCGTCCCGGGCTGGGTCCGGGAACCCGATGGCCTGTGCGGCAGCGGCAGACCAATAGTTCAGCCACGCGAGGAAGCAGGGAATCTCAGGCGCGGGGAGCTTCTCAGGCAGGTTGAGCATGGGAAGCCCACGAGGTGAATACTCGGGTCCATGAGGCGATCGGCGTAACTGCTGCGCGACTTCCGAGCCGTAACCATACCTTGACGCGTGCCCCCAGAACGAGCGCGCCCCCTCCGCCACGGCTTCAAGCACAGCCGCCGCTGCCGCGATCACAGGCTCGTCCAGCGGCGTTTCCGCGTGGACTTCAAACTGGGGCTGCTCGCCTGGGCTGAAGAGTCCTGAACGTTCCCTTCCAAAAACCGTCACGGGGTAACTCTCGTCCCCGTTGCACACAATAGGGAATTCCCCGTCCTCAATACTTTCTACGAGCCATGCGTCGCGCTGTGGCAATGGAATGGGACGCCCGCTGTCTGAGAGCCGCCACCCAAGCCGCAAGCCGGGGAGCGCCTTTTCCATCCCATGGATGACGTCGACCGTGCGTCCGTCTTTGCCTACGAGTGCGGGCGCGTAGACGATGAGGGTGAGCGCTTTACGCCTGGTCATCGTTTGCACCCCGTGACGACGACATTGAGTGAGAAATCCGCTTCGAGCAGCGCTTCTTTGTGAGCCTGAGTGCTCACCCCGATGACGAAGTCATATCCACACGCCATGGCTATGTCTTGCTCCTTCTTGATTTGCTTGAGCTCCTTTGGGATCTCCATCCTCTGGATGAAGGAGTTGTATTTATCAAATTGATGGGTCTTGATCTCCCACAGCACGCGCACGCCGACTTGCAGCGCATCGAAGCGTATTCCTCCCACGCTCACGTCCATGCCGGGAAAACGGTTGGGCGGAAACGTGTCGGCGCAGTCGTTATGCGGACCATCTTTGGATGCGCGCGGCACCGGGACGGGCCTGCACTCCGGGCGGCGATTTCGCTCCAATGGCTCGGTAGGCACCGGAGGGAACCCGTCTTGCCCTGATGGCTCGGGCTTGGGCTTTCGATTCGCGGAGGGCTCCTGCGGCGCGGGCTTCGTTTGGGGCGCGGGCTCGACTTCCTCCTGGCTGCTCCCTCTCAGCTCATACGCATCCAGTGCTTCCTTGATAACGACTCCCACCACCACGACGCCCACGACGATCACCGCGCCCATGACGATTTCGGGAGCAGCCAAGACACAGAGGCCGATTCCCAGGGCCATTGTGCCCGTCGAGGCGACCGCGCATCTTCCCGTCCGGTCGTTGAACCGGACCCGGTCATGGTCGAGGGCTGCAAAGCACCGCTCGGCCAGCACGGGCCAAGGTTGGGAAGCCTCGCGGACGACGCACTGTCCCCCGTCTGTCCACGGCAGCGTCGCCGCGCGTTGGAGGTTGGCGATCCTTGTGTTCCGGGACACGCGTGCTCTTGGGCTCGGTGCCAACGTAGCGCACGCCGAGAGAAAGAGTAGAAGTGCGGCGCAGGCGCGGAGTCGCATGTCACGTCCTTTGAATCAAGTACGGGCGCTGTGGGGCAAGGCAGGTCCGTTCGGAGTATGCCGGCACGCGCCGACGGCGAGATTGCTCAGCGCAGGAGATCACCAGCGGCGCGGAGTTCGGCAGCAGTGGCGCGCGCCAGCAAGCGGCGCGGCAGCGGGCGCGGGGCCTCTCTTTTGGCAGCGCACGACGCTACCGGTCATGTGCGTTCGTGTTCGACTCGCGCGACTCGACCTGACGGGAGCGGACCTTCCACGTTGTGCCGTTAAGGTCATCCAGGCGCCGATGGACCACGCCAACATCGCAATGACGATTCGGTCCGCCCACCTCGCGTTGGATGCCCGGGAGCGCGCGGTGCAGCAGTTTGACCGGCCTGCGCCCCGCCAGCGCACACCGCGCCGGCCAGAGACACAGGGAGCGCACACCGCGGGCACGCAGGAAAAGAAAAAGCCCAGCAACCCCGAAGGATTGCTGGGCTTCATCTAGCGAGGAGTACGGGACTTGAACCCGTGGCCTCCGGCGTGACAGGCCGGCGTTCTAACCAACTGAACTAACTCCCCAGACGGTTACCGCGAGCGGCAGGGTCAAAAACCGAGCCTCTCACTAAAAGGCGAAGGGCCCGGAACCTTGCGATTCCGGGCCCTTCTTATTGGCGAGGAGTACGGGACTTGAACCCGTGGCCTCCGGCGTGACAGGCCGGCGTTCTAACCAACTGAACTAACTCCCCACATCGGTACGACAGTGGGCGGAACAGGGATTGAACCTGTGACCATCGCCTTGTAAGGGCGCCGCTCTACCGCTGAGCTATCCGCCCGTCAGGCGTCCGCCGCGCTTCGGTGAGGCGGGCTTTTATCGGCCTCATCCGACACTGTCAAGCATACGCTTTAGCAGCCCCGATCATTCCGGGAGGCCGCCCGGGCCCTGGTGGGCATCCGGGCGGCCAGCCTGAACGCCGCCTGGCTACGGGATGACCGTGCCGATGTCCCCACCGCTGAAGCCGTTGGTGCTGCCACCCCGGTCGTTCCGGTCGCCGTAGCAGAACGGCCCGCCGTTGAGCGAGTAGCGGTACGTGTAGGACGTCCCGGCCGGCACGCCCGTGGGCAGGCTCACGGCGTACTGGTCATTGTCGCCCTCGTCGCTGAGGTACGTCGCCGCCACCCACGTCCAGCCGGAGACGCCCGGGTCGCTGCTCGCGGGGCCATGGCCGAGCTCCGCGACGACGCCCGCGCCCTGGCCTCCTCCGGGCGTGACGCCTTCCGCCCACAACTGGCCGTAGACGATACGCGGGTCTCCTTCGGCGCCCGCCGCGATTTCAAAGGGCCACTGGAGGTTGCAGTAGCCAATCCCCGCGTGGTTGCCCACCGTGAGGGCGTGCTGCTGGCCCAGCGTGTAGCCGCCCACGTCGCTGCCGTCCTTGTCGCAGTACGTCCACGCGGTGCCATCCGTGGAGTAGCGCAGGCTGACGGCGCGGTCGCCGGTGTAGGCCGGCGTCACGGTGGTGGAGAACTCATCCGTGTCCGCCTCGCCATCCGCCTCGCCGGTGTACTCCGCGGCCTTCCAGGTGAATGAGGCTGCATGGGTGGACGCGTTGGCGTCCGCGGCGCCCACGCCCACCTGGACCTGGATGCCAGCGCCCGCACCAGTCCCCGCGGTGACGCCCGGGATGTGCACCCGGCCCACCACGGTGACGGTGTCGCCGCTGCCCACCGTCGTGCCGCTCACGCTCTGGAGGCGGCAGTAGGCATCCGTGGGCTCGGGGTCCTCGCTCACCGCCAGGCTGCCCGTCAGCGCCGCGTCAAAGCCGTCCGGGCCGGTGCTGTTGCCGTCCGAGTCGCAGTAGAGGAACTCCCCACCGTTCACCTGGAAGCGGTAGGCGAACCGGTAGCCGCCCACCACGCCCGGGTTGGGCAGCGTGGCCTGGTACCGGTCGTTGTCGAAGAAGTCCTCCGCGAACTGGCCCGTCGTGCTCCAGTCCCACGCACCGGACGTGGTCGGGTCCTCACCGGCGGGGCCCCAGCCGAGCTGGCCCACGATGTCCGCGCCCTCGCCCGTGGTGGTGTCGGTGATGCCCGCCACGTTCACGTCTGCGACGATGACGTGGCTGGCCGCCTCACCGGCGGTGTACGCCAGCGACTGCGGCGTGTTGTTCCCGTCCAGCCCCAGCTTGCAGTAGTTGACGACGTTGATGGCCTGCGCCTCCGTCACCGTGAGCGTGCCCGTCAGCGCGGCGTCGAAGCCGTCCGGGCCTCCGCTGTTGCCGTTCGCGTCGCACAGCAGGAACTCGCCGTCGTTCACTTGGAAGCGATAGGCGAACCGGTAGCTGCCCACCGTGCCCGGGTTGGGCAGCGTGGCCTCGTACACGTCATTGCTGCCGAGGTCCGACGCGTATTCGCCGCTCGTGGTCCAACTCCACTGTGAGGACGTGGTGGGGTCCTCACCGGCGGGCCCCCAGCCCAGCTGACCGACGATGCCTTCGCCCTCGCCCGCGGAATTCGTCACGCCCTGCACGAACACCTGCGCCTCCACGCGGCGGCTGGGCGTGGTGGCCGTCGTGTACGTCACCGTCTCCGGGGTGTCGTTCCCATCCGGCCCCAGCTTGCAGTAGCCGATGACGCGCGGGATGACGGGCTGGCCCGTCACGTTGAGCGTGCCGAGTTGGTCCAGCTCGAAGTCCTGGCCGCCGTCGTCCACGCCGTTGCCGTCGCACACGCGGATGGGGCCGCCGTCGTGGCTGAAGCGCACCGCGTAGCGGTACTCGCCGTTGATGGCCGGGTTGGGCAGCGTGCCCTTCCACTGGTCGTTGACCTCGAAGTTGTCCTGGTCGAACGTCAACTGGGCCGACCAGTTCCACAGCGGTGAGGTGCGCGGGTCCTCACCCACGGGGCCCCAGCCGAGCTGGCCCGACAGGCCCGGTCCCGCGCCTTCGCGGTCCGTGACGCCCGGCAGGTTGACCTGGGCATGCACCGTCTTCAGGCCCGAGGTCTGCGTCGTCGTGTAGTTGATGACCTCCGGTGGCGTCTGGTCGAGGCCAATCTTGCACCACGTCACCGGCGGCTTCGGCGCCTCGTCGCCCACGGTGAGCGTGCCCAGCTTGGACAGGCTGAAGGTCAGCTCGCCCTCGGTGCTGTCATTGACGCCGTCCACGTCGCAGAAGCGCCACGCGTTCTCACTGATGCTGAAGCGGTAGGCGACGCGCCAGGTGCCCTCGGTGCCCGGGTTGGGCAGGTCGGCTTCCCACTCGTCGTTGTTGCCGTGGTCCGTCTTGTACGTGGCGTTCACCCACGTCCAGCCGCCGTCGGTGCGCGGATCCGAGTCCGCCGGGCCGTAGCCGAGCTGCGCCACCAGGCCCGAGCCCGCGCCGCTGCCCTGGGTGACGCCCGCCGCGTACACCTGGCCGGCCACCTTGATGAGCGTGGCGTCGCCCGGCCGGTAGAACACGTTGAGCGGCCCGCGGTTGTTGTCCGGGCCCAGCTTGCAGTAGTCCACGCGCGGCCGGGAGATGAACACCCGGCGCAGCATGTCCTCCGACACGCCGTTGGCGCTGCCATCGCCGTCCGCCATCACCCACGTGGCGCCGTTGTCGATGGAGAAGCGCATGGTGATGACCCACTCGCGGCTCTCACCGCCAATGGCCGGCTGGAGCAGCACGGTGCCCTGGTAGATGTCCGCCTCGCGGCTGTCCGAGTCCGCCTCGTAGGTGGCCTCTTCCCAGGTGTAGCCCTCCGGGTCGAGCAGCTCCGCGTCCGCGGGGGCGAAGCCCACCTGCGCGCGGATGCCGCCGCCCTGGCCCGTGCCGCGGGTGATGCCGGCCACGGTGACGGCGCCGCGCACGGTGGTGCCCACCGGCTGGCCGCTGCTGACCGCGTCCACGTTGCCGTTGAGCACCTCGGCCTGGTCGATGTTCGCCGACGGCGCGCCTTCGTAGGTGAAGCCGCCCACCAGGGTGCCGTGGGCGCTGTCGGGGTTCACCACGCGCACGTCCACCACGCCGGAGGTGGCCGTGGGGGTGTAGCCGTAGATGCGGTTGGTGTTGACCACCACCACCCGCAGGGCCTCCTGCTGGCCGAAGTACAGCTTCGCGCCTTCCTTGAAGCCGGAGCCGTAGACGTTGATGAGGGTGTTTCCCGCGACGGGGCCGCCCGAGGGCTGGACCTCCCGCACGATGGGCGCGTTGTCGCTGGGAGGAGGGCCTCCGTCTGAGTCATCGCCACAGGCGACGACCAGCAGAGGCAGGACGAGGAAGAGGGCACGGAGGCAGCGAGACGACATCGACATCACCCCTTGACGCCGCCAGCGGTCAACCCGCCGACGAGGTGTTTCTGGAGAGCGAAGAACAAAGCCATGACCGGCGCGGAGACGATGAGCGCGCCCGCGGCGAACTTGCCCCACTCCACCTTGTGCTCGCCGACGAAGCGCTGGAGCGCGACGGGCAGGGTGAAGCGGGACGGGTCATTGAGCAGCGTGGCGGCGAGGATGAACTCGTTCCACGCCGTCATGAAGGAGAAGAGCGCCGTCACGGCCAGCGCGGGCCGGGCCAGCGGGAGCACCACGCGCACGAACACCTGGAAGGTGGAGGCGCCGTCCATCACCGCCGCCTCTTCCAGCTCGCGCGGCAGCGTGTCGAAGTAGCCCTTGAGGTTCCAGATGCAGAAGGGCAGGGCGGTGGTGGCGTAGACGAGGACGAGCCCCGTGAGGCTGTCCAGCAGGTGCAGCTTCTGGAGGATGCTGTAGATGGGCACCATCATCAGCGTCGCCGGGAACATCTGCGTCACCAGCAGCGCCTGCATCCCGCCTTCCTTGCCGGGGAAGCGGAAGCGCGACAGCGCGTAGGCCGCGGACACCGCCAGCGTCAGGCCCACCAGCGTGGTGGCGCCGGCCACGACGATGCTCGCCAGGAGCTGCCGGCCGAACACCCACCGCCCCGCCGCGTCCGTGCCGGAGAGCACCTGCCGGAAGTGCTCCAGCGTGACGGTGTCGGGGAAGGGGTTGGCGGTGAGCGCCAGCCCATCCGTGGGCGACAGCGCCATCTTCACCACCCAGAGCACCGGGTAGAGCGTGGCCATGCACAACAGCGTCAGCCCGGCGTGGATGGCGGCCATCTTCAAGCGCGAGGGGCGGTTCATCCCATCACCTCCGAGGACGACCGCATCAGGCGCTTGGTGAAGGCGGACCAGGCCAGCAACACCACGAAGATGAGGACCGAGTACGCCGCCGCGAAGCCGTACTGCTCGTTGCGCTGGAAGGCCCAACGGTAGGCTTCGGACACCAGGATGTCGGTGCCGCCGCCCGGCTCACCGCCGGACACCAGGTAGATGATGTTGAACATGTTGAAGGTCCACACGCTGCCCAGGATGACGGCCGGCAGCATGGCGGGCCTCAGCAGCGGCAGGGTGATGCGGCGGAACTGCGTCCACTTGCTCGCGCCGTCCACCTCCGCGGCCTCGTAGAGCTCCTGGGGGATGGACTGGAGCGCGCCCAGCGCCACCACCATCATGAAGGGGAAGCCCAGCCAGGTGTTGGTGGCCACGTTGGCCGCGAAGGCGGTGGAGAAGCGGGTGAACCAGCTCACCGGCTCCAACTCCAGGGCCACCAGCAGGCCGTTGATGGCGCCGAACTGCCGGTGGAACATGCCCTTCCACATGAGCGCGGTGATGTAGTTGGGCACCGCCCAGGGGATGATGAGCAGCACCCGGTAGACCCCCCGCAGCTTCAGCAGCGGATCCTTCAACAGCAGCGCCAGGAACAGGCCGATGCTGACGTGGAGCACCACGTTGACCACCGCCCACAGCAGCGTCACGGCCAGCGTGAAGTAGAAGGACAGGGGCTCGGTGAGGCTGTAGCCGCGGCTGGCCAGGATGTCCACGAAGTTGGCCAGGCCCACGAAGGAGTACGCCCCTGCCTCGTGGTGGAACAGCGACAGGCTGAGGCCCACCGCGAAGGGGACGAACACCAGCACCGCCACGCCGGCCGCCGCGGGGGTGATGTACGCCACCGCCTGCGCCACGTCCGGATACCGCCGCTTGAAGGGCAGCGTCGCCGCGGGGCGCCGCAGCACATAGACGGAGCCGCCCAGCGCCATGGCGCCCACCAATCCCAGCCAGGGCAGCGGGCTGGCCTCGGGCGGACGCTCGCGGTGCAGCGCGCGGTAGCGCCGGTCCGCCAGCGCGCCCGCGTCCTGGGGCTCGGTGCCGCCCTGGAGCACCGCGCGCAGCGCCAGCTTCATGGGCTCCCACACACGCGCCATCTCCAGCGTGTTGGGCATGGGCGTCGCGTGGCGGGCCGCCTCACGGAAGGAGGAGATGAGCGTGTCCTCCCGCACCTCGCGCAAGCGGTACGCGGCCACGTCCGCCGGAATCTGCCGGCCCACCGTGGCGCGCACGCGTGAGGCCTCGCCCAGCGAGATGAAGCGCGCCAGCGCCTGGGCCTGCTCCCCGCGCGCGGAGCGCGAGGACACGTAGGCCGTCTCCACGCCCAGGAAGGGGCGGATGGGGATGTTCGTGGCGCTCACCACCGGCAGCCCCACCACGCGGTAGTCCACGTCCGGGCCAATCTCCCCGGCGAACCAGGGCCCGCTGATGACCATGGCGGCGCGGCCGTCGTTGAAGAGGCTCTTCACCAGCGCGCCCGATGCCTCCTGGGGAATGAAGCGCCGGTCCTGCAGGTCCTTCACGAAGGCCAGCGAGCGGGCCATGCCCTGCGTGTCGAAGCTCGCGCGGCCGGAGGCGTCGAACAGCTCGCCGCCGAAGCCGAAGACGAAGCCCGCGTGGAAGTAGAAGTCACCACTCTCGTACGCCATGCCGAAGCGGCCCTCGCCCGCGTCCGACAGCGCGGGCAGCATCGCCAGCAGCGCGTCCGTCGTCTCCGGCGGCTGGAGCACGAGCTTCGTGTTGACGTACAGCGCCAGCGACTTGAGCGACATGGGATAGCCGTACACCTGGCCATCCACCTCCAGCGCCTCGATGGCATTGGGGAAATAGTCGTCGCGCGCCAGGCCGCTGGCGGGAGCCACCAGGTGCTGCGCGTGGAAGTTGCGCAGCCGCTCGTGGTTGAAGATGAAGACGTCCGGGCCCACGCCATGCGGAATGGCGTTGGTCAGCTTGGCCGCGTAGGCGTCGTAGGGCAGGGCGAGCAGCTCCACCTGGACGCCCGTCTTCGCGGTGAAGAGCTCCGTGGCCTGGACGAGCGCCGTCTCCTCGCCGCCGCGGTACGCGTGCCACAGCTTCAGCGGCTTCGCCGGCTCGGGCGCCGCGTGCGCGCTCAGCGCCGTGGCGAGCAGCGCCAGCCCGAACCACCGGCTCACGACGCGACCTCCAACGGGGCGCGCTGCTCCGGATGGCGCAGCGCCACCGCGCCGTCCTGGGAGAAGACGTGCAGGGCGTCCGCCACGGGGGCCAGGTGCACCTGGTCACCCACCGCGACGTTGACGCCCTTGTCGAAGCGCGCGGCCACCAGTCCGGCCTCCGTGGTGACGAAGGCGTACCCGTCGAAGCCCAGGCGCTCCACCGCGTCCACGGTGCCGGTGAGCGGCCCCTGGGCCCCCACGCGCAGGTCCTGGGGCCGCAGGCCCAGCAGCACCGTGGCGTGCGCGGTGGGCACGTCCGCGGGACAGGGCAGGGTGAAGCCCTTGCCGGTCAACAGCGCCCCCTCGCGCCGCGCCTCCAGGAAGTTCATGGCGGGCGAGCCGAGGAACCCCGCGACGAATCGGTTGGCGGGGCGGTTGTAGAGCTCCAGCGGCGGTCCCACCTGCTGGAGGAGCCCGCCATTGAAGACGGCCACGCGGGTGGCCAGCGTCATGGCCTCCACCTGGTCGTGGGTGACGTAGATCATCGTCGCGCCCAGCCGGCGGTGCAGCCGCGCCAACTCGCCGCGCATCTGGACGCGGAGCGCGGTGTCCAGGTTGGAGAGGGGCTCGTCGAAGAGGAAGACCTTGGGCCTGCGGACGATGGCGCGCCCCATGGCCACGCGCTGGCGCTGGCCGCCGGACAGGGCCTTGGGCTTGCGCTCCAAGAGGTGACTCAGCTCCAGCATCCCGGCCACCTCCTGCACGCGCGCGTCAATCTCCGCCGCGGGGAACTTCCGGAGCGTCAGGCCGAAGGCCAGGTTCTCCCGCACCGTCATGTGCGGGTAGAGCGCGTAGGACTGGAACACCATCGCCACGTCGCGATCACGCGGCGGCACGTCGTTCACCCGGGCGCCGCCAATGCGCACCTCGCCCGCGTCCACCTGCTCCAGGCCCGCGATGAGCCGAAGCAGGGTCGTCTTCCCGCACCCGGAGGGGCCGACCATCACCAGGAATTCGCCTTCGCCCACCTGAAGGTCCACGCCCTTCACGATGAGGTTCTGGCCAAACGACTTCTTGATCCCGCTCAGGGTGACTTCGGACAAGTCGTGCTCGGAAATTGATGGGGAGACGGTCGCGCACCTTACCCGGACGCTCGTCTCTTCCTCAAACCTCCTTGGTTGAACGCACTGCGTCATCCAGGGGTGTGCACCACTGAACGGAGGGCCGCTCCCGAGGTGAAGCCGGGGCCCTGCCTTGTCAGCCACGGAAGGCGCTTGTTATGGAAGCGGAGCTTTATTGCCGGGCCGAGTCATGTCCGGACCTCGAGGTCAGCCTCCCTGATGCGCACTCCCAGAATGTTCCGTCTCGTGGGCGCGGCGCTGTCCACCGCCCTGTTCGCCGCTGGCTGTAGCGAGAGCGACTACGTCCGGCTGTACCACGGTGAGGCTCGGGCCCCGAGCTACTCGGTGGACGACATCGAGTCCCTTCGCCAGATTGGCCCCACGTACGTGGACAAGGGCGTGAACTTCGCCCTGTATTCGGAGAACGCCACCCGGCTGGAGCTGCTGCTCTTCGAGGATCCGGAGAGCAACCGCCCGGCGCGCACCTACGAGATGACGCGCTACGGGGACGTGTGGAGCGTCTACGTGGAAGGCGTGGGCCCGGGGCAGCACTACGGCTTCCGCGCGTGGGGCCCCAACTGGGAGTACGACCCGCGGTGGTTCCCCGGGTCCATCCACGGCTTCAAGGCGGACGCGGACGTCTACGGCAACCGCTTCAATCCGAACAAGCTCCTGACGGACCCGTACTCCAAGGCCCTGCACCGCGACCACGACTGGGGCAAGGGCAGCACGGCCAGTGGCCCTGCCCGCACGGAGGTGACGTACGCGGCCTCCGCCAAGAGCGTGCTCGTCAAGGACGGCGACTACGCGTGGGGCGAGGTGGAGCAGCAGTGGCGCGCCAACCGCCAGGACGAGCACTGGCAGGGGCACGGCTGGCAGGACCTCATCGTCTACGAGGTCCACGCCAAGGGCTTCACGGCGGACCCCGCCAGCGGCGTGCGCTTCCCCGGCACCTACCGCGGCTTCGGTGAGAAGGCGGCCTACCTGGCCGAGCTGGGCATCACCGCGGTGGAGCTGCTGCCCATCCACGAGAAGCCGCTGGACGGTGGCTACTGGGGCTACCAGACCATCAACTTCTTCGCGCCCGAGGTGTCCTACGCGGCCTTCAAGGAGCCGCACCAGGTCATCAACGAGTTCAAGTGGATGGTGGAGCAGCTCCACAAGCACGGCATCGAGGTGCTGGTCGACGTCGTCTACAACCACACCGGCGAAGGCGGCCTGTGGCGCGAGAAGCTGGAGACGGATGACGTCATGCCCGGCGAGCCGCTGGAGTCCCTGGACCCCGCGGAGACGGCCGGCCTCTATTCGTTCCGCGGCATCGACAACCAGGCGTACTACGCGCTCAACCCGGACCGCCGCACGTACTGGAACAACACGGGCGTCGGCAACCAGACGCGGCCCAACCACCGGCCCACGCGCAAGCTCATCATCGACAGCCTGCGCTTCTACGTGGAAGAGCTCCACGTGGACGGCTTCCGCTTCGACCTGGCGCCCATCCTGGGCGAGCGCGACGGCGACTACAACCGCTGGGACGACCCGCGCAACACCGTGCTCCAGGACGTCATCGACGACCCGGTGCTCCAGAAGTACAACACCCGCATCATCGCCGAGCCTTGGAGCGCGGGCGGCTGGTACTGCATGCCGCTGGGCGAGTTCCCCAACGCCAGGACGCAGCCGGGCAACGGCTGGTACGAGTGGAACGGCCGCTTCCGTGACTGGTGGCGCGCGTTCATCAACCAGGACGGCTGGAAGCTCAACTCCAACGAGGGCTCGCTGTGCGGCCGGCCCGGCACGGTGGACGGCGGCTTCCTGATGTACGGCAGCCAGGAGTGGTTCGAGCGCAACGGCCGCCGCCCGTATCACTCCATGAACTTCATCACCGTGCACGACGGCTTCACGATGTACGACCTGTTCGCGTACGACGAGAAGCAGAACCGCTGCGGTCCGCTGAACCCGGTGTGCTGTGACAACCCGAACAGCCCCTTCTGCGACAAGGTCAGCGGCGAGGAGCACAACCGCTCCCGCAACTGGGGGCCCATTGGCGACGAGCGCGCGGAGAGCATGCGCCGGCAGATGATTCGCAATGCCTTCATGTCGATGATGATCAGCCACGGCACGCCGATGATTCTCGGCGGCGACGAGTGGATGCGCACGCAGCTGGGCAACAACAACGCCTACTCCACGCTGTCCGACAACGCCTTCAACTGGTACCAGTGGGGCGCGTACCTGGCGCGCGACGAACGCCACCGCATGTTCGAGTTCGTGAAGGCAGCCATCCGCCTGCGCAAGGAGCACGCCTACGCCTTCGCGCCGAAGGACTACGGCACGGGCGCGCCGCTGGCCTGGAAGAGCGCCCAGAACACCGAGGCGGCGTGGGACAGCAAGCAATTGATGATTCACTACCACGACGCGTCCTACGGGCCGGAGCTGCTGGTGCTCATCAACATGGAGCCCCGCGCGGTGGAGTTCACGCTGCCCGAAGGCCGCAAGTGGACGCGGCTCATCGACACGCAGGCGTACTTCGACAGCCCGGCCTATCTCACGACCGCGGGGCTGGCCAGCCGGTCCACGGGCAACGCGTGGCTGGATGTCCCGTCGCCCGTGAACGGCCCGACGTATGGGATGCCGGAAAGAACCATCGTCGTCCTGCGCGCGGAGTAGGGCAGGCAGCCGAGGTTGCGCTATAAGCAGGGCCCGCCCATGCGAGTCCTGCCTGCGCGCCTCGGCGCCCTCCTGTTGACGTTCCTCCCACTCGTTGCCCTGGCCGATGCTCCTCGGGATCGCTTCGGGGCCGCGGGTTACTTCCGCATCATGACCCGCCCGGACTTCTCGGGCGGCTCCGGTCAGTTGGGCTATTACTGGCTCTACGGCCGGCTCCTCAACGAGAGCCCTTACGGCGAGCTCAACCTCCGGCTGGATGCGCTCCAGGCCACGCCGGGGTCCGATGAGGTGTGGGCCGAGGTCCACTCCCGCATCTCCGGCACTTCGTTCCGTTCAGCGGACCCCGGCAACGGCTCGCTGGTGAACTTCAGCGCCGACTACCTCTTCGTCCGCGCCGGCAACATTCTGCTGGACCGGGTGACGTGGCAGTTGGGCACGCTCGAGGACCGCTGGAACGACCTGCACATCTACGACCAGCGTCCCGGCACGGTGCTCTGGGACACGGTGGGCCTGTCCGGCACGTACCAGGGCGACCGCTACGACGTCCTCCTGGCGGTCGGTGACAGCGGCTACACGCTGCGGCCCCGGAACTACAACACGGTGCTGACGGGCGCCGCGTCGTTCCGCTACCGGCTGATTCCCGGGCACCTGGAGGTGGGTATCCGCGGCCAGGTGGGCTACGAGCCCGCGGTGAGCGGCAACCGGAACGCGCTCTACGCGTCGCCCAATACCAACTACGAGAACTTCGCGCGGCGCGAGGTGGTGCGGCGCTACTTCGAGGCAAACCCGGGCGTGGAGGACCTGGTCCCGGACCTCCAGGCGCGCAGCGCGCTGTCCTACCGGGCCATGGGCTACCTGGGCTTCGGCAATGTGGGGCCGCTGGTGTGGAGCAACATGTACCTGACGTTCGAGAAGCGCCACCCACAGCCCTTCTACACGGAGAACTTCCGGGGCCGGGACTGGACCGTGTATGTCACGGACCAGACCGACGAGCGCTACGACGCCAACCTCGGCAACGAGGCCTACCTGCGTATCATCCCCGACAAGCTGGAGGCGCTCTGGGGCGTGTGGGCCGGCTACTCGTTCAACAAGGACAACGAGATTGTCGCGGGCGAGGACAACCGCGTCATCGCCTCCACGGTGCTTCGCCTCCAGTACTTCCTCACCGACAGGGTCCACCTCCTGGTGGAGAGCAGCCTCGCGCGCGAGAAGAGCCTGAACGGCAACCTCTACCGCAACCACGTGGACTCGGTGTTCACCAGCACCGGCGGCATGGCGGACGCGCGCGGCCTGGAGTTCGGTGACAGCGACACGCGCGACACCTGGCAGTTCAAGGCCGGCGTGGTGCTCAACCCCACGGGCCGCAGCATCTACGCCCGCCCCAGCCTGCGGCTGCTGTACGGGCTCCAGCGCTCCACCCAGCACGCGGCGTTCGGCAACTCCTTCGTGGACAGCCTGGACCAGTACAACGTTTACGTCGGCCCCGAGCGTCACTGGCACTCGGTGGTCGCGATCGAGGCCGAAGGATGGTTCTGACAAGGCGATGGAGCGTGGTGGTCTCCCTCACGGCGGCGCTGGCCGCGGTGACGCTGGCGGCGTGTCTGCCCCGCGCGGCGCCGCCGCCCCTGGCGCCTATCGGCACGGTGGTCGCCGTGGCCTACGTGCGGGATGACGCGCGGCGGGCCGGCGTGGTGGCGGACGTCCCGGAGGGGCTCAAGCAGCGCATCGCGGAGACCCTGGCCAAACGCAACCTGCGCGCGGAGGTGGTGCCCTACGCGGACTACGCCGCCTACTTCGCGAAGGTGCGCGACTCGCAGCGCCGCTTCGAGATGCTGAAGGCGCTGACGCCGGAGGCGCCGCTGCACCTGCTGGTGGAGACGCGGGTGACCTTCTTCAGCCAGGTGGGCGGCCGCTTCTCGTGGGACATCTCGGTGCGGACCACGGGCGCGCGCGCGGACTCCGCCATGGCGCCCACCGTCGTCAGCCAGGACTACGGCGCCGCGCTCCAGTTCGACCAGCAGCGCGAGGACGACGCGCAGCTGGAGGTGGCCCCGCAAATCGCCAGTCAGGCGGGCGCGCTGTTCGACTCCTTCCTGGCCTCGCCTTTCCTGGTGCCGGACACGGACGGTGGTCCGGGCACGGTGCCGGGCCTCAACGCGCCGGCCGGGCCGGGTATCGAGCCGGGCAAGGGCACGCCGCCCACGCCCGCGCCCTACCGCGGCTCGTGGGAGCCGCCGGCGGGAGACGCGGTCTACTTCGTGATGGTGGACCGCTTCTCCAATGGAGACCCGAAGAACGACGGCGCAGTGGACCTGGAGGACGCGCAGGCCTTTCACGGCGGAGACCTGCAAGGTGTCATTGACCGGCTGGACGGGCTTCAGCAGCTCGGTGTCCGCACGGTGTGGCTTTCACCTGTCTTCCAGATGCGCACCGACACGTTCTACGGGTACGGCGCCTTCCACGGGTACTGGGTGGAGGACTTCGGCCGGGTGGAGCCGCGCTTCGGAGACGAGGCGCTGCTGAAGACGCTGTCGGCGGAGCTGCGCCGCCGGGACATGCGGCTGGTGCTGGACGTGGTGCTCAACCACGTGGGGCCGGAGACGCGCCTGTCGCGTGAGCGGCCCGACTGGTTCCATGGCCAGGGCCCCATCAAGGACTGGAGCGATTCGCGTGAGCTGGTGATGGGGGACGTGCACGGCCTGCCGGACCTCGCCGTGGAGAAGGAAGAGGTGTACGCGCACCTGCTGGCGCATTCGCGCCGGTGGGTGGACGTGCTCAAGCCCGCGGGCTTCCGGCTGGACGCGGTGAAGCACATGCCCACCTCCTTCTGGGCTCGCTACAACGACGACCTTCGCCAGCACGCGGGGCCGGGCTTCCTGCTGCTGGGGGAGATGCTGGACGGCGACCCGGTGCTGCTGTCGGACACGATGAAGGAAGGTCGCTTCGGGACGATGTTCGACTTCCCGCTGGCCTTCGCGCTGGTGGACGTCTTCTGCAGGGACCGCTCCCCGTCGCACCTGGGCGCCATCCTCTTCAACGACCGGCTGTACCCGGCGCCGGGCGCGCTGGTGACGATGGTGGACAACCACGACCTGCCCCGGGTCATGAGTGAGTGCGGCGGCGACGTGGAGCGGGTGAAGCGGGCGCTGGCGGTGCAGCTCACCGCGCGCGGCGTGCCGGCGCTCACCTACGGCACCGAGGAGGGCCTGACGGGCGCGAAGGAGCCGGAGAACCGAGGCGACATGCGCTTCACGAACCACCCGCTGCGGTCGTGGATTGGCGGGCTGCTGGCGTTGCGGCGGGGCAGTGAGGCCCTCCAGCGTGGCGAGACGTTGATGCTCGCCGCCCGGGAGGACCTCTTCGCCTACGCGCGCGTCACCGCCAACGAGGCCGTCGTCATCGCCGTGAATACCCGTGACAGCGCCGTGGACGTGCCGCTGCCGGACGGGCTGGCCGGCTCGAAGCTGGAGCCGCTGGCCCTGGCGCCGCCGCTGGCCGCCGGAGATGTGGGCTCCGTGCGCGTGCCCGCCGGTGAGGTGGCCCTGGCGCGGCTGACGCCCCAGACGGCGGGCGGCTTCGCCCCGGCGGCGAAGCTCGCGGGCCTGCGGTGGCGGGGGATGGGCTCGCGGCGCAGGGTGGAGCTGGCCGTGGAGGACCCGGCGGTGCGGCTGGTGGGCAGCGGGCCGGAGCTGGGCGGGTGGAAGCCCGAGCGCTCGCTTCGTCCAGGGCCTGACGGCTTCGCGCTGTCGCTGCCCGTGGGCGCCGTCTTCGAGTACAAGCTCCTGCGCGACGGCTCCCAGGGCACGTTCGACTGGGAGGACGGCGCCAACCGCCTGTTGTTCGTGGACGAAGGCACCGGACCGCTGCGCCAGACCCTGGCGTGGAGCCGGCGCTGACCGCACCTGCTTCCTTTCGCCCCGCCTGGAGCGGGGCCCACTCCGAGGTTCGAAGTGAACGACCGACTCCTCCGCGCGGCGCGCCGCCAGCCCACTGACACGACGCCGGTCTGGTTGATGCGCCAGGCCGGCCGCTACCTGCCCGAGTACCGGGCCATCCGCGGCAACATCGCCTTCCTGGACCTGTGCAAGCACCCGGACCTGGCGGCGGAAGTCACGGTGCAGCCGGTGACGCGCCTGGGCGTGGACGCGGCCATCATCTTCTCCGACATCCTCATCCCCGTGGAGGCCATGGGCATCACCCTGGAGCTGGGGGACAAGGGGCCGCACTTCCCCAATCCCGTGCGCACCGCGGCGGACATCGACAAGCTGGGCGTGCCGGACCCGGTGGAGGGCACCGGCTTCGTGGCCGAGGCCATCCGCCGCACGCGCAAGGCGCTCAATGACTCCGTGCCCGTCATCGGCTTTGCGGGCGCGCCCTTCACCCTGGCCGCGTACATGGTGGAGGGGGGCGGCTCCAAGAGCTACATCCTCATCAAGCGGCTGATGTTCGAGCAGCCCGAGCTGGCGCACCGCCTCTTCGGCAAGCTCACCGACACGCTCATCCCCTACCTGAAGATGCAGGTGGAGGCGGGCGCGAGCATCGTCCAGATTTTCGACTCGTGGGGCGGCGAGCTGTCGCCGTGGGACTACGAGCGCTTCTGCATGCCGTACCTCAAGCGCATGGTGTCCGAGCTGAAGGCCACCGGCGTGCCCGTCATCGTCTTCGGCGTGGGCATGTCCACGCACCTGTCGCTGCTCAAGAGCACCGGCGCGGACGTGGTGGGCCTGGACTGGACGCTGCCCATGGACGAGGGCCGGAAGGTGCTGGGGCCGGACGTGGCGGTGCAGGGCAACCTGGACCCGCTGCACCTGTTCCTCCCCCGGGAGGAGCTGGACGGCCGCGTGAAGGACATCCTCCGCCGCGCGGGCCCGGTGGGGCACATCTTCAACCTGGGCCACGGCATCCTCCCCCCCACGGACCCCGAGTCCGCGAAGTTCCTGGTGGAGGCCGTCCACCGCCACGGCGTGGCGCTGCGCCAGGGCACGCTGGGGGCGTAGGGTCGCTTTCACCCCCACGGGCAGCCCCGTAGGGAGTGTCCACCGATTGATTTTTGAATCAACGGACGATTGACGCGGCGCATTGCCGCTCGTTAGATGCCCACCTCCCGACGTCGCAGGAGGTGAGGCACACATGGCAAGCGAGAAGCGCAACGGCCCCCGAAGGGTGGCCATCGTCCGCGGCCTGCGGACCCCGTTCGTCAAGGCGGGCTCCGTCTTCTCGGCGCTGACGGCGCTGGATTTGGGCCGCTTGGTGGTCCAGGAGCTGGTGCAGAAGACGGACCTGGACCCGAACGTCATCGACCAGGTGGTGTTCGGTCAGGTCATCCCCACGTTGACGGCGCCGTCCATTGCCCGCGAGGTCGTCATCGCGGCGGGGCTGCCGAAGACGATTGATGCCTTCACGGTGTCGCGCGCGTGCGCCACGTCCATCCAGGCGATGACGACGGCGGCCAACGCGATTGCCATGGGTGAGGCGGACGTCATCATCGCCGGCGGCACCGAGTCCATGTCGGACGCGCCGATCTTCACCAGCCGGCCGCTGGCCCACGCGCTGGTGGCGGCGTCCAAGGGGCGCTCGCTGCCGGACAAGCTCAAGCCCTTCCAGCGCCTCAAGGCCAAGGACTTGCTGCCGGTGCCCCCGGCCATCGCCGAGTACTCCACCGGCATGACGATGGGGGAGAGCGCGGAGAAGATGGCCAAGGAGAACGGCATCTCCCGCGAGGAGCAGGACCGCATCGCCTGGAACTCGCACCGCAACGCGGCCAAGGCGTGGAAGGACGGCCTGTTCGACAACGAGGTCATGCACGTCGTCGTGCCGCCGAAGTTCGACAAGACGGCGGAGCGCGACAACATCGTCCGTGAGGACGCCAGCCTGGAGGCGCTGGGGCAGCTCCGGCCGGCGTTCGACCGCAAGTACGGCACGATTACGGCGGGCAACGCGTCGCCGCTGACGGACGGCGCCGCGGCGCTGCTGCTGATGAGCGAGGAGAAGGCGCGCGCGCTGGGCTACGAGCCGCTGGGCTTCCTGCGCAGCCACGCCTACGCCGCCACGGACCCGGGTGACCAGCTGCTCCAGGGTCCGGCCTACGCGGTGCCCACGGCGCTCAAGCGCGCGGGCATGAAGCTTTCGGACATCGACCTGGTGGAGATGCACGAGGCCTTCGCCGCGCAGGTGGCCAGCAACCTCCAGGCGCTGGCGTCCCCGGCCTTCGCGAAGAAGGCGGGCTGGAGCGCGCCGGTGGGCGAAGTCGACCGCGAGCGGCTGAACGTGACGGGCGGCTCCATCGCCATTGGCCATCCCTTCGGGGCCACGGGGGCGCGCATCGTCACCCAGGCCCTCAACGAGCTGAAGCGTCGGAACAAGAACACGGTGATGTGCACCGTCTGCGCGGCGGGCGGCCTGGGCGCCGTCGTCATCCTGGAGCGTGCGTGATGGCCACCAAGGCGGAAGAGCTCGAGGTGAAGCAGGGCTTCTCGTACCAGGTGGAGGACGGCGTCGCCGTCATCACCTTCGATTTGCCGGACTCCCCGGTGAATACGCTGTCGCCGGAGACGGGCGAGGCCTTCCTGCGCGTCATGACGCGCGCGGAGCGCGAGCCCGAGGTGAAGGCCGTCGTCTTCACGTCCGGCAAGAAGGACTCGTTCGTCGCCGGGGCGAAAATCGACTTCCTGCAGACCATCAAGACGGCGGAGGAGGCCACCGCCATCAGCCGCAACGGACAGGAGGGCTTCGACAGGCTGGACGCCTTCCCCAAGCCCGTCGTCGCGGCCATCCACGGCGCCTGTCTGGGCGGCGGCCTGGAGTGGGCGCTGGCGTGTGACTACCGCATCGCCACCGACAGCCCGAAGACGTCGCTGGGTCTGCCGGAGGTGCAGCTGGGCCTGATTCCGGGCGCGGGCGGCACCCAGCGGCTGCCGGCGCTGATTGGCGTGCAGGCGGCGCTGGACCTCATCCTCACCGGCAAGAGCCTCAAGCCCGCGAAGGCGAAGAAGCTGGGCGTGGTGGATGAAGTGGTGCCGGCGCCCATCCTCCGCGCCATCGCCGTGCGGCGCGCGAAGGAGCTGGCCGAAGGGAAGCTGAAGGTGGACCGCCGTCACGGCCAGGGCTTCAAGGGCGTGGCCGCGAGCGGCAAGGCGAAGGGGCTGGCGGGCTTCATCCAGGGCCTGGCCAACAAGGAGCTGTGGGCGGAGGTGGCGCTGGAGGACAACCCGCTGGGCCGCAAGGTCCTCTTCGACCAGGCGCGCAAGCAGCTCCTGAAGAAGACGCGCGGCAAGTTCCCCGCGCCGGAGAAGGCGCTTCAAGTCGTGCGCGTGGGCCTGGAGTCCGGGCACAAGGCGGGCCAGGAGGCGGAGGCGAAGGCCTTTGGCGAGCTGGTGGTGTCGGACGTCTCCAAGCGGCTGGTCGAAATCTTCTTCGCCACCACGGCGCTGAAGAAGGAGAACGGCACCTCCAACCCCGACGCGAAGCCGCGCGAGGTGAAGAAGGTGGCGGTGCTGGGCGGCGGGCTGATGGGCGGCGGCATCGCCTATGTCACCAGCGTGCTGCAGGGCGTGCCCGTGCGCGTGAAGGACAAGGACGACGCGGGCGTGGGCCGGGCCATGAAGCAGGTGCAGTCCATCCTGGATGAGCGCGTGAAGCGGCGCTCGCTCACGCGCCGCGAGGCCACGGCGAAGTCCGCCCTGGTGACGGCGGGCACGGACTACAGCGGCTTCAAGTCGGCGGACCTCGTCATCGAGGCGGTGTTCGAGGACCTCAAGCTCAAGCACCGCATCATCGCGGAGGTGGAGGCCGTCACCGGCGACCAGACCATCTTCGCGTCCAACACCTCCAGCATCCCGATTACGGAGCTGGCCAAGGGCAGCCGCCGGCCGGCGCAAGTCATTGGCATGCATTACTTCAGCCCGGTCCACAAGATGCCGCTGCTGGAGGTCATCACCCACGCGGGCACCGCGGACTGGGTGACGGCCACCTGCGTGGAGGTGGGGCGCAAGCAGGGCAAGACGGTCATCGTCGTCAACGACGGGCCGGGCTTCTACACCTCGCGCATCCTCGCGCCGTACATGAACGAGGCGGCGTACCTGCTGGCGGAGGGCGCGGACATCGCGGAGCTGGACCGGGCGCTGGTCGAGTTCGGCTTCCCCGTGGGCCCGATTACCCTCCTGGACGAGGTGGGCATCGACGTGGCGCAGAAGGTGGGCCCCATCATGGAGGCCGCCTTCGGCAAGCGCATGGCGGCGCCCAAGGCCCTGGAGAAGGTGGTGGCCGACGGCCGCCTGGGCCGCAAGACGCAGAAGGGCTTCTATCTGTACGAGGACGGGAAGAAGCAGGAGGTGGACAGCTCCATCTACGCCTTGCTGCCGCACGGCACGGAGCGCCGCTCCTTCGACCGCGCGGAGATGGCGGAGCGCGTGGTGCTGCAGATGGTCAACGAGGCCATCCGCTGCCTGGGCGAGGGCATCCTCCGCAGCGCGCGTGACGGCGACGTGGGCGCCATCTTCGGCCTGGGCTTCCCGCCCTTCCTCGGTGGCCCCTTCCACTACGTGGACAGCCGCGGTCCGGCCGAGGTGCTGCGCAAGCTGGAGCACTACCACGACAAGCTCGGGGAGCGGTTCGCCCCCGCGCCGCACCTGGTGGAGATGGTGAAGGCGGGCAAGACGTTCTACCCGCGCTGAGTCATTCCAGTGTCTGCATCCGGGAGCCCGCGTATCAGGGGCTCCCGGGCTTGACCGGAGGCCGTCACTGGCCCGAGCCTCCCGGGCCGAATGGCACGCTCCGCGTCCCGCACCATCGCCCTCGTCGTCCTGTCGGCAGTCGTGGCCTGTGGCGCGGCCGCCACCGCCGGGGCCTGGCGCTTCTTCCACAAGGACCCCAACCACCCCGTCGTCCGGCTCGACGAGTACTTCACCATGGGCTGGGTGGCCTGGGATTCCAGCTGGTACATGCGGATTGCCCAGGAGGGCTACCAGTTCGTCCCGGGGCAGCAGAGCTCGGTGGCGTTCTTCCCGCTGTACCCGCTGCTCATCCGCGCGGTGGAGTCGCTGGGGCCCAACGTGTACCAGTCCGGCGTGTTCATCACGCTGCTGTGCGGCCCGCTGGCGCTGGTGCTCTTCACCGTCTGGGCGCGCAAGCTGACGGACGAGGACACGGCGCTGAAGGCCGGGCTGCTGATGGCCTGCTACCCCTTCACGCTCTACTTCTACGGCGCCATGTATTCGGACGCGCTGTTCGTGATGCTGGTGGTGGCGGCCTTCCTGCTGCTGGAGCGCGGGCACCTGGGGCCGGCCGTCCTCGTCGCGGCGGTGGCCACCGCGGCCCGGCCCGTGGCGCCCGCGGTGGTGCTGGGCCTGCTGGTGCGCCGGCTGGAGTGGAAGCACGCGCGAGGCGAGAAGTGGAGCGCGGTGGACTTCCTGCCGGTGCTGTCGGGCCTGGGCTTCGGCGCGTACATGCTCTTCTTGTGGCACCAGTTCGGTGACCCGGTGGCCTTCGTGAAGGTGCAGGGCGCGCCCGGCTGGGAGCAGATTCCCGGCTGGCACACGTGGCTGAAGGTGAGCTGGTTCGAGCGCGTCGTGCTGGCGCCGCGGGACACGCGCGAGGCCCTCCGGCTGGCCGCGCACGCCTTCTTCACGGTGCTGGCGCTGGCGCTGGTGTGGCCCACGCGCAAGCTGCTGGGGTGGGGCTACGCCGTCTACGTGCTGGCCATCGTCGGGTTGCCCGCGTGGTCCACCAAGGACTTCATGGGCATGGGGCGCTACCTGCTGTCCGCCTTCCCCGTCTTCCTCACCGCGGCGATGCTGCTGCGCGAGCGGCCCTTGCTGCTGCGCGGGGCGCTGGCGGTGGGCGCCGCGTCGCTGCTCGTCCTCTCGTGGGCCTTCGGCGCGGACTACTACGTCTCATGAGCGCACTCCTCGAACAGGCCCTCCTTCGCTACGACGGGCTGCCCGTCGCCGAGCGCTTCCACGTCCACGCGCGGGCCTTCTCCGCGCCGCTGCTGGCCATGGCCGCGCGCACGCCGGGCGGCACCGTGGCGGACATCGGCTGTGGGCATGGGCTGCTGTCCGCGCTGCTGGCCCTGGAGGACTCGGGCCGCATCGTGCATGGCGTGGACCCGGACTCGCGCAAGGTGGCCTGGGCTCGGCGGGCGCTCGCGGGCCAGCCCAACGTGCGCATCGAGGAAGGCACCGTGGAGGAGACGCTGGCCCGAGGGGCTTCGGGTCGCTTCGACGCGGCGGTGGTGTGCGACGTGCTGTACCTGCTGCCGGAGTCGAAGTGGCCCGGCTTCCTTGCCACCGTGCGGGGCCTGCTGAAGCCCGGCGGGCGGCTGCTGCTCAAGGAGGTGGAAGGAGACGGCTCCTGGAAGCACCGCAAGGCGCTGGCGCAGGAGTGGGTGATGGTGTCGTTGCTGGGCCGAACGAAGGCCAGCGGCGGTATGGCGCTGAAGCCGCGCGCGGAGATGGCGCGCTACCTGGAGGACGCGGGCTTCGAGGTGCGTGAGGTGGTGGACCTGGGCCAGGGCTACACCACGCCGCACGTCCTCTACGTGGCGGAGAACAGCGTCCCGTAGCTGTGAAGCTCGATGCCGCGCTCACGTAGCCGCGCCTTCACCCGCGGGCTGGTGAGCGCCGCCAGCTCCGCTTCCCAGCCGTAGCGCCACGCCGGGTCTTCGGGGACGTCTGGCGTGCCTTCACCCGGATGGCAGCCCAGCTCGAAGTCGCCCGCGGGCAGCGCGTCCACCACCGCGAGCAGGGCGGCCTCGTCCAGCATCCCCGCCTCGAAGACGCCGCCCGCGCTCACCCGGCGCACGCCCTGGGGCGCGCGAGGCGCGGCGTGTGCGAGCACGGCCAGCACCGTGGCCTTCAGCGCGGGGCCCGGCGCCTTCAGCCAGCGAGGGCGGGGGAGGGCGTCCGGCCAGCGCAGGGGCAGCCCTTCGCGCGCGGCCAGCGCCTCCACCAGGGGGCGCACGCCGGGCAGCAGGTGCAGGTGCTGGTGTCCGTCCAGGTGGTCCACCGCCACGCCCAGCGCGCGGGCCCGCTGAAGCTGCGCGGAGAGCTCGCGCGCCAGCTCGTCCCGGCGCACCTGTCCGGTGAGCCACGCGCGGGCGAAGTCGGCCCAGCCGCCCCGCATCCGGCCGTCCGGCGCCACCGTGGGCACCTCATGCGCGGGCGCCGCGGGAGGCAGCCGCGTGGAGAGGGCCAGATGCAGTCCCACCGCGAGCCGCGCTTCCTTCGCGCGGGCGGCGGCCTCGGGCGCGGTGGGGCCCGTGGCCAGCAGCGTGGCGCTGGTGACGATGCCTTCGCGGTGCGCGCGGAGGATGCCCGCGTCCAGTGAGGCGTGGAGCCCCAGGTCGTCCGCGTTCACCACCAGGCGCGTGAGGGGGCGCGTCATGCGAAGGGCTCAGCCTCGCGCCGTGCGGCCCGGCGGCGCCGCGTGGAGCTGCTGCACGGAGGGCGGCAGGCGCACCGGGTGTACCGGCGGCTGCGGCGCGCGCATCTTCGGGTAGAGCCGCATCAGCTCGCGCACCATCTTCGCGATGACGGAGGGCGAGGCCAGCGTGGACACGCCGCGTGTGCGCGGGAAGTAGTCCACGCCCATCTGGAACACGCGGAAGCCCTGGCGGATGGCCTTCACCACGAGCTCCGCGTCAATGAACGAGCCCTGGCTGTGCAGCTCCATGGCCTCCAGCACGCGGCGGTGCATCACCTTGAAGCTGAAGTTGACGTCCTTTATCTGGATGTCGAACAGCGACCGGATGAGCATGTTGTAGACGAACGAGTAGACGATGCGCTTGGGGCCCTCGCTCGTGCGGTCGAACCGGAAGGCGCAAATCATGTCCGCCTCCAGGTACGACATCAGGTGCAGCGCCCGCTCCAGCTCGCGCATGTCCCAGGGCAGGTCCACATCGGAGTACACGACGATGTCCTTCGTCGAGGCCGCCAGCCCCGTGCGCATGGCGCCACCCAGCTTCAGATTCACGGGGTGGTGGATGACACGCAGCTGGGGAACCTTCAGGGCCAGCGCCTCGCAGACCTCACGGGTACGGTCCGTGGACGCGTCGTTGACGACGATGATTTCGAAGTCGTCCGTCAACGCCGGGAGGACCTCCAGCGCCCGGCTGACGGCACGCTCGACGTAGTCCTCTTCGTTCCAGGCGGGGAAGAACAGGCTGATGCTCGGGTATTGGGCCACGGGCGACCTCGGCGGACGGACCTGCGGAGTTGGCGGCTCGCTAGCAGAGAATCCGGTTTTTATCCATTGGCAGGGGTCGCACTCCGTCGCACTTCTGTGCTACCGTGAAATCATCATTTTGCGGGGACACTGTGAACTCCAGGCCCTTCACCCTGCTGGTAGTGGACGACTCGCAGTCGACGTTGCCTCGGTTGGCCCGCGCGCTGGGCCCGGAGGAGTTCGCCCTCCGAATCACCGCCCACGGCCCGGAGGTGCCGAGGTTGGCGCGGGAGGTATCGCTGGTGGTGCTCTGCCCGGGCGAGGACGCCCAGGCCAGCCTGGACCTGCTCGAACGCCTGATACCCGGGGAAGGCCCGGTGGGTCCCCCCGTGGTGCTCCTGGCCCCACCCGAGCCCAGGGAACTCGGGCTGGAGGCCCTGCGTCGCGGCGCTGAGGTCATGTTTGACCCATGGGCGCCGGATGAACTGGTGGCGCGGGTGCACCGCGCCCTGTCCGCGCAGACCCGGATGGAGGCGCTCGCCGCCCAGGTGAGCGAGCTGCAGCGGCTGTCGTCGACGGACGGCCTCACGGGCGTCCACAACCACCGGCATTTCCAGGAGCGGCTGAGGGAGGAGTTCCGCCGCGCCCAGCGCTACGACGACGCCCTGTCGCTCATCCTGCTGGACTTGGATTACTTCAAGGAAATCAACGACAAGTACGGCCACTCCGCGGGCGACGGCGTGCTGCGCGACGTGGCCGCCGCGCTCACCCGGGGCGTGCGCGAGACGGACCTGGTGGCCCGCTATGGCGGGGAGGAGTTCGCGGTGCTGCTGCCCCGCACCCACCTCACCGGGGCGCTCACCGTCGCCGAGCGGGTCCGCCGCGAGCTGCGGGCCCTGCGGCTGGAGGTGGAGGACGGCCTGCAAGTCACCGCCTCATTTGGGGTTTCCTGCTTCCCCCACCGCACCGTCCTCACTCCGGAGCAGCTGCTCCTGACGGCTGACGAGGCCCTCTACCAGGCCAAACGGGATGGCAGGGATCGCATCTGCCTGCATCCCCAGCTCCCGGTCGGTCCGCTCGGAACCTAGCCCGGGTCAAAGACCCGGGGTCTGAATTGACCCATTTGGTGGGGATGGGTCTAATGAGACTCGGTGTTGTTTCGCGCCAGGGAAATGTCAAGGCCCGTGATTCCAGACTGTTGGGCAGGGAGTTTCTGCTGGCAGGGTCATTGCACTTGTCCAGAGGCGGAAACAATTCATGGGTTCTCAAGCCGCACATGTCCACGGCCAGCCGGCCGAATCGCCACGAGGGCGGCTGCTCCTGGTCGACGACGAGGAGAACATCCTCAAGTCCATCCGCCGGGTGCTGCGCCGCGGCGACTGGGACATCGAGACGGCGACGGACGCCGAGCAGGGCTTGCGGGCGGTGGAGGCGTTCCACCCCGAGGTCGTCATCTCCGATTTCCGCATGCCGGGGATGAATGGCGTCGATTTCCTCACCCGGGTGAAGCAGCAGGAGCCGCGGGCCCAGCGCATCATGCTGACGGGCCAGGCGGATCAGCAGGCCATCGAAGAGGCCATCAACCGGTCGGAAATCTTCCGCTTCATCTCCAAGCCCTGGAACGACAGCCACCTGGTGCTGACGGTGAAGAGCGCCTTCGAGCAGTACGCGCTCCAGGCGGAGAACGAGCGGCTGTACACGGTGACGCAGGCGCAGAACGCGGAGCTGAAGCTGCTCAACGCGGACCTGGAGGAGCGCGTCGCCCAGCGCACGCGCATGCTCAGCCAGGCCAAGCGCGAGTGGGAGCTGTCCTTCGACTGCATGGAGACGCCGCTGTGCGTGGTGCGCGCGCGGGACTTCGCGGTGCGGCGGGCGAACCTCGCGTACGCGGACGTGGCGGGGCGCTCCATCGAGGAGATTCCCTCCGACACCACGTGCTACCGCTACCTCTTCGGCCGCAACGAGCCCTGCACGGGCTGCCCGCTGCCGGCGGCGGTGGAGAGCGGCAAGGGCGCGCGCGGTGAGGTCCGCCAGGGCGGGCGCACCTTCGTGGTGGCCGCCTACCCCATGGCGGGGGACGAGCGCGTCGTCTGCACCTACCGGGACGTCACCGAGGAGCAGTCGATGACGCGGCGGCTCATCGAGACGGAGAAGATGGCCGCGGTGGGCCAGCTCGCCGGCGGGGTGGCGCACGAAATCAACAACCCGCTGGGCGGCATCCTCGCCTTCGCGCAGCTGATGTCGCGCGACGCGGGCCGCAGCAAGGCGGACCTGGAGTCGCTGGGCCTCATCGAGGAGAGCGCGCTGCGCTGCAAGCGCATCGTGGAGAGCCTGCTCAAGTTCAGCCGCCACAGCCGCGTGGAGGACCGGCGGCCCTTCGACTTGTCCAAGTGCGTGGAGGACGCGGCGGTGCTGTTCCGCGCGCAGCTCAAGTCCATGCCCACGGTGGAGCTGTCGCTGGGGCTCGCGGACGGCCTGCCCCAGGTGTACGGCGATCCCGGCCAGCTCGCCCAGGTGGTGCTCAACCTGCTGCAGAACGGCCTCCAGTCGCTGCCCACGCGTGAGGGCAAGCTGAAGCTGGAGACGGGTCGCGAGGGCGACCGCTGCTTCTTCGCGGTGACGGACACCGGCACGGGAATCGAGCAGAAGCACCTGCCGCGCATCTTCGAGCCGTCGTTCACCACCAAGGCCCCGGGTGAAGGCACCGGCCTGGGGCTCTCCATCGCCTACCGCATCGTCCAGGACCACGGGGGCAGCTTCCACGTGGACACCCAGGTCAGCCAAGGCTCCTGCTTCACCGTTTTTCTGCCCATCCCCCTGCAGCTCGAGAGGTTGCCGTGAACCAAGTCAAGCGCGCCAAAGTCCTCGTCGTGGATGACGACTCCGTCGTCCTCAAGGCCGTGACGCAGATTCTCCAGCGCGAGGGCCACCCGGTGGTGGCCATTGACGACGCGGTGGAGGGCCTGACGGCGGCGAAGGACCCCACCATCGACGTGGTCGTCCTCGACATCAAGATGCCCAACCTGTCTGGCATGGACCTCTTGCGCGGCATCAAGGCGGACCGCCCGGACGTGGAGGTCATCATGATGACGGCCTTCGCCACCGTGGAGACGGCGGTGGAGGCGGTGAAGGCGGGCGCGTACGACTACCTCACCAAGCCCTTCGAGAACATCGACGAGGTCAGCCTCACGGTGGCCAAGGCGGCCGAGCGCAAGGCGCTCAAGGACCGCACCCGCGCGCTGGAGGAGGCCCTCACGGTCCGCAGCCAGTTCGAGGACCTCATCGGCCAGTCCACGCAGATGCGCTCCGTCTTCAAGCTGGTGGAGACGGTGAGCCACTCCACGGCCACGGTGCTCATCCAGGGTGAGAGCGGCACCGGCAAGGAGCTGGTGGCCCGCGCCATCCACTACCGCAGCGCGCGCAAGGACAAGCCCTTCGTGGCCGTCAACTGTTCGGCGCTGACGGAGACGCTGCTGGAGAGCGAGCTCTTCGGCCACGTGAAGGGCAGCTTCACCGGCGCCACCGGCAACAAGAAGGGCCTCTTCGAGGCGGCCGACGGCGGCACCATCTTCCTGGATGAAATTGGCGACGTGCCCCCGGCCACCCAGGTCCGCCTGCTGCGCGTGCTCCAGGAGGGCGAAGTCAAACGCGTGGGCGCCAACGAGCCGGTGAAGGTGGACGTGCGCGTCATCGCCGCCACCCACGTGGACCTGTCCCGCGCCAAGGAGCAGGGCAAGTTCCGCGAGGACCTCTTCTACCGCCTCAACGTCATCACCATCGACCTGCCGCCCCTGCGGGACAGGCCCGAGGACGTGCCCCTGCTGGCGCACCACTTCCTGAAGGTCTACGCCTCCAAGGCGGACAAGAAGGTGACGGGCATCTCCCCGCGCGCCATGGAGGCCCTCACCTGCAACCGGTGGACGGGCAACGTGCGCGAGCTGGAGAACGTCATCGAGCGCGCGGTGGTGCTGACGGGCAACGAGGTCATCGACGTGGAGGACCTGCCGCCGGGCTTCCAGTCCTCGCCCCAGCCGGACTCCACGGTGGAGGTGTTCAGCCTGGCACACCTGCCCTACGCCCAGGCCAAGCGCCTGGCGATGCGCGCCTTCGAGCGCCGGTACCTGTCCGCCCTGCTGGAGAAGAACAACCAGAACGTCTCCAGCGCCGCGCGCGCGGCGGGCGTGGACCGCTCCAACTTCCGCCGTCTGCTCAAGCAGTACGAGGTGGCCGGCCGGTCCATGAAGCCCCGCGTGGCCTCCCAGGACGACGGCGAGGCGCTGGAGGCCGCGTCCTGACGTGTGTCAGCCGGCGGGCACCCGGGCGTTTCCCATGCCCGCCCGGGGCCCTCCTGGACTAGAAGGCGGGGTTGCGTGCAGACCCTGGCAATCGTCGCGAAGAGGGACAAGCCCGAGGCGGCAGCGCTCGCGGCTCAAATCCGTGAGCGGTACCCCCACCTGACGGTGCTGGCGGACCGCTCGCTGGCCCATGAGCTGGGCTGGCCACGGGTGGAGGACCGGGAGCTGGTGGCCCGGGCGGACCTGATGGTGGTGCTGGGCGGTGACGGCACGCTCATCTACGCGGCGCGCCTGCTGGGCGGCCGCGGGGTTCCCATTCTGGGCGTCAACCTGGGCAGCCTGGGCTTCATGACGGAAGTCCCGGTGGAAGAGCTGTACCCCATGCTGGACCAGGTGCTCGCGGGGCGCTCCCAGGTGGACTCCCGGATGAAGCTCACCTGCCGGCTGCTGCGCGGCGGCAGGGTGCTCATCGAGGACGAGGTCCTCAACGACGTGGTCATCAACAAGGGCGCGCTGGCGCGCATCGCGGACCATGAGACGGCCATCGACGGGGTGCCGATTACGACCTACAAGTCGGACGGCGTCATCCTGGCCACGCCCACCGGCTCCACGGCGTACTCGCTGTCGGCGGGGGGGCCCATCGTCCATCCGTCCGTGGACTGCACCGTGCTGTCGCCCATCTGCTCGCACGCGCTCACGCAGCGCTCCATCGTCGTGCCGGCGGACCGGACCATCCGGGTGACGCTGCGCAGCGAGACGGCGGACACGTACCTGACCATTGACGGGCAGACGGGCCACGGGCTGCAGGGCGGGGACTGCATCGAGGTGGTTCGCTCGCCCAACCGGGTGAACCTGGTGCGCAACCCGAAGGTGGCCTACTTCTCCATCCTCCGGCAGAAGCTCCACTGGGGCGAGCGCTGAGGGGCGCCGGGCGCCGTGTTCCTGTTCCTGTCAAAGGTGCTGGACCTGCTGCTGGCGCCGCTCTCCTGGGCGCTGCTGCTGTGGCTGGCGGCCTGGGGGCTGCGGCGGCGCCGTGAGCGGCTGTCGCGGGTGCTGAGCGTGCTGGGCGGGGGCGTGCTGTACGCCTTCTCCACCGAGCCGGTGGCCATGGGGCTGATGCGGGCGACGGAGGCGGGGGCGGCGCGGACCTTCCAGCCGGGCACCCCGTATGACGCCGTCATCGTCCTGGGCGGAGGGTTGGACCCGGCCGCCACGGAGCGCACCGGCGTGCCGGAGTACAACGCGGCGGTGGAGCGGGTGCTGCGGGGCTTCGAGCTGCTGCGCGAGGGCCGGGCGCGGCAGGTGCTCATCTCCGGCGGTTCGCTGGACCCGAGGCCCGAGGCGGTGGTGGAGGCGGACGTGCTGCTTCGGCAGCTCCAACAGTGGGGCATTCCGGAGGGGCGCATCGTCACGGAGGGGCGCAGCCGCAATACGCGGGAGAACGCGGTGGAGTCGGCGCGCATCATCCAGGAGCGCGGGTGGAAGTCCCTGCTGCTGGTGACGAGCGCCGCGCACATGCCGCGCGCCGCGGGGTGCTTCGCGGCGGTGGGGCTGCGGCCGGACCTGTTGCCGGTGGACTCACGGGCATCGAAGACGCCGCTGCGGCGAATGAGCTGGTTGCCGAGGGCAGGGGCGCTCAACCTGAGCACCGACGCCCTGCGCGAGCTGGCGGGGCGCGCGGTGTATCGCGTGCGAGGCTGGACGGCGCCTTGAGCGCCGCGCCCGTCCTACTTCAGCGGCGCGAGCGGCTGACGCGCGTCAGGCGCCAGTGCGCCGGTGCCAAGCCGGGAGATGCGGCCATCCGCCTGGGCATGCGGTGACGGCGTGCCGGTGCGGAACGCCTCCGCCAGCACGTCCAGCGGCGAGTTGCCCGTCAGCCTGGCCGGCGTGGACGGCTGGTTCTTCAGCATGTCGTAGCCGTCCTTTCCGCTGGCGAGGAAGCTCAGCGTGGCCAGCCGGTACGTGGCCGCGGTGTCCAGTGGCTTGCCGCCCACCTTCACGCCCAGCACCCGCTGTCCGGCGGGCCGGTCCGAATCGAAGGTGAACGCCAGCCCGGACACCTGCGGAAAGCGGCCCGGGCGTGAGTCCTCGCGGCTGAGGCTGACGCCGTTCTCCAGCGCCGCGCGCAGCGTGTCGCCCTTCACCTCCAGCACCACCAGCTCATCCGCGTAGGGGAAGATGGCGTGCAAATCCCGCCGCGTCACCCGGCCCGCGGGCAGCACCGCGTCCGCGCGCAGCGCCCCGGCGTTGACCAGCGCCACGTCCGCCCCGGCCGCCGCGCGGAAGGCATCCGCGACGAACGAGCCCAGGTTCGTCTCCTGCGTGCGCACCAGCGCGGACCGCGCCTCCAGCGCCACCGGGGTGCGGCCCACGTGCTCGGACAGCCGGTTGAACAGCGCGGCATAGGGCTGCATCGCCGCGTTGAAGGCCGCGTCCTCCGGCACCTGGCGCGTCACCGGCAGCGTCTGCCACGTCACCTGGCGCACCGTGGCCGTCGCCGCGTCCACGTCCAGCGTGAGCCGGCCCAGGTCCACCGCGTCCGCCGCCACCTTGAAGATGGGCGTGCCCGTGCCGCGGTCCTCCAGCGCCTCGTGGTCATGCCCCCCCAGCACCGCGTCCACCTTGACGCAGCGGGCGAGCGCCCGGTCCTGGTCCGCCGTCAAGTGGGTGAGGGCCACCACCACCTGGGCGCCGGCCTCGCGCAGCTTCGCCACCGCGCCCTGGGCCGCCTCGCAGACGTCCCCGAAGTGCGTGTCCTTGCCGGCCTTGGTGGTGCCCTTCGTCTCCTGGAGCACCACGCCGAAGAGGCCCAGCTTGATGCCACCCAGCTCGCGCACCGCGGAGGCCCGCACTCCCGCGAAGAGCCCCCCCGACGTCGCGTCCCGCACGTTGGCGCCAAGCCACGTGAAGCGGGACTCGCGGATGCGCTCGCGCAGCACGTCGTCGCCGAAGTCGAACTCGTGGTTGCCCAGCACCGCGTAGTCCAGGCCGAACGCATTCCACGCGTCCACCATGTGCCGTCCCTTGAGCGCCTTGCCGTCCACCTCCACCAGCGACTCCACGGAGGGAGACAGCGTGTCGCCCCCCATCACCGTCAGGACGTGGGGCGTCTCGCGAAGCACCTGCTTGCGCAGCGTGGCGGCGCGGGCCATTCCGCCCCGTCCTCCCTCGTCGGCCTGCACCTGGTAGACGTCCGCCAGGTGCAGGAGCGTCAGGCGCACCGTGCCGGAGGGCTGCGTGGGTGTAGGGGAGGGGGCGCTCGTGGCGCATCCGCTGGCAAGGACGGCGGCCAACGCGAGCAGGGCCTCACGTCGGGCCAGCGCGGTCTTCTTCGTCATCGTGCGTCGCTCTCCCCAGCGCGCTCCCTGGGTGGGGCGCAACGTGCGGGGCGTATCGCACTCAGGCGTGGATGGCGAGCACCGGGGCCTTCACGCGCCGTGTCACCCCGCGGCCCGGGTGGGCCGGCTGATACCTCCCTCGTGACTCGGTATGGTGGAAAGTTACAGATTCCGGGCAGAGCCGTTTGCGCTGGATTCACGCCGGTTGCTAGGACGCTCCCTGACCAAGGGAGGTTGTCATCCATGATGCACTGCAACAGGTGGGGCGCGCTCCTGCTGGCCGGTCTGGTGGCCGGCTGCGGGGAGTCCGCGTTCGAAGCGCAGCAGGGTTCGACGGAAGAGACGGCCGTCATCAGCCAGCAGCTCAGCTCGTCCACGCGGCCCGGCATGGGCGCCACCGTCTATGCGGGTGGCACCACGTTCCGGACCTGGGCACCGCTGGCGAGCCGGGTGTTCGTCTCCGGCGATTTCAACGGCTGGGGCACCTGGATTGAGCTGGGCAACGAGTTCAACGGCAACTTCTCCGGCGACGTCGCGGGCGCGGTGAAGGGCCAGAAGTACAAGTTCATCACCCGCAACCAGTGGGGCAGCGACGCGTGGCGGGCGGACCCCCGCTCGGCGTGGCAGGAGAACTCCACTGGCTCCAGCATCATCTACGACCACGGCGAGTACTGGTGGAACGCGCAGCAGTTCAGCACGCCGGCCTTCAACGAGATGATCATCTACGAGCTGCACGTCGGCACGTTCAATGACTCGCCTGGCTGGGGCCCCGGCAACTGGAACAGCGCGATTGCCAGGCTCAACCACATCCGGGACCTGGGCGCGAACATGGTCAAGGTCATGCCCGCGTACGAGTTCGCCGGTGACTTCTCCTGGGGCTACAACGCGGCCTTCCCGTTCGCGCCGGAGAGCGCCTACGGCCACCCCAACGACATGAAGCGCTTCGTGGACGAGGCGCACATGCGCGGCATCGGCGTCATCTTCGACGTGGTGCACAACCACTACGGCCCCAGCGACCTGCCCATGTGGTGCTTCAGCGGTGACTGCCTGGGCTCGGGCGGCGAGTACTTCTACAACGACTCGCGCAAGAGCACGCCGTGGGGGGACACGCGTCCGGACTACGGCCGCCCCGAGGTGCGCGCGTACATCCGCGACTCGATGATGAACCTGCTCCACAACTTCCGTGGCGACGGCCTGCGCTGGGACGCCACCAAGTACATGCGCACGCAGAATGGCAGCGACGCCACCGCCATCCCCGACGCGTGGCGCGTGTTCCGCTCCATCAACCGGGAAATCAACTCCACGCAGCCCTGGAAGATCAGCATCGCCGAGGACTTCGGCGGCGGTGACTCCATCACCAACGGCTCCTCGTCCGACACCTCGGGCGGCGCGGACTTCGACTCGCAGTGGGGCGGCGACTTCGTGCACGCCATCCGCGCGGCGGTCATCGCGCCGAACGACAGCGGCCGTGACATGAACTCGGTGAAGAACGCCATCACCCAGCGCTACAGCGGGCGGCACACCGCGCGCGTCATCTACTCGGAGAGCCACGACGAAGTGGCCAACGGCAAGGCGCGCGTCCCGGAGGAGATCTGGCCGGGCAACGCGGGCAGCTGGGCCGCCAAGAAGCGCTCCACGCTGGCCGCGGGCGTCGTCTTCACCTCGCCCGGCATCCCCATGATCTTCCAGGGGCAGGAGTTCCTCGAGGACGGCTACTTCCAGGACACGGACCCGGTGGACTGGGGCAAGAACAGCACCTACGGCGGCATCCGGACGCTGTACCGCGACCTCATCCGCCTGCGCCGCAACTGGTTCAACAACACGCGCGGCCTGCGCGGCGGCAACGTCAACGTCCACCACGTCAACAACAGCGGCAAGGTGATTGCGTACCACCGTTGGGAGAGCGGCGGGCCGGGGGATGACGTCGTCATCGTCGCCAACTTCAGCGGCACGTACTTCCCCAGCTACAACATCGGCTTCCCGCGCGGGGGCATGTGGTACACGCGCTTCAACAGCGACTGGAACGGGTACTCGGGCGACTTCGGCAACACGGCATCGATTGACACCGTGGCCTACAGCGGCGCGAAGGACGGCCTGTCGCACAACGCGTCGTTCGCCATCGGTCCCTACTCGCTGGTCATCTTCTCGCAGTAGCGCCTGACGGTGCCGGGCGCCCGGGGTGGAGTCTCCCGGGCGCTCGCTTGCGCCTCAGACGTTGTAGCGCCGGCCCTGCGCGAGCGGTTCAATGACGCTCGCGCTGGTGTCGAAGTCATCCGGGTAGTGGATGAGCCGCATCCGGGCGCGCAGCTCGGCGGGCAGCGCCGCCAGCTTCTCGTAGGGTGTGTGCACGCCATGGTTCGTCTCATGGATGATGAGGTCCGCCTTGGAGAGCCAGTCGATGAGGCCCTCGTCGTAGGCGGTGTCCGCGCTGTACCCCAGGCAGCGGCCCCCCGCGTGGATGCGCAGCGCGGTGGTGGGGACGTGGTGGTACGTCATCCGGCTCTCGATGAGGAAGGGCCCGTGCCGCACGGCGGCCTCCGTGGAGAGCGGCGTGTGGTCGAAGTAGTCCTCGAAGTGCTTGTCGTTCGGCGGCTCCCCGCGCCGCTCGATGAGGCACTCCATGCCCGCGGCCAGGTTTCCTTCCCACAGTCGGTCCGCGACGGCGGGGTGGGCCAGCACCTCCAGCTTCCGCTGCAGGACGAAGAAGGAGAAGTAGCCCAGGCTCTCCAGGCCCGACGCGTGGTCCGCGTGCAGGTGGGTGAGGGCCACGGCGCTGACGCGGTCCGCGTCCAGGGGCACGCCGGAGGACTCGGACGCCTCGCGCATCATCTTCCGGATGGGGTGCGGGCAGTCCACCAGCAGGACCTGGTCCTCCGCCTCCACGGCGAAGCAGGACGAATAGCGCAGGGCGGAGAAGGCGTCGCCGATGCCAAGGGTGATGAAGGACATGCTCAAGGCAGGCTCCGGAGGGAAGGGTCGAGTCGCTCCCGAAGCTTCGCCGCGACGGCCGGTGGACAGAAGGCGGAAACGTCCTCGCCGCGCGCCACGCGCGCCTTGAGTCCGCTGCTGCTCACCTCGGCCAGGTGGGCTTCGGCTGGAAGGAAGAGGGTGGACAGCTCGGGCGCCAGCGCGCGGTTGTTCTGCGCCAGCGTCGTCTCGAACTGGGCGTCCGTGGCGCCGCGCACGCCTCGCAGCAGGACGCTGGCGCCGATGTCCCGCGCGAAGTCGACGATGAGCCCCTGCGTGCGGGCCACGGTGACGTTGGGATGGTGCGCCACGGCCTCGCGCAGGAGGGCCACGCGCTCGTCGGCGGACAGCAGGCCCTCCTTGTCCGGGTTGACGGCCACCACCACGACGACGTGGCCGAAGAGGCGGGCCGCCTGCCGGACGACGGACATGTGGCCGGCGGTGACGGGGTCGAAGCTGCCGGCGTAGACGGCGATGGTCATCACGACACCTCGGGAGCGGCCTCGGAGGCCAGGCTCCGGGGCGGGTGGAAGGTGAGGGCGGCGTACAGTGTGCCCGCCGCGCACAGGAACGCGGCCAGCGTGAAGTGGCCGGCGTAGCCCAGGGCCTGGGCGCTGAAGCCACTCAGCGCGGCGGCGGCGCCCGTGGCCAGCACCACCAGGGAGGCCTGCACGGTGTAGTCCGTGGCGGCGTGCTCCGGGCGGCAGGCGTCCATCATCGCGGTGAAGACGGCCGCGGTGGCCATGCCGCTGGCCACGTGCTCGACGCCGCAGACGAGGGTGAGCACGGGCAGGGACGTGGGGCCTTGGGCCGCCAGGGCGTAGAGCAGCACCGCGCCGGCCTGGAGGACGCCAAAGACGAGCAGCGCCCGGCGCCGTCCGAGCCGCACCACCAGTCCGCCGCCCAGCAGCGCGCCCACGAGCCCCGCGGTGAAGCCCACGCCGCCGAGCATCCAGCCGATGGACGTCAGCGACAGGCCCACGTCGACCAGGAAGGTGCGCAGCATCCCGGTGGCCAGGGCTTCACCCGCCTTGTAGACGACGAGCAGCGTGAGCCACGCGCCAGCCCCTGGACGCTTCAGCCACCACCGCAGTCCCAGGCTCTGCGCGGGCGGCGGCGCGGTGTGCGGCTCGCGGAAGCGGGCGATGGGTACGGTGGCCAGGAGCAGCAGCGCGCCCAGCGCGAGGAACGTGGGGCGCCAGCCCACCGCGTCGAAGACGGCGAGCATCACGCCTCCGCCCAGAATCATCCCGACGCGGTAGGCCGCCACCTGGACGCCGTTGCCCCAGCCGCGCTCGGATGGCGCGAGCAGCTCCACCGCCAGTCCGTCCGTGGCCACGTCCTGCGTGGCGGCCAGGAGGTTGATGCCCAGCACCGCGGCCATCAGCAGTCGCGTGTCCAGGCCGCCTTCGGGGAGCGCGAGCGCGAGCAGGAGCCCCGATGACAGGCACTGCAGCGGCAGGATGTAGCCGCGCCGCCGGCCCCACCTCGCCGAGCCGTGCCGGTCCATGGGCGGGGCCCAGAGGAACTTGAGCGCCCAGGGCAGGGCCAGCAGGTGTGCCAGTCCGATGGAGGGCAGCGACAGGCCCTGGTGGCGCAGCAGCACGGGCAGGGCCTGGGTGAAGAAGCCGAACGGGAGCCCCTGCGACAGGTAGAGGCTGGAGAGCAGCCCCAGCTTGGTGGCCATCCTCATGCGTCCTCCTTCGCGCCGGCCGAGTCCAGCAGCCCCGCGGCCATGCGCTTCACCGTGCTGGCGGCGGAGCCCGCGGGAACGAGCCCCGGGACGCTGGCGGCGAGCACGAAGTAGCCCTGCACGGCGGCGAACAGCCCGGCGGCCAGCGCGGGCGCCTTGCGCCGCCCCACCACGGCGGCGACGAGCGACGTCAGGTGCTCCAGGTCGGCGCGCACCACCTGCTCGTAGACGGCTTGGACTTCGGGCTGACGGATGGCCTCCGCGCTGATGGTGACCCAGCTCGCGACGGCCGCCGGGGCCGCGTCGTCGCCCGTGGCGAGGAAGGCCTCCACGAAGGCCTCCACGCGGGCTCGGGCGTCCGGGCCCTTCACCCGCTCCAGCCGCGCCGCCACCCGCTGCCGCGCCCGCGCCGCGAGCTGCTCCACCAGCGTGAGGAGAATCTCCTGCTTGTCGCTGAAGTGGTAGTGCACCAGCCCCGGGCTCAACCCCGCCGCCTTCGCGATTTCACCCACGGAGGCGCGCTCGTAGCCGCGCTCCGACATGACCTTCAGCAGGCCCGCGACAATCTGCTGACGGCGCTCCTCGGTGTTGGATGGACGGGGCATGATGGCCTGTTTATTGGTTGATTGACCAACCTATAAACAGGGCAGGGCCGGACGTCAATCCCACCTGCCCCCGGGGGCGAGTGCCCGAATATGGATGGCGTCCCAGGCGCTGCTAGCGTGGGGTGCATGACACGAACCGCCCTCCGCCGCCGCACGGTGATGCTGACGGGAGTCATGGTGGGCCTCTGCCTGGGCGTGCCGGGAGCCACCTGGGCCCTGCCGCCGCCGTGCGGCCCCAATGACCCGCCTGTTTCCTGCGACGCGAAGATGGTCGCTCTGAAGGTACAGGATGGCCGGGGGACAACCGCCCTCCGCGTCGAGTCCGGAAACGAGGTCCATGTGCGCTGGCCTGACTGGAAGGGCACGTTGCGCGTGGTGACGACTCGCAATGATTCTGGGAGCTACGAGGTCTCCGTGGGATTGCCGGGAGAGACTGCGTCCCTGAAGCGCGCGGTCCTCAAGAAGAAAGGAGCGGCGCTCACGCTCGTTCCCGGCAAAGACGTGCCCGCGGGCTACTTCGGCGCGGCGGGGCACCCCGTGAAGTTCATTCTCGATGAATGAGGTGTGGCCATGAAACTGCTTCGCTTCGCGCTCCTGGGGCTCGTCGTGGCCTTGGCATTCTCCGCCGGGGTCTGGTTCAGCAGTGATTCCGTCACGTCGCAGGTGCCGGCCGTGCCGGCCGGGGAAGCCGCCGTCCAGGCCTCCGCCGCTGTCGCACCCGCCGCGCGCCCCGCACCTCGTCCGTCGGAGGCTCCGAAGCGGGCCGCGTCCGTGACCGCGCCGGCGGTGGCACGTGAAGCCACCGTGCTTCGCAGGCTCCCGGAGCCGGTCACGCCTCCCTCGGTCGAGCCCAAGTCCGAGCAGGACACGGCGCCCGAAGAACGGCCCCTCGCCTTCGCGCCCGAGCTGCCCGAGCCCTTCACGCCCAAGGGCTTCGAGCGCGTGGCCTTCCGTGCCGCCAACGAGTGCGGGATGGGGCTCGACGTGGTGGCGGTGGACTGCTCCGAATTCCCCTGCATTGCCTGGACGCAGGCGAAGGACGACACCGTGCGGAAGTTCTCCATGTCGGAGTGCGCCCCCTGGGAAGAAGCCTTCGAGCACCGGACGATGGTCGTCGCGAGTACGCAGTCCAAAGAAGGCGGCTCCGGTGCCCGGTACCTGGCGTGGATGCCGCTACCCGTGGACCCCGAACTCCGGCGCATCGCCATGCGGCGCGCCCGGGAGCGCACCGATGGCATGAAGGAAGCCCTGGGGTTGCGGTAGTCCCCGCGCCGCCTCAGGCCGGAACGGCGCCCGCGTGGATGAGGACCTCGCGCACGGAGACGAGCGCCTCGATGCCCGCGGCCACCATGTCCGGCACCTCCAGCGCCGGGAAGTGGCTGGTGGCGGGGAGCTTCAGCACGTGGAAGCCCGGATGCGCCACGCCGAAGTCCACCTGCGCCGCCAGGTAGTCGTGTGACTCCGGCCGCGCATACAGGTGCATCGTGAGCGGCATCGGCTCCAGCGCCGCGAGCGCTCGCAGGGGAGAGCGCTCGCGGGCGTAGGCCGCTTCAATCTCCCGCCCGGCGCGGGCCCACATGGCTTCGTCGAACGCGCCCATGTCATCACACACGAAGCGGCGGATGGCGTCGTCGTCGAGCCCCTCCAGCCAGCCCCGGAGCAGGCCGTCTCGCACCTCGCGCCAGCGCTCCGTCTGGAGCCCTCGCACGGCGCGGAGGAAGGTCGGGGTGGGCTCGGTGGCAATCCAGTCCAAGAGCACCATCCGCGGCACACGCGCGGGGCCCAACGCCCGCCGCAGCTCGAGCGCCCACCAGCCCGCGTGGGACATGGCCACGGGGACGATGTGCCGCGCGCCGCTGGCCTCCACGACCGCGAGCAGGTCCTCCAGCACCGTGGTGCTGTCGAAGTCGGTGCCGCCGCCTTCGGACTCGCCGTGCCCCCGGAGGTCCACGGACAGGACGCGCCGGAAGGCGGAGCAGCGGGGAAGCAGCTTCTGGAAGCTGGCCCGGGTGGTGCACCACTCTGGGATGAAGAGGAGCGCGGGCTCGCCCTGGCCCACGTCGTCGTAGCGGATGCGGGCGCCGCCGCGGGTGTGTACTTTCGGCATGTCGTCCCCTCCGTGGAAGCGTTGGTTGGTGCTCGTCGGAGGGTGCGCAGGCCCGGTCCTCATGTCAGCAGGCGACACGGCAGGGGCCGCTCCGGTCGGGCGGAGGGCCGCTGTCTCAATTATTTCATGTTTCGCGTATTATCCTGCTTCGTTTCCCGGGATGACCCCGGCAGGAGACATTCGCATGCAACTGAAGTCGCTCATGGGGAGTTGTGTACTCGCGGTCGCCGTGCTGCTGGCGGGCTGTGGTGGGACGGAGCTGGAGACGGCCGTCTCCGAGGACCTGGGTGTCCAGGAGAGCGCCATCAGCCTCTGTCAGCCGGGAGCTCCCTCGGGTTCGCTCTGTGGCAACGGCGGCACCTGCGTCTACGAATATCGGAACCAGACCGCAGCGCCCTGCCGCCCGAAGTGCTCGACGAGCGGAACGTGTAGCGGCTCGCAGGTGTGTTGCCCCGGGCCAAACCTCCCGTACTGCATGCCGGCTTACCCGGGTTGCTTGCCGCTCATCCCCCTGCCCGAGCCGTAGCCCGAGCGCGGCGTCGCGCTCCGGCGGGAGACGCCGGAGCGCTGCACCGTCCGCAAGCGCCGCTCAGAAGGTCAGCAGCGTCGTCACGCGCTCGCGCCCCAGCCGATTGGGGCCTTCGAGGAAGTCCAGGCTGAGGAGGAAGCTGAAGCCCACCAGCTCGCCGCCGAGCCGGGACACCAGCTTCGCGGTGGCCTCCGCCGTGCCTCCCGTGGCCAGCACGTCATCCACGACGAGCACGCGCTCGCCCTGGAGGATGGCGTCCTCGTGCATCTCCACGCCGTCGGAGCCGTACTCCAGCGAGTAGCGCTCCACCACCGAGCGGTGCGGCAGCTTCCCCGGCTTGCGCGCGGGCACGAAGCCCGCGTTGAGCGCCAGCGCGATGGGGGCGCCCAGCAGGAAGCCTCGGGCCTCCACGCCCACCACCTTCGTGATGTGCTGCCCCCGGAAGGGCGCCGACATGGCGTTGACGACGCGGCCGAACAGGCGCGGATCCGCCAGCACGGGGGTGATGTCCTTGAAGACGATGCCGGGCTTGGGGAAGTCCGGCACGTCCCGGAGCCGGGCCTTCAGGTCGGCGACGAGGGTGGGGTCGGTCAGGCTCGGGACGGGCAGGTTCATGGCGTGCGCTCCAGCGG
>NZ_JAAIYB010000700.1 GCF_010894475.1 Myxococcus vastator
GGGCCGCCACCTGCGTCAACAGCCCCGTCATGCGGCGGGCGAAGCGGTTGGGGTCGGCGATGGTGCTGCCCTCGGTGAGCAGCGCCTGGTCGTGGAGCAGCTCAATCCACTCCGCCACCTGGGTCGCGGCCGGGTCGCGGTCATGCACGGACTTCAGGTGCTCGATGACGGGGTGCTTCGGATTCACTTCCAGGATGCGCTTCACGCGCGGCGCACCCATGCCCCGGCCGCGCTGCTGGAGCAGGCGCTCCAGGTAGGCCGGCGAGCCGCCCTCCGGCACCACGAGGCACACGGGCGAGTCCGTCAGGCGGTCCGACACGCGCACCTCGCGCACGGACTCCTGGAGCACGTCCTTCATCTTCTCCGTGAGCGTCTTCAGGCCTTCGGCCTGCTGCTCCTGCTCCTTCTTCTGCTCGTCCGTGGACTGGAGCTTCAGGTCCGCCTGGAGCGCGGACACCAGCGGCTTGCCCTGGAACTCGCGCAGGCCTTGCGCGGCCCACTCGTCCACCGGGTCTGTCATGTAGAGGACCTCGAAGCCGCGCTGCTTCAGCGCCTCCAGGTGGGGGCTGTCCGCCACCGCCTTCCGGGACTCGCCGTAGACGTAATAGATGGCCTCCTGGCCCTCCTTCATGCGGCCCACGTAGTCCGCCAGGGACGTCAGGCCCTCGTCGCGCGAGCTCTCGTAGCGCAGCAGGCCGCCCAGCTTGTCCTTCTGCTCGGCCTCCGTGGCCAGGCCCTCCTTCAGCACCGTGCCGAAGGCCTTCCAGAAGGTGAGGTAGTCGTCCGGCTTGTCCTTGGCCAGCTTCTCCAGCAGGTCCACCGACTTCTTCACCACGTGCTTGCGGATGGCGCGCACCACCTGCGAGTCCTGGAGCAGCTCGCGCGACACGTTCAGCGGCAGGTCATCCGAGTCGATGACGCCGCGCACGAAGCGCAGCCACTGCGGCACCAGCTCCTCGCAGCGGTCCATGATGAACACGCGCTTGACGAACAGCCGCACCCCGCGCTGCTGCTGCGCGTCCAGGTCGAACGGAGGCTGCTTGGGCACGAAGAGCAGGCCGGTGAACTGGGTGTTGCCGTCCGCCTTGAAGTGCGTCCACGCCAGCGGCGCTTCCCAGTCGTGCGTCAGGTGCTTGTAGAACTCCTGGTACTGCTCGTCCGTGATTTCGGACTTCGCGCGCTGCCACAGGGCGCTGGCCTTGTTGACCACCTCCAGCGACGTCTCCGTCTTCGCCTCGTCGCCCGTCCCCGTCGTCTTGCTCACCTGGAGCTTGATGGGGTGGCCCACGTAGTCGGAGTACTGGGTAATCAGCGAGCGCAGCCGCCACTCGCCCAGGAACTCCTTCTGGTCCTCCTTCAGGTGCAGGGTGATGGAGGTGCCACGCGAGGCGCGCTCGGCGGGCTCCACCGTGAAGGAGCCCTTGGCTTCCGACGTCCACCGCCAGGCGGACTGTCCCTGGCCGGCGGCGCGGCTGACCACCTCCACCCGGTCCGCGACCAGGTAGGCGCTGTAGAAGCCCACGCCGAACTGGCCGATGAGCTGCATGTCCTTCTGGCCCTTCTGGGCCAGCGCCTCGATGAACTCCCGCGAGCCGGAGTGGGCGATGGTGCCCAGGTTCTTCACCAGCTCGTCATGGGACATGCCGATGCCGGTGTCCTCGATGGTGAGGGTGCCCTTCGCCTCGTCGGGGATGAGGCGAAGCTCCAGGGACGGCTCGTCCGCCAGCAGCTCCGGCTCCGTAATGGCGCGGAACCGGAGCTTGTCGAGCGCGTCCGACGCGTTGGACACCAGCTCGCGGAGAAAAATCTCCTTGTGGCTGTAGAGCGAATTGATGACCAGGCTGAGGAGCTGGTTGATTTCCGCCTGGAAGGCGTGGGTCTCCCGCTGAGGGGCGTTTTCGACGGTCATGGTGACAGGGGCCTCCGGGGCGCCCGGTGGGGCGCCAGCGTCGCTCTCCCTTAACCATGGAAATCCGCTTGTCGAGTCCAGCGCGTCCGCCCGCCCGCTCAGGGCCGGGTGTGCTGGTGGTCCACGCCGAAGTTGTTGTCCCAGTACGTCTGGCCACCGACCTCGTAGCGCACGGCGAAGAGCACCACGTTGCCGGGGAGGGCGGGGATGTGGGCCTGCCAGCGCTCCACGCCCTGGACGTTGGGGCTGGCGATGTAGGCGTACCCGAAGGTGTAGCCGGAGACGTAGGCCGCGGGCGCCTCGTGCGCGGTGGCCCAGCCGTCCGTGGAGTACACCACTGTCACGTTCTTGGCGTAGGCCAGGTTCTTCACGTCGATGCTGACGTCCAGGTCGCCGTTGTCCCGCCAGAAGCTGGCGGCCACCAGCACCGGGCTGTAGGGCTGGTACGGCCCGTCACCGCGGCCCACGTGGTGGTGGCTCCATTGATTGGTGTCCCAGTACGTCTGGCCCGCCACGGTGTATTTGGCCACGAACTCCAGGTCGCGCGAGGGCTGCGGGTCCACGCCCCAGCTGGCGTACATGCGGGTCACCTTCCAGATTTCATGCCCGGAGGCGCCGCTGCCCGCGGGCCCCACGTAGGAGGCGGCCAGGTCCGCCCAGGTGCCGTCCGGCTGCTTCATGCTGACGGAGACCTCCTTGTGGTAGGCGAGGTTCTGCACCAGCAGGGTGATGGAGACGTCCTGCCAGCTCTGGCCGTAGCGCGAGCTCACGGTGCTGACCGCCTTCTGGACCCGGATCTCCTCGCCGGCCTGGGCCGGAGTGGCGACGAAGCCCAGGGCCAGCGCGGCCAGCGCGCCCAGCAGGGCCTGCCAGCGGAAGGGGGACACGGCGGGGGCGTGGGATGCGGGCGTCATCGAGGGCCTCGGAAGGTAGGAG
>NZ_JAAIYB010000701.1 GCF_010894475.1 Myxococcus vastator
CACGTAGAGCGGGGGCGGGGGGACTTCGGGGAAGCCGTCCGGCAGCGTCACCGTGGCCATGCTGCCCATCATGTCCTCGGGGCAGGTGGGCTGGGTGCCCAGCCGCGCGCACAGCAGGCGCTGCGCCGCCAGCACCTGGGCCCGGTTCGACGCCATGACCTCCGGCCAGCCGCCGGGGAGCAGTCCGCCCATGAAGCGAATCACGTCGGGCACACAGAGCATGGGCGACGGGTCGTGTGTCCCCGTCCAGTCGAAGTCCAGCCGGAAGCGGGAGCGGTCCGTCCGCCGGGAGTTGTGTCCGTGGCTCACGGACAGGGGCTTGATTGCGGGCTGGAGGTCGCGCCGGACGTGCAGGAACGCGGCGCCTTTGGGGGCGCACAGCCACTTGTGGCAGTTGCCCGTGTAGTAGCCGGCGCCCAGCGCGCGCAGTGACAGCGGCAGCATGCCCGGCCCGTGCGCGCCATCCACCAGCGTCTCCACGCCGCGCTCGCGCAGGGCGGTGACGAGCCGCGCCAGCGGCAGCACCAGGGCCGTCTGGCTGGAGACGTGGTCCACCAGGAACAGGCGCGTGCGCGGGGTGACGTGGGGCAGCACCGCGTCCACCACCGACTGCGCGGACGGCACCGGCCAGGGCAGCTTCGCCACCACCACCTTGGCGCCCCACTGCGAGGCCACGAAGTCCAGCGCGTTGCGGCTGGCGTTGTACTCGTGGTCGGTGGTGAGCAGCTCGTCGCCGGGGGCGAAGCGCAGCGAGCGCAGCACCGTGTTCACCCCCGCCGTCGCGTTGGGGACGAAGCCCAGGTCGTCCGCGTCCGCGTCGAGGAACGTGGCGAGCGCGGCGCGGGCGTCATCGAGCAGCGGCTCGATTTCGCGGTGGAGGAAGCGCACCGGCTCGGCTTCCAGGCGCGCGCGCAGCTCGGACTGACGCTGGAGGACGGCCGTCGGGCATGCGCCGAACGAGCCGTGGTTCAGGAAGACGACCTCGGGGTCCAGGCTCCAGTGGCTGCGGAAGGGCGCGCTCATGCGGGAGGACTCGACCCGAGCGCGCCCCGGCTGTCAACGTGACGTCCTGGCGCCGGGCGTGGGGCGCTCGCTGGCGTCCCACGGGCCCTGGGGACGGCTACTGCGCCTGCGGCAGCGGCGACCAGTCCGGCGTCTGGTAGACGCCCTTCTCGGCGCGCAGCGGGAGCTGGTTGTTGCCGTCCGCCGTCATGACGTGGAGCCGCGAGCCGCCGTTGCGCGTGGACGTGAAGACGATGAGCCGCCCGTTGGGCGAGAAGGCGGGCTCCTCGTTGCTGCCCTGGTCCTGCGTGAGGCGCGTCACCTTGCCCGTCTCGACGCTGATGGTGAAGAGGTCGAAGGCGTTGCGCTCGTCGCGAGCGGTGAAGACGATGAGGTCTCCGCGCGGCGACCAGTCCGGGGTCTGGTTGTAGTTGCCCTGGAAGGTGAGCCGGCGCACGCCCGTGCCGTCCGCGTTCATGACGTAGACCTGCGGGCTGCCGCCCCGGTTGGACACGAAGGCGATGCGCTTGCCGTCCGGCGACCAGGTGGGGCTGGTGTTGAGGCCGTAGGGCGTGTCGGTGAGGGCGCGCGCGCCGCTGCCGTCCGCGTTGGCCACGTACACCTGGGCGCTCTCGCCCTCGGCCAGCGAGTACGCGATGCGCTTGCCGTCCGGAGAGAAGGCCGCGCCGGTGGCCATCTGCCCGCCGGAGACGACGGCCTTCGCCTCACCGCCGGGGGACTGCACGTAGATGTCCGGGCGATTCTTGCGGTACGTGGTGAAGGCGACCCGCGAGCCGTCCTGGCTCAGCGCGGGCAGGATGTTGATGCCGCCCTTGGTGAGCGCCCGGGCGTTGCCGCCGTCCCAGTCCGCCACGTACACGTCGCGGTTGGCGCCCGCCTTGCGCACGTAGGTGATGCGCGAAAGGAAGGGGCTGGGCTCCTTGGTGAAGTGCCGGTACAGCGCGTCCGCCAGGCGGTGCGCCAGCAGCGAGGCGCTGTCGCCGGGCGCGTCCTTGGACACCTTCAGGTCCTCGCGGCCGGTGCCCACGTTGAACAGGCGCAGCTCCCCGCGCAGCACGCCGCCGTCCTGCGCCAGCGACACCTTCACGAGCGCCTCCGCGCCCACGTCCGCCCAGCGGCTGAAGTTGATGCTGGCCGCGGCCATGCCTTCCTTCGCGTCCGCCGTGAAGCCCTTGCGGTCCAGCACCTGGAGGATGCCGGAGGCGGCCAGGTCGAAGCTGAAGGCCGCGTCGAAGGGGGCCACCAGCGCCTTCGCGCCGTCGTTCTGCGTCAGGGGCGCGGGCACCGCCACCGGCAGCGGGCGGAAGTTGGCGCCGGAGATTTCGATGGTGGGCGCCTGCGCGAGCGCGACGACAGGGAGGAGCAGCAGGGAGAGGAGCAGGGCTTTCATAGGGCGTTGAACACCAGGTTGACGCCGCTCTTCTGCAGGGCGTCCCGGAGATGGTCCGGCGGAGGAGAAAAGGGCGCGGCCTTGCGCACGGCCGTGACGACGGCCGAGTCGAAGAGGTCGTTCCCACTGGCCTTGGTGAGATTCACGTCCAGCACTTCACCCGTGCGGCCCAGGCGCACCGCCACCGTGGCCTTGAGGTGCAGCCGCTCGGATTCGGGGATGGTGTCCGCCACGCTGTAGTGACGGCGGACCTGCGACTGGAGCAGGCCGAAGTAGCGCTCGCCTTCCGCGGTGGCCGAGTCGCCGTCCGGGTCGCCGTCCTCGGCGCCCTCCGCCTCCTCGGGCTCGGCCGCCTTGGCCGTCTTGTCGAAGGCACCGAAGAGCCGCTTGCGCCGGTCCTCGCCCGTCGTCTCGCCCTTCTGCGG
>NZ_JAAIYB010000702.1 GCF_010894475.1 Myxococcus vastator
CGTCCATAGCGCAAGGAACTCAACGACGCAAACACCCGCAGTGACAACGCCCCATACACAGGGACTGTCATGCGGGGTGGCCCGTCGCACCACGACCGGGCTGTATCAGCGTGCGGGGGTGGTGAGGAACCTGTCCCGCAGGGCCTCTGCATCCGGCCGATCAAAGCCCCGGCCCTGGAGGTGGGTGCGGCGGCTGACGGCGTGGAAGGTGGACTCCAGTGTCTGGATGAAGCGCCGCAGGTCCTCGCCGAGCCGGGCGCGGATGCCAGGCCCTTCCGGCGGCCAGGGCAGCTCCACCAGCAGCGAGGTGAAGCGGTCGAAGGCGTCGTAGTCGCCGTAGCGCAGCAGCTGATAGCCGCCGTCGTGGAAGTAGCCCAGGAAGTCCTTGAGGGCGTCCAGCGCGCGCTCGGCGGCGGGGACGTCCTCGGCGCGCAGGTGGGACTCCGCGGCGCGGCACAGCTGGGCGTATACCCACAGGTCCTTGCGCAGGCGCAGCGCCGCCTCCTGCGGGCTCATCAGCTCGTCGAAGACGCCGTCGGCCAGGCCCCCGTTGGGCGCCAGCGCCTCCACCAGCGCCACCACCTGCGTGCGCAGCACCGCCGTGAAGGCGGCCGCGGCGCGCAGCGGGGCTTCCGCGTCGCGGTCCAGGTTGACCAGCACCTCGCGGGCCACGCGCTCCGTCTCCCGGGCGATGTCACGGGCGGCGCGCAGCGTGGCGGCCTGCAGGGACTTGGAGCCGGCCTTCGGAGACAGCTCCGAGTGCATCCACGACGCCAGCGCGGTGGCCTCGCTGCGCACCAGCGCCAGCAGCACGCGCACGCGGCGGGAGAAGGGCGGCTGCTCCTCCTCGTCCACATAGGCCAGGTAGTGCAGCAGCCGGAAGAGGCCCAGGAAGGCGGTGGTGAAGGCGGTGCGCTGCTCCTCCTGGAGGGAGACCAGCGTGTCCAGCAGCCGCACCGAGCGGAGCCGGTCGTATTCGACGCGGAACTCCAGCGGGCGGAAGGGACGGAAGTAGCGGTTGAGGACGATTTCCCGCAGGGACAGCTTGCCCACGTCCTGGAACAGGCCGAGGTTCGCCGCCGGCAGCTTGAGCAGGTGGTCCAGCAGGTTCTTCAGCGCGTCGAAGGCCTCGCGCAGCACGAAGAGGCTTTCGGGCGGCGTCTCCTGGTCCAGCTGCTCTTCGATGAGCGCGCGCCGGACGCGGTCGTCCGCGAGCTGGGTCTCCACGTACTTGCGGAAGACCATCTTCTGGTCGCTGTCCGGGTCCTGCAGGTGGCGCGCGACGCGGATGGCGCGGTCCATGGCGTCGCGCACGTCCGCCAGCTCCTCGCGGAAGTCACGCGTGACGAGCGGCCTGTCGCGGGCGTCCACCACCGTGTTGAGGTTGAGGTAGCGCTCCACCGCGCGCAGCAGCATCTCGAACTCGAACAGCAGCTCCTCCCGCCCCTCCACGGGCACGCCCCGCAGCCAGCGCTCGCGTTCGGCGAGGAAGCCGGCGCGCGACGTCTGGGAGGCGCGCATCAGGTCGGCGTAGAAGTCGCGGGGGACGTGGGGCGACGAGGAAGGCGTGTCCTGGCTCATGGCATCTCAGAAGAGGCTGCCCTGGGGCGTGGGCGGTGGTTGCTTCTTGAAATACTGGTACGTGCGATGCGTGGCCATCCGGCCCCGCGGCGTGCGCTGGAGGAAGCCTTCCTGCATCAGGAAGGGCTCGTACACGTCTTCAATGGTATCGCGCTGCTCGCCCACGCTGGCGGCGATGGTCTCCACGCCCACCGGGCCGCCGCCGAACTTGTCGAGGATGGTCAGCAGAATCTTGCGGTCCATGGAGTCCAGGCCGCTGGCGTCCACCCCGAGCCGGTCCAGCGACTTCTGCGCCAGCTCCAGGGTGATTCTGCCATTGCCTTCGACCTCCGCGAAGTCACGCAGCCGGCGCAGCAGCCGGTTGGTGATGCGCGGCGTGCCCCGCGAGCGGCTGGCCACCTCGCGCGCGGCGTCCTTGTCCAGGGGAATGCCCAGGATGCGCGCGGAGCGGTGGAGGATGCTCTCCAGCGCCTTGGCGTCGTAGTACTCCAGCCGCTCCTGAATCTGGAAGCGGTCGCGCAGCGGCGAGGTGAGCAGGCCGGTGCGCGTGGTGGCGCCAATCAACGTGAAGGGCGGCAAGTCAATCTTCATCGCCCGGGCGGCGGGCCCGGTGTCGATGGTGATGTCCAGCCGGAAGTCCTCCATGGCCGGGTAGAGGTATTCCTCCACGGCGGCGTTGAGGCGGTGGATTTCATCGATGAAGAGCACGTCGCGCGCGTCGAGGTTGGTGAGCAGGCCCGCCAGGTCCCCCTTGCGCTCCAGGGCGGGGCCGCTGGTGACGTGGATGCCCACGCCCAGCTCGTTCGCGATGATGTGCGCCAGCGACGTCTTGCCCAGGCCCGGCGGGCCGGAGAACAGGCAGTGGTCCAGGGCCTCGCCCCGGCTGCGCGCGGCCTGCACGTAGACCTTGAGCTTCTCGACGACGGGCCCCTGGCCCACGTACTCGTCGAACGAGCGCGGACGCAGGGAAGCCTCGAGCCGGACGTCCTCGGGCAGGACGTCTTCCGAGAGTGTGTCGGACTTCCTCGCCATGACCATCCGGACCCTATACAGGAAGGCCGCGCGTGTCGCCGCACATCTGGCGGCGATACACTCCGTGGGCCGCCGGGCCCGCCAGCCAGGCGGGCGCGGGCAGGGGAAGGTGGGCCCCTCTCCCGGCGTTCCTGGCACAGCCCCCGCCGACACTCCGAGGCGATTGAAGTGCGCCTGCCGTGTGCGAGAGTCGAGCCTGGAGACCGCATGAACCCGAGCCC
>NZ_JAAIYB010000703.1 GCF_010894475.1 Myxococcus vastator
GGGGGCTGTTCGTCGGCGCCGGGCGGGCTGACGTGGGTGCTGGTCCTGTTGTGGGGGGCGGCCTTCATCCGGCGTTGAGCAAGGTTCGTTCCCCATGAATGCGCCGGCCGCGACGACCGTGTGCGTCATGCGCGTGACAGTCGGACAGGCGCGGTCCGTGCGGGAGGCGTCAGCTGGAACATCCCGTATCGCGCTGGACGCTATCTCCGATTAAGCGTCCACTCTCCACCGCCGCGAATGATTCGGGAACGCCATGCTCAGTGCCTCAGGCCAGGACCGCTCGCCCTCCATCCGTGCCGTGGGGCGGGCACTCCCGCCGCACTACGCCAGTCAGGAGCAGCTCATCGCCGCGTTCCGCGAGCTGTGGGCCACGCGCCACTTCAACCTGGAGCGGCTGGAGGACCTGCACCGCGCCGTCCAGGTGGGGGGGCGGCATCTGGCGCTGCCCCTGGAGGCCTACCCACCGCTGGTGACCTTCCAACAGCGCAATGACGCCTGGATTCGCTCGGCCACGGAGCTGGGCGAAACGGTGGTGCGCCAGGCCCTGGACGCGGCCGAGCTCACGCCCGGGGAGGTGGACCACGTCTTCTTCGTCACCGTGACGGGCATCGCCACGCCGAGCATCGACGCGCGGCTGGCCAACCGCGTGCGCTTCCGCGAGGACTTCAAGCGCACGCCGCTCTTCGGTCTGGGATGCGTGGCGGGCGCGGCGGGCGTGGCCCGTGCGGCGGACTACCTGCGCGGCTTCCCGGAGCACACCGCGCTCGTCATCGCCGTGGAGCTGTGCTCGCTCACGTTGCAGCGCGAGGACCTGTCCATTCCGAACATCATCGCGTCCGGCCTCTTCGGTGACGGCGCGGCGTGCGCGGTGCTCCGCGGCGCGGCGGCTCCGGGCGCCCGAGGGCCGCGGGTGGTGGCGTCGCGCTCCGTGTTCTACCCGGACACCGAGCGCATCATGGGCTGGGACGTGGTGGACACCGGCTTCAAGGTGGTGCTGTCCGCGAAGGTGCCGGGGCTCGTGAAGGACCACATCCGGGGCAACGTGGACGGCTTCCTCGCGCAGCACGGGCTGAAGCGCGAAGACATCCGGCACTGGGTGGCGCACACCGGCGGGCCCAAGGTGCTGGAGGCCTTCGAGGAGGCGCTGGAGCTGGGGCCCTCGACGCTGGAGCGCTCGTGGGCCTCGCTGCGCGAGGTGGGCAACCTCTCCTCCGCGTCGGTGCTCTTCGTGCTCGGCGAGACGCTGGAGTCCGTCCGCGCGCGGCCGGGGGAGTGGGGCGTGATGATGGCCATGGGCCCGGGCTTCGGCGCGGAGATGGTGCTGCTGCGATGGTGACCTCCACGCAGGCCCTCTTCCTGGGCTTCATGGCCGCGCTCGTCGTGGAGCGGCTGGTGGAGCTGGTGCTCTCCAAGCGCAACGCCGCCCGGGCCTTCGCGCGCGGCGGGGTGGAGACGGGGCAGCGGCACTACCGCTTCATGGTGGTGTTCCACACGCTGTTCCTGGTGGCGTGCGTGGCGGAGGTGTTCCTGCTGCGGCGCGGCTTCCCGGGCACGTGGGGGTGGGCGGCGCTGACGGGCGCGGTGGTGGCGCAGGGGTTGCGGTACTGGGCCATCGCCACGCTGGGCGACCGGTGGAACTCGCGCATCATCGTGGTGCCGGGGCTGGCGCCGGTGACGGGCGGGCCCTATCGCTTCCTGCGCCACCCCAACTATGTCGCGGTGGTGTTGGAGTTGGCGTGCGTGCCGCTCATCCACGGTGCATGGTGGACGGCGCTGGTCTTCTCAGTGGGCAACGCGGCGCTGCTCTACGTGCGAATCCGCGCGGAAGAGGCGGCGCTGGGTGAGGTGTACGCGCAGGCGTTCTCCCATCGCCCTCGTTTCATTCCGGAGGTGCCACGTGGCTGAACGTGAACTGGAGGTCATGACGGAGATTCACCGCATCGTCACCGAGGAGCTGGAGTGGAAGGGCGCGGTGGAGCCCTCGCAGGACCTGATACGCGACCTCCAGTTGGACAGCCTGGGCCTCACGGTGCTGGCGGTGGGGCTGGAGAACCGCTTCCGCATCCGCCTGTCCGAAGAGGACGCGCAGGGCGTGCGCACGGTGGGCGACCTGGCGAAGCTGGTGGCGCAGCGAGTCGCGGCTCCGGTGGAGCCCCAGCCGGAGGAGGCCCTGCCGTGAAGGACGCCAGCGCGCGACTGGTGGGCCCGGCGTTGCCTCCGCCCAGGCACCTGACGGTGAACGCGGCGCTCGCGGACACCGGGCGCTCGTCTCCGCTGGGGCTCACCTTCGTGGACGCGTCCGAGCGCGAGGTGTTCATGCCCTGGGCGGACGTATACCGACGGGCGAAGCGCACCGCCGCGGGGCTGGCCCGGCTGGGCGTGCGCGAGGGCGACCGGGTGGCGTTGCTGCTGCCCACGTCGCCGGCCTTCATGGACGCCTTCTTCGGCACGTTGCTCGCCGGCGCGGTGCCGGTGCCGCTGTACCCGCCGGTGCGGCTGGGGCGGCTGGAGGAGTACCACCGGGCGACTTCGCGGATGCTCCACGTGACGGGCTCGGTGATGGTGTTGACGGACGCCCGCGTGCGGCTGCTGCTGGGGCCCAGCGTGGAGCGCGCGCGTCCCCGGCTGGGCTGCCACACGGTGGATGACGTGTCGCGAGGAGACGACGCGCTGGAGGCCCCCGTGCGGCCCGAAGCGCTGGGGCTCATCCAGTTCTCGTCCGGCTCCACGGTGGACCCGAAGCCAGTGATGCTGACGCACGAGGCGCTGCTGGCGCAGGTCGCGGCGCTGGAGGTGGCGATGCCGCTGGGGGAGGGCT
>NZ_JAAIYB010000704.1 GCF_010894475.1 Myxococcus vastator
CTTCATTCCCGTATTATCGGTGGAAAACGGGAAAAGATTTACGCCCTGCCCCCGAGGGCATGTCGGACCCCTGAGGTAGGAATGCCTGGACACGCTGTTTCAGGTGGGGTTCCACTTGGGGAGGCAGCAATGCGCCACATCCCGCGCGGTTGCTCATGTGGAATGGCGGACGGTCAGGCCGAAGCGCTCCGCGTGCTGGCGCCACGCTGCCCGTGCCTCGTCGAGGCTCACCTCCTGAAACCGGACAGCGGCTCCTGGGCGGCGGGCGCACAGCCGGCCCCAATCCGCGCGAATGACCGTCGCGATGAGCGGATAGCCGCCCGTCGTCGGATGGTCAGGGCCCAGCACGATGGGCGTTCCTGACAGCGTGACCTGGATGGCTCCACGAACCATGGGGCGCGACGTGCCCGTGCCTTCGTCGCCATGGGTGAGCGCTGGCCCCTGGAGCCGCATCCCCACGCGGTCGGTGGCAGCGGACACGGTGAAGGCGCCCGACAGCAGGGTGGCCACGGTTGCTGGATCGAAGCGGCGGTTGTCCGGTCCGAGCGTCACGCGGATGGGCGCCGCGGCATCCAGTTCCGCACCGGGCGCTCGCGTCTCGGCGCGCGGGTTCGCGTCACCCAGGGGCAGGCTGTCTCCCGAACGCAGTAGGCGGCCTTCGTGCCCGCCCAGGCGTGCGACCAGCAGCGTGCCGTGTCCTCCCAGCACCTCCGGCACCGCCAGCCCGCCATCCACCGCGACATAGCGAACGCTCGTCGACTCGGGCGCGGGGACGGTGAGGCGCGCTCCGTCCGCCACCGTGAAGGCGCGTCCGTCCACGGACACGCCGACACTTCGGCCGCGGGCGCGCAGCTCCAACGGGCCGAAGGCTTCCAGCGCCGCCGCTCCACTTGCGTTGCCCACGGCGAGGTTGGCCACGGCGAGCAGCTCCGGAACCAGCGGTCCGCCCGGAGGCACGCCGTGGTGCATCTTCCCGGGCCGTCCCGCGTCCTGCACCGTGAGAGGCGCACCCACGCCCGTGATGTCCAGCCAGCCCGTCATCGGTCCACCCGCTCGAAGCGCACCCGGTCCCCGAGCTGAAGCACCGAACCCTGCTCGGGCGTGAAGGCGGTGAAGTCCAGCGCGGTGCCGATGAGGTTCCAGCCTCCCGGCGACGCGAAGGGATACACCCCCGTGCGCCCACCGGCGATTCCCACCGCCAGGGCGGGCACTCGCGTACGGGGCGTGGCCAGCCGGGGGACCGCGATGCTCAGGTCGACTTCGCCCAGGTAGGCGAACCCAGGGAGGAAGCCCACGCAGCGCACCGTGTATTCGCGCGCCGTGTGACGCCGCGCCACCTCGTCCTCGGTGAGGCCCGCGCGCTCCGCCACCGCGCGCAAGTCCTGCCCGTCGTAGCGCACGGAGATGGTCGTGAGGGGCCGTCCTGCCCCCGGCGCTGGAATGCGCAGCAACCGGGCCAGCGCGAGTCGAGGCTCCTCGGGGGGGGCCTCCGGGGCGAAGTACACGCAGGCGTGTTCCTCGGTGATGACGACGTCGAGGACACCGGGCATGGCACAGAGCGCCTCGCGCGTGGCGCGTCGCTCCAGCTCCACGGGGAGGACCAGTCGCAGGGCGCCGTCGCCCAGGGGCTCGGAGCGGAGCGCGAGCGCGTCCAAGGTGGCGCGGACCTCGCGCGCCAGCGCCACCGCGCCGGGCGTGTCGCCATGAACGCAGACGGTGTCCACGATGCCGCTGGTGGCCAGGCGCACGGTGTTGGCCCGCGCCTGGGCGTGGTCGGTCAGCACCGCGCCGGGCTGCCCTCGGGGAATCAGCGAGCCGTCTGGCCGAGTGCCCCGGTCCGCGAAGCCTTCGCGGGCGTAGGCCAGTCCCGCCGCCAGGGCCGCGTCATGCAGCGCGCCCGTGCCGGGGCCCATGAAGGTGACGGCGGTCCCCAGCGCCTCCACCACGCCCGCCACCACCGCGCGGGCCAGGGCCGGTGTGGCATTCGCCGCGTGGTACAGGGCGCCGTGAGGCTTGGCGTACGTCACGGGCAGCTGACGGTCCGCCGCCAGCTTCGCGAGCCGGCCGCACTGCGCGGCCACTTGCGCTTGGAGGTGCTCCGGCGTGACGTCGAGCGCGCGGCGGCCAAAGCCCTCGCGGTCCTCGTAGGATGGGTGCGCGCCCGCGCGCGTGCCGTGCCGCTCGCACAGCGCCAGCGCTCGGCGCATGGACCCATCGTTTCCGGCATGCCCGCCGCAAGCGATGTTCGCCACATGGGCCAATGCGTAGAGCTGTTCGTCTTCACCGGGAAGCTCGCCCAGGTCGACGTTGAGGAGGCACTCCGTCATGCGGCGCACCGTACGCGAGCGGCGGCGCGGGTGCAGCCGTCCCCGTAGCCGCAGACGCTGGCGAGCCAGCCGACGGTGAGGTGGGAAGTCTCACGCACCACCCCGGGGCTGGGGCCGGTTGGCACCGGGGTGGTACGCGCCCAGCGAGTGCCTCGACGAGGTGCCCGCTGAGAACTTCCAGACGGGATACGCCAGCAGGGGTTTTCCTCGGTCATTTCCGGGACGTCTTTTCGTGTGCGCTGGGGGCGCGGCTTAGCGCGGGGGGGAGGGAAGCGAGGCCAGGCCGCCCGCCTTCACCCAGCGCACCAGTGCGCGCGCGGTCTTCTCGTCAATCAACTCCGCGTAGGTGGGCATGGGCGTGCCGGGGAGGAACTGCTCGGGGTTGCGCACCCAGCGGACCAGGTCGGCCTCGCTGCGCGTGGCGACCTTGTCGAGCCGGTCGTGGTAGCGCGCGCCCGGGGCGTGGCAG
>NZ_JAAIYB010000705.1 GCF_010894475.1 Myxococcus vastator
TACCGCACGGGAGTCAGCGTCTCTCAGGCAGCCATGCATCAACTCCGCCTCGTCCGCTCAGACTTTCATGGGGACTGGAACTACGTCCTCAAGCCCAATTCGGATAAGTAATTTCTGATCGGGCCCTTACTGTTGACCCAGCCAATGGGCATGGTGAGCAGCATCTGCGGCCGGGCCGCGCGCAGCGCCTGTATCAGCGCGAGCAACGCCGGCTTGTCCGCCTGTTCCACCGGCTCCCAGTCGATATCCAGGCCGTCATAGCCAAAGGTATCCACCGCGTTGAGCAGGCTCTGGACGAACCGGGCGCGGTTCGCGTCGGACGCCGCGCCCACCCAGCCGTCGTGCTCACCCGCGCCGCCCACCATGATGATGGCCTTGCGTCCGGCCGCGTGCGCCCGCATGGACAGCGTCCGCGCGATGGCCGGGCCATTCGAGTTGTCGAACTGGGTGTTCACCGTCCCATCCGGATTGGGGGTGACGCGGCCGACAAGGATGTGCGTGAGCGCGGAGAAGTCCACCTTCTCCGGCGGGTACAGGTCCGCGTTCCAGCCGGTGTAGTAGCCCGACACCCACTTGCCGCTCGGCGGCGGCGGCGCGGGGATGCCCCGCACGCTCAGCTCGTCGAAGTACAGCGTGGGCAGGCCCTGTCCTCGGCCTTCCTGGAGCACCAGGCCCGTCACCTGTGCCCCCTGCGGCGCCAGGAGGGAGATGGGGACGGTGCACGTCGCCCAGGTGTTGGCGCGGATGCGACCGCCGGTGCAGTACGGCCCCAGCTCGGTGCCGGGCGTGAAGACGCCATTCACCACGGCCCGGGTCAGCACCACCGCGTTGTTGCCGGCCACCCCGCCATGCACGCGCAGGGTGAGCGTCATGCCCGCGTTCGAGGTGAGCGGCGATGTATTGAAATACAGCGCCTCCCAGGCGCGCATCGTCACGGAGATGGAGTAGCGCCCCGCCGCGACGGGGGCGGTGTTGGTGAGCGAGTGGGGCGCCCAGGAGTAGTCCTGCCACGGTGCTTCCATGGCATCGCGGTAGATCCAACTCGTCGTGACGGGGACGCGCTCGGAGGAGACGACTTCGTCACTGCCAACTACCGCCGTGGGGGGCGGTGCTTCCGCCTGCGCGGCCAAGGCCGCGGCGCCGCCAACAGCCCCCACCATGACCATCCATGAGGCCAACCATACGCCCAACCGGTGCATTCGCTTCTCCTTTCGAGGCCCGTCGGGAGCCCTCACTCACGCGCGGTGAGCCGTGCTTCACGGTCTCTTTGCTTGAATGAGATTGACGGACCTCGGGCAAACTGGGGAAGGAGCCCTTCATGGCAAACCCCTCCCCAAGGTCGCTTCGGTCACTTTCAATGCGACAGTTGAAATGTATCTGCCTGAGAGGTGTCTTGGATTCCGCATCCGAGCGCCCAGGGAGCGCCTCCCAGGACCAGGGATGCGGTGACATTTCCTCAGTGCTGTCTTGATGGTGAGTTGTATTTGTATGTCTATTGCGGCGGGTGGTCAGCGCGTGGGAGCGCCGTCTGGCCACCCGGGCGTCATGTCAGCGTTGCGGTTCCAGCCGTGGGACGCTGGCGCGCGGTGGCTCTGGAGCCTGCCACGCATTCATCGGACTGAAGACCTGCTGCGTCTGGACTTGTGCCCAGTTCTCATTGAAGACGAGGACGAAGAGGCTGCCCGGCGTGGTGGCCCGGAAGTAGAAGCGGCCCTGGGCCTGGGGGTTGTCCAGGTCGAGCGTCGTCACCGGGGGGCCCGCGCAATCGGAGTCCGCGTAGAACTGGACGCCGGAGGAGGCAGGGCCCGCTGAGATGATGTCGAAGGTCGTCGTGGGAGCGACGACCAGGTTCCCGTTCGCATCCTGCGTCTGGACGATGAGGGGGCCGGAGCAGAGCCCCACGGGGACCTGCCGCGGCGGCGTGAGGAAGGCAAGGCCCGCGGGGGGACCCGCGAGCACATCCACGGCGAAGGTGGAGCCGGGGAGGGTGGCCGGGTCATACCCCGAGCCGGTGATGATGTTGGAGTGGATGACATTGCCCGTGCCCAGGTCCGAGATACCGGCCTGGTAGACGAAGCCATTCGTCACACCGTCGAAGTGGAGCAGGTTGTCCACGACCTGGATGTCCGTCTGTACCTCCGGCGGGTCTCCATTCGCATCTCCCTGGGACAGGTAGACGCCGATGTCATTGTTGAACAGTTGGTTGCCTTCAATGAGGACGTCGAAGGACAACGGGCCTCCATACAGCTCCCCCCCGTAGATGAGGATGCCGTTTGCCACGTCGCTGCCGGTGTAGGAGTGCCCGGTGATTTGATTGTTGACGATCTGGCCGGTGGCGCCAAACCCGACCTGGACCCCAATCTGAGCGATATAGTCAACGGGTCCATCGCCCACGAACCGGTTCGCGGCGATGTTCACCGTGACATTGCCAGTCGCCACGACGCCGGCCTTCTGGTACCCCACCATGAGGTTGTCCTGCACACCGACGAACTGAATCGGGCCCATGGAATCCTGATTGTCAATCAAGATGCCAATGCCCTCCTGACAGCCGCTGGTGCCGTCTCCCTGCCGGATGTTGAAGAACCGGCTGCTGACGACGAAGCCGGTCGCATTGTCGAACCGGATCCCGGCGAGTGTGTCCTCGCCCGCGTCGCAGACGTCTGAAAGGCACCCCTTTAAACATCTGCTCCCGCCAGGAAGGAAGGGATGCTGGCGGGCCAGCAGGCGAAGGCGGCAAGGGGGACTCCGTCGGCGTGCCATGCCCCCCTGTGCGGACGGATGCCCCTTGGCCACTG
>NZ_JAAIYB010000706.1 GCF_010894475.1 Myxococcus vastator
CCGCCCAGGCGGACGCGTCCCGGCCCCTGCCGCCCATGCCCCAGGTCAAGAAGGGCGGCGCGGACGAGACGACGGTCCGCCGGGCCAACTTCTTCGCCCACCGCCTGCCTCGCTCGCTGGACGGCGAGGTGCTGGTGGATTCCGCCACCTCCGTGGTCCTCAAGGCCCGGCTGGACGGGCGCATGGGCGTGCCCGGGGACAAGACGCCCGAGGCGGCCGAGCTGCGCCTGACGCTGGAGGCCGCCCTCTCCGAGGTAGGCAAGGACCCACGGCTCCAGCCGCCCGAGGACTTCCTCCCGGACGCGGACAAGCCCCAGGGCATCGCGGACGCGCTCGACACCTTCGGTATCCAGCGCAAGAAGCCCACGGACTCGGACGACGCCAGCCCGGCGGCGGCCCCGGAGCCCGAGGACGAAGAGGGCACCTGACGGGGTTCCGGCGTCCTGTCGGGCGCCGTTTCCCGGTGAACGGCTGGCCGGGACTCCGGGGTATCCCGGACGGGGGTGGAGGGGGCGGCGCTACATCCCGGCAGCGGGATGTTGGAAGAAAATTTGCGCTGACCCTTGCGTCCTCTAGAATCCTCGACGGTTGCGGCCCGGACGCGTCCGACATGCTCGGATGTTCAGCGGGGCTTCACAGCAAGGGAGCGGCGATGGAGCGCAAGGTCGGAAGTAGCACGGTGACGGCCAAGGAGGTCAAAGCGGCGCTGGAGAAGACGCGTACGCTGTCGGCCGAAGAGGAGAAGGTTCTGCGCATGCGCCACGGTGCTGGCGCTTCCAGCACCCGTGCACCGCTGCCCCGTGCCGCCGGTGACAACCAGGAGCTGGGCGACGAGCTGCTCCTCATCGAGATGCAGCTGATGAAGGCGATGCGCGCGCGTGCGGGTGCCAAGCCCGTGGCCACCGCCAGCAGCAAGCCCGTCGCCGCCACGCGCGCGCGGGATGCCGCCGCCAACCCCACCAAGGACAAGATTGTCCGGGCGCTCCGCAAGAAGAAGTAGTCGTCTCGCGGGTGTCCCCTAGCGGTTGAGGATGGCCACGAGGCGCTCCCCGGCCTCGGGCAACGCCAACGGCGTGCCTGACGTCTCCGTGGCCAGTCCTTCCGCATCGTCCGTGCCCCCACGCGCGTACAGCCCCTTCAACCAGGCGGCTGCCATGGGGTTGCGCCAGTAGTCCTCGTTGAACCGCTCCGTGAGGTGCGCGGTGAGCCGGGTCTCCAGGGCCCAGGACCGCAGGTAGTGCGCCACGTAGAGCTGCGGGTCCACGTCGTGGAGGAAGAAGCCGGGGTGGGGCTCGACGAAGAGCGCGTGGCGCTGCCCGTCGGCGTATTCGTCCGCGCGTTCCGTGGAGGCGCCCCGCTGCGTCAGGGACAGCTCGTAGGTCAGCCTGGCCGCGTGACGCCGCAGCAGCGTGAGGGCCTGGAAGGCGGCCAGCCGCACCGTGTCCCGCGCGGCCACGGTGGGCAGCCCCAGGTAGCGCTTGAGCCATTCGGGGGAGAGGAGCAGTCGCTCGAAGACGGCGGCGTGGGCCTCCGTCACGGACGCGTCGCCCAGCCGGCGCAGCTCCATGGGCAGCGTGTCGGAGACGTGGGCGCGGTGCTGCGCGTGGCCCAGTTCATGGAGCAGGCCGGCCAGCCCGTCGATGCCGCCGCGTGGCTGGAGCACCAGACGGATGTCGTCCGGCACGCGCACCACGGCGACGAAGGGGCGCGGTGACTTGCCGGGCCGGGCCTCGTCATCGATGCGGATGCGGCCTCCGGCGTTGGGCGTCAGGCCCCACTCGCCCAGCCAGCGCGCCACGGCGGGGAAGGCGTCCTCGCGCCGGAAGAAGCCGTCCATCCACGGGGCCTGGAGCGCGGCCTGCAAGTCATGCCTGCGGGCCTCTCCGCCGGGCAGCGGACGCAGCAGCGGGTCCACCTTCTTGAGGACGTAGGCGAGCACGTCGCGGTAGGCGTCCTCCGTGCGCGCGAGCAGCTTCGCGGCGGACTCGGCGAGGCTGGCGAAGTCGATGCCGGTGACGTCCTGGCGCAGGGCGGGGTAGCTCTTCGCGCCCAACTGCTCCGCGGCGTGCAGGGCCGCGTCGCGCCGGTCGCCGTAGCGGGTGCGGTGCTGCCAGAGGAACTCGCCGGTGGCGCGCTCCAGCAGGGCGCGGCGGCCTCGGGCGGGCTCGTGGGGAAGGCGGCCCAGCGCCTCGCCGAAGGCGTAGGTCTGGTCGTCCACCGTCAGCCGGGCCTGGGCCTCCAGCGCGGCGATGGCCTCCACATGGCGGGCGGCGAGCGCGTCCTCGACGTGCGAGGCCACCAACTCGCGCACCAGCCGGATGCGGCGGACGGTGAGGGGCTCGTTCTTCGACTGGGCCTTGGCGAGCGCCTCGTTGGCGGCGGCGAAGGTGTCCGGAGACGACAGCTCGGGGAAGGAGGCGTGGAGCTGGCTGGGGGAGACCTCCAGCGCGAGCCCGGCGCCTTGCCGGTAATGCAGCGTGGCGAGCTCGGCGAGGAAGTCGTCCAGCCGCGTTCGCACGGAGTGCAGGGGACGGTCCATGGGAGCGCGGAAGGTAACAGGAAGCGGGCGGCGCGAAAGGGCGATGCGCGCGTAGAGTGCCGCCGCATGACATCCGCGGTGGACACAGGGCTGGGGGCCGGCGTGCCGGAGCGAGGGGCGCATCGCGCTGGGGCTGTCCGCCCGGTGGGCGAGGTGGCGGCATGAAGCGCCGGACGTTCCGGGTGGAAGGGGCGCTGGTGGGGAAGGCCGTGGCCCGCGCGGTCGCGGATGCGCTGGGACTGCCCGAGCCGGGGG
>NZ_JAAIYB010000707.1 GCF_010894475.1 Myxococcus vastator
GGATGGTGGTGTCCCACGACTACCGGCAGTTGAAGGCGCTGGCGGACCGGGTGCTGGTGGTGGCGAACAAGCAATGTGCTTACCTGGGCCCGCCGCAGGGCTTCCTGGAGTCCCCCGCGCCCGAGCTGCGCGGACTGACGGCGCCATTCATGGAGGGCGCGACGGATGGATGAGCGACGGCTGGAGTTGAAGGTGGGCGCCCTGGTGCTGTCCACCCTCGTGGGCGTGCTGGTGTTGCTGTGGCTGATGGGCGAGTTGAAGCTGGGCTCGGAGACGGGGCTGGCGGTGGACTTCGGCCACACGGGGAACGTGGTGGAGGGCGCCCCCGTGAAGCTGGGCGGCGTGCAGGTGGGCCGCGTACAGGACATCGAGCTCCAGCCCGAGCGGCGGGACGCGCAGGGCCGCCCGCTGCCCGTGCGAATGGAGCTGGCGGTGGCGCCGGAGGCGGTGGGCGCGCTGCGCAAGGACGCGCGCGTGACGGTGGCCACGGTGGGCATCCTGGGTGAGCCCTATCTGGAGCTGAACCCGGGCTCGGCGCAGGAGCGGCTGCCCGCGGGCACGGCCGTGCGGGGAACGGACGCGCCCCGGCTGGACGTCCTGGCCGAGCAGCTCACCCGCTTCGTGGACCTGCTGTCGCAAATGCTGGAGGAGGACCCGGAGGCCATCCGCGGCCTCGCGGCGAACGTGTCCCGGCTGGCGCGGACGCTGGACCAGTTGCTGACGGAGAACCGGGGCGACGTGAAGGTGCTGGCGTCCGAGCTGGCGGCGGCCTCGAAGGACCTGCGCCAGCTCGCGGGCCTGGCGCGCGAGGCCTTCCAGCCCGGGGGCAAGGGGGCGCGGCTGCTGGACGACGCGGCGGCGGTGGCCTCCGTGGCGCGCCGGGATTTGCCGGGGCTGACGAAGTCCGCCGGGACGACGCTGGACGCACTGGCGGCCGTGACGGGCCCGCTGGGGCCGGAGGACGGCGCGCGGGTGAAGCTCGCGCTGGAGCGGCTCACGGCGGCCTCCGGACAGTTGGAGAGCATCGCGGCCCGCGCGGACCGGGTGCTGGCGAAGCTGGAGGCCGGCGAGGGCACGGCGGGCGCGGTGCTCCAGGACGGCACGCTCTACGACGAGCTGCGCTCGCTGGTGACGGACCTCCGCAAGCACCCGTGGAAGGTGCTCTGGAAGGACTGAGAGAGCTGAGTTCGTGAGAGTGGCAACGGTGCGCTTGGGTCATCTGTTCATTCAGCGTTAGCGACATAGACAGCGAATCTTTCACCACTAGGAACTCGGCTACAGCACATCTAAAGCAATAACCGCCTCATACGTAGGCGGGAACATTATATCCACACGCCACACGAGCACGATTCAAAGCCCAGGACATTCAGGGCCAAGCACACATGCATCCGCCATTCTACGAGGCATAGACATGAGTCCAATTCACCACAGGTTAATTTAGACCCTCGCTCTACTCAAAAGGGCCTGCCGACCCCGCCAAAGCAACGCAAAACCATTCCTCCAAGCAAAACGAACGATGTCAGACCCAGGGCACATGATTCTAACGCGAAGGGACAAACTCACACCACCCACCCTTGGACACATTGAACCACATATACAACCAAAGACCTACACCGTGCAAATGAGCTCGCTCCAGACTGTGCCCCTTCGATGCCATCTAGACGTGAGCCCGACCTACTATCAGACTGCGCATATCGCGCATGACGAACTGGAAAGAGCAATTACTTCGGGAGCAGTTTGAGCGAAAAACACCTACACTACTCCTCGGGAGTGGAACATCAATCTCAACGGGAATTTCACTGGGACTATCAACAAACTTTCCGGGCATGCCGGCACTTGCCAAACGCTTCTACGAAAACATCTCAGACAGCGGATTCAGCAAAGAAGACCAACAAGCGTGGGCCTCATTCAAGCAGAGCTTTGACGCACTTGGCGCGGAGTGGTGGAACTTCAATTTGGAGGGTTTCTTAACCACACACCCACTACTAACCGAATCAGTGCTGCTGCGGCAAATTCGTGAACACACTGCGGAAGCTCTTATTGCGCCCCACGAGTCTCTCGCCAAACGACTAGAAACTGATCCTCGAGTCGCATACCCACTTCGCACATTGCTAGATCGGCTCCTACGCAGTGCCCCAGCAACCCATCCTGAATTGACGGTAGTCACACCCAACTACGACCTACTAGTCGAGTATTCAGCAGACCTACTGAACGTACCGTGTCTCACGGGCTTTACAGGCGGAATCCTCCGACAATGGCGACCTGAAATAGGATTTTCTCCTCCCAAGATACTTGGCGGCCCTGGTCAAAAATCCCCTCAAATTCGCAGAGTTCGCCTTATCAAACCACATGGCTCAACTGCATGGTATCAATCCACCAACGAGCCAAATCTAATTATTGAACAATTCTCAACACGCACACCCCATGGCAACTGGAACAGGTGCATGATTGCGCCAGGACCATCAAAGTATGCCGAAGCGCTAATGAATGTCTGTCGCGACCACATGCAATTGATGGACAACGCCTTCAAGAATGCGCAATTCCTGGTCATTGTCGGATATGGATTCAACGATCGACATCTCGAAGAGCACTTAAAGAGAAGCCTGGACCGAGGGATGGCAGCTGTCTATGCGACAAGAGAAATTTCAGAACAGGCGCTCAATACTTTCGTAAGACCATACCAGAATGTCACATGCATTACCAGCAATGGAACTCCAAACGGCAGCCGCGTATATTCGGGAGCCCATGAATGGCACCTGCCC
>NZ_JAAIYB010000708.1 GCF_010894475.1 Myxococcus vastator
GGTGGGGGGCATGCCTCTTCGGTTTCGGCGGTGGGGAGGGAACCATACCCCGCTCTCCGCCCCGCGCGATGCCAGGCAGGCGTCGGCTCACCGCGCGTCGCACCCGTTGCCTGGAAGGGGGGCGACCGCCGCCTTCGGGGTGCACCCGTGACAGAGGAATGCGACCCGGGTGGATGCAGCGCGGGGTGAAACAAGAATTTCAGGAAGTCACTTTCGAGGGAGGGTGGAGAAAGTCAGGCACGCGGTGGCTCACGCGCGCCTGTCGGGGTGCTCCGCCTCACCGGGTTGGCGCCACGTCGTACTCGCGCCCCGCGGACCTCAGGCGTCCGTGGCCCCGCGCGCGAGCGGCGGTTGTGCCGGGAGCGGCGCCGCGCCGCCCGTGGAGGGCAGGGTGAAGGTGAACACGCTGCCTTCGCCCAGGGTGCTCTCCGCCTGGATGCCACCGCCGTGGGCTTCGACGAGGCCCTTGGCGATGGCCAGGCCCAGTCCGGTGCCGCGGCTGGCCGCGTCGCGGGCCTGCCAGTAGCGGTCGAAGATGTGGGGCAGCGCGTCCGGGGCGATGCCGGAGCCGGTGTCGCGCACGTGGACGGACACCTCGCCGCCGCGCGGCCGCGCCCCCAGGGTCAGGGAGCCCCCGCCGGTGGTGAACTTCACCGCGTTGCCCAGCAGGTTGCCCAGCACCTGGAGCACCCGCACCTTGTCGCAGCGCACGCGCACGTCCGCGGCGGGGAGCTCCACGGACAGGTGCAGGCCCTTGGCCTCCGCCAGCGGACGGACGGAGTCCAGCGCCTCGGTGAGCAGCCCCGTCACGCCGTGCTCGCCCCACTCCAGCGGCAGCCCGCCCGCCTCCAGCCGGCCCCAGTCGAGCAAGTCGGAGATGAGGCGCGACATGCGCTCGGTGGCGTCCTGGATGCGGGTGGCCTGCTTGGCCACGCTTTCGCCGCCCGGCTTCGCCCCCGCGCCGCGCAGCAGCAGCGCCGCGCCCAGCTGCACCACGCCCAGCGGGTTCTTCAGGTCGTGCGACACCACGGCCAGCAAATCCTCCCGGGCTCGCGCCGCGCGCCGGGACTCACCCACCAGCCGCGCGTTGTCGATGGCGAGGCTGGCGCGCAGGCACAAGTCTTCCGCCAGCGCCAGATCGTCCGGGCCATAGCGGCGCCCGGAGCCCGAGGACACGAAGGTGACGGCGCCCAGCGTGTGGCCGCGCGCGCGCAGGGGCACAATCATGTACGAGCGCGCCTGCAGCAGCCGCAGCAGCGCGGGGTGCGCGGGCTCCGCGGCGGCGGCGCGCAAGAGCGAGTCCGTCACCGCGGGCACCAGCTCCGGCTCCCCGGTGCGCAGCACGCGCAAGAGGCCCACGGGGGCGTCGTCCCGCAGCTCGATGCGGGTGGGCAGCGCGCCCGCGCGCTCCTGCTGCGTCGGGTCCAGGCAGGCCACCGCCACGCGCGTCACCCAGGGGCCCTGCTCCAGCGCGTCCACCAGGCACCAGTCCGCCACGTCCGGCACCGCCAGGTGCGCCAGCAGCGTGTACATGCCCTGCGGGTCCGGCGGGTGGGTGAAGAGCGTCGTCATCGCCTGGTAGAGGAAGGAGCGGCGGCGCTCGGCCTGCTCCACCTCCGCCCGCGCGGCCAGCTCCAGCTCCATGGCGCGGGAGAACACTGCCTCCGCGTCGGTGAGGGGGCGCGCCGTCACCAGCACGCAGCACGGCCCGCCATCCTCCGAGGGCAGAGGACTGAGCACCAGCGCGTGACGCCGCAGGCCCGCCTGCGTGGTCCAGGGCGCTTCCAGCTCGCAGGTGTCCTGGATGAGCATCACCCGCGCGCGCGCCGTCTCCAGCCGCGCCAGCTCCTCGGGGGGGAAGCCCAGCTCACCCCAGTGCCTGCCCACCAACTCCTGGGGGAGCCGGCCCACTGTCTCCGCGCCGGCCTGGCTGCACACCAGCACCCGCCCCGTGTCGTCCAGGACGTACGACGGGTCGGGGAGCGCGGAGAAGACGGTGGTGAGGGATGCGGGGAGTCGAGCTGCCATGAAGGAGAACTGGCTGAGGAGGTGCCCCCATCATGACACCGCCCGGACCCAGGGCCATCCCGACACCGGGCGATTCCTGCGGATGTTCCAAAATCCAATATTGTGGATCGTGTAACTCAGACTCCCGGAGTACCCCGGAGCGCCAGGGAGAGCCTGCTCGCCAGGTCGGGCAGGGCGACGACCTCGTGGGCCAGGTTGGCGCCCACCACCACACCGGGCATGCCGTAGACGACGGAGGACTGCTCGTCCTGGGCCAGGATGCGGCCTCCGGCGCCGTGGAGCTCGCGCACGCCTTCCAGGCCATCCTGGCCCATGCCGGTGAGGATGACGGCGAGCGACGCGGGCCCATAGGCGCGGGCCACCGAGCGGAACATCCACGTCGCGGATGGCCGGAAGCCATTCACCGGCGCGGCCCGGGAGACCTCCGCCCGGCCCTCGCCCCGCACGCCCAGGTGGCGATCATCCGGCGCCAGATACACGTGCCCGGGGAGCAGCGGCTCGCCATCCTCCGCCACCTTCACGGACAAGGGGCCCGCGGTGCGCAGCCACTGCGCCAGGCCCTCGCTGAAGCCAATGGCGATGTGCTGCACCACCAGCAGGGGGACGGGGATGCTTGCGGGCAGCTCTGACAGCAGGCGGAAGAGCGCCGCCGGGCCGCCCGTGGAGGCGGCCAGGGCCACCACGCCGGGGCGCGTGGGCGACACGGGCGGCGCGGGCAGGGTGGGCG
>NZ_JAAIYB010000709.1 GCF_010894475.1 Myxococcus vastator
CTTCGGCTCGCTGGGGCGGATTCTGGGGCCGGCGCTGGGCGGCTGGCTCTTCACCCGGCTGGGGCCCGAGGCCCCGTACGGGACGGCGGCGGGGATGGTGGCGTTGTCGGGGCTCCTGGGATTGTCCCTGGTGGCCCAGGCGAGAATGGCAGGCGCGGGGGCCGAGCAAAGGTCCTAAGATGGAGGACATGGTGGGGACGCAGCCGCAGCCAGTGACGATTGCCTTCGATGTCATGGGAACGGACCACGGCCCGGCCGAGGTGGTCCGGGGAGCGGCGATGCTGTCGCTCGAGTCCCCCCACATCCACACGCTCCTGGTGGGGGACCGCACCCTCATCGACGATGCGCTGGCGGAGACGAAGCACAACGGCGAGCGCATCTCCGTGCAGCACGCGGCGGACTTCGTCGGCATGGACGAGAAGCCCGGCGAGGCGCTGGCGCGCAAGCCGAACGCGTCCGTGGCGGTGGCCGCGCGGCTGGTGGCGGAGGGCGAGGCGCAGGCGCTGGTGTCCGCGGGCAACACGGGCGCGGGCGTGCTGGCCTGTGCCCGGCACTTCCAGCTCATCCCCGGGGTGCGGCGCGCGGCGCTGGCCACGGTGTACCCGACGCGCTCGGTGCGCGGCGCGAAGGGGGACCCGTTCTCCCTCATCCTCGACGTGGGCGCCACGGTGGAGGCCACCGCGGATGACCTGGTGACCTTCGCGGTGATGGGCTCCGCCTACGCGCGCATCATCTCCCGGAACGACCGCCCCAAGGTGGCGCTCCTGTCCAACGGGATTGAGCCGCAGAAGGGCCCGCCCCGCGTGGTGGAGGCGCACGCCCGCCTGTCGGAGATGAAGGACATCCACTTCATCGGCAACGTGGAGGGCATCGACATCCCGAAGGGCACCGCGGACGTCATCGTCACCGACGGCTTCGTGGGCAACGTCTGCCTGAAGATGCTGGAGGGCGTCCACGAGACGGTGGTGGAGCTGGCCCAGTACGCCTACAAGGAGAGCCTGCGGTGGCGCGCGGGGCTCGCCATGCTGTCCAGCGGCATCCAGCGCATCAAGGACATCACCGACTGGAACCAGTACGGCGGCGCCCCCATCCTCGGGTTCGATAAAATCTTCATCAAGGCCCACGGGCGCTCGAAGTCGCGGGCCATCGCCAACGCGGGCAAGGTCGCGGCGAAGGTGGTGTCGAACAACCTGGGCGCCGCCATCCGGGAAGGCCTGAAGAAGTGAGCCTGCCGGACCGCATCGATCCGCGTCCGCCCCGGCGCATCTACCGGTGGGACTTGGACAAGACGTACCTCCAGACGGAGTTCGACTCGCTCCGGGACCTGGTGCGGACGGCGTTTCAGAAGGCCCACCAGAAGGTGGCCGTGCCGGGCGCCAGCGCGCTCATCCGCGAGCTGTCGGAGAACGGGGACTCGCGGCTGTGCATTGTCTCCGGCAGTCCGAAGCAGATGCGGGCCGTGCTGGAGGAGAAGCTCAAGCTGGACGGCGTGCGGTGGGACGAGTTCGTCCTCAAGGACAACGTGGGCAACCTGCTGCGCGGCCGCTTCCGGGCCCTGCGCGGGCAGGTGGGCTACAAGCTGCCCGCCATCCTGGAGAGCCGGGTGCACGCGCCGGTGGAGGCGGAGGAGGTCCTCTTCGGTGACGACGCGGAGGCGGACGCGTTCATCTATTCGCTCTTCGCGGACCTGGTGGCGGGCCGCGTGGACGAGCGCGTGCTGTCCCAGGTGCTGGAGGCGGGCGGGGTGTACCCGGACGACGCGCTGCGGGTGCGCGAGGCGTGGAAGAAGATTCCGGTGGGCGACCCGGTGCGCCGCATCTTCATCCACCTGGACAAGCTGACGCCCCCCGCGCACTTCACGGCCTACGGGCCGCGCGTGGTGCCCATCTTCAACTACTTCCAGGCCGCGCTGGTGCTGCTGGCGGACGGCCACCTGACGGCGCCGCAGGTGCTGAAAATCGCCGTGGAGATGGTGCAGACGGCGGGCCACAACATCATCACCCTGTCCAACTCGTTCCAGGACCTGCTGCGGCGCGGGCTGCCGCTCCAGCAGGCGGCGGTGGCGCTGTCCCAGGCGCTGGAGGGGCCCAACAAGCTGCTGGCGGCGATGCGGCCCATGCCGGACATCCTGGCGGCCTTCAGCAAGCGCCTGGCCGCGCTGGGCACGCCGCCCCCGCCCCCCCCGGTGCAGGCGGTGGACTACGTGTCCCTCATCCACCACGCGCTGCCCCGGAACCACAAGGGCCGCACCCGGCCGCAGTAGGGGCGGTTTGCCCGGCTGCCCCTCGGGTGGGCCGGCATTCCCCACGCGGGCCGTCCCCAGAACGTTTCTGGCGGACGCCGTGTTGATACAGGACACAGGCCCGCGGCCCCCACGCTTCGCGCGTGCCCTGTCCCCAGGATGGGAGCAGGAAAGCGGGCGGGGGAGCCCGCTGCCCGGTGACATCCAACAACAATGTCGTCCATCGCTACTCCCTACCCGGAGGATGCGGTATAGACGGCAGGCCTTCTAGCACCCCGGTGGGGTGTCCCTGGCTGATGACGCGAGATTTGACTGAGACGCCGCCTGCCGGCGGTCTGCTGCCACCTGCGCCCGAGAATGACGCGCGCGAGGTTGCCTCTCCCGAGGCGGCAGGGACTTCCGAGCGCGGCGAACAAGAGGTTCCCATGAACTCCCAGCTGGAGCTGTCGGCGCACCCTCAAGAAGAGGACAGCGCCTCCGAGCCCGTGGCCGCCGACGAGCAGGCCCCCACTG
>NZ_JAAIYB010000070.1 GCF_010894475.1 Myxococcus vastator
GCGGGGGGGGGCACTCGCTCTCCCTGTGGTCGGGCCACGAGTACAAGGGGCACCGCTGGGCGCTGGCGGTGGACCTGAGCGCCTGCACGGGGTGCTCGGCTTGCGTGGTGTCGTGCCAGGCGGAGAACAACATCCCCAGCGTGGGGCGCGACGAGGTGCTGCGTCGGCGGGAGATGCACTGGATGCGCATCGACCGGTACTACCAGGGTGACGAGGCCAATCCCCAGGTCGTCCACCAGCCCATGATGTGCCAGCACTGTGAGAACGCGCCGTGCGAGACGGTGTGCCCGGTGCTGGCCACGGTGCACTCCAGCGAGGGCCTCAACCAGCAGGTCTACAACCGCTGTGTGGGGACGCGGTACTGCGCCAACAACTGCCCCACGAAGGTCCGTCGCTTCAACTGGTTCGACTACGAGCACGCCGAGCCGCTGGAGCGGATGGTGCTCAACCCGGACGTCGTGGTGCGCAGCCGGGGCGTCATGGAGAAGTGTTCCCTGTGCGTGCAGCGCATCCAGGAGTCCAAGGCCGCCGCGAACCGGGAGGGCCGCCCGCTGCGTGACGGGGACATCCAGACGGCGTGCCAGCAGAGCTGCCCGGCGAAGGCCATCCACTTCGGTGACGTGAATGACGCGGACAGCCAGGTGGCGCGGCTCGCGAAGGACGGGCGCGCGTTCCGGTTGCTGGAGGAGCTGAACATCGGGTCGTCCATCACCTACCTCACGAAGATCCGGAACACCGGGTCGGGAAGCGGCACATGAGCAACCCGCATCTGTCCCCGCTGCGCGAGCCGCTCGTCACCGAGCCGCGCTCCCTGGGCCAGCTCACCGAGGAGATTTGCGCCCCCATGGAGCGGGCCCCCACGTGGAAGTGGTGGGTGGCCTTTGGCATCGCGGTGTCGGTGCTCGGAACGGGCGCCGGCATCGTCGCCTACCAGGTGGGCACGGGCATCGGCACCTGGGGCCTGAACAAGAGCGTCGGCTGGGGCTTCGACATCACCAACTTCGTGTTCTGGGTGGGCATCGGCCACGCCGGCACGCTCATCTCCGCCATCCTCTTCCTCTTCCGGCAGAAGTGGCGCACCAGCATCAACCGCGCGGCGGAGGCGATGACGCTGTTCGCCGTCATGTGCGCGGCGCTCTATCCCATCATCCACCTGGGGCGGCCGTGGCTGGCCTTCTGGGTGCTGCCCTATCCGAACGACCGCGGCAGCCTGTGGGTGAACTTCCGCTCGCCGCTCTTGTGGGACGTGTTCGCCATCTCCACGTACTTCACCGTGTCAGCGGTGTTCTGGTACGTGGGCCTGATTCCGGACCTGGCCACGGTGCGCGACCGGACGAAGGCGGGGCTGCGCAAGGCCGTCTTCAAGGTGATGTCGCTGGGGTGGACGGGCTCGCACCGGACGTGGAGCCGCTACGAGACGGTGTACCTGCTGCTGGCGGGCCTGGCGACGCCGCTGGTGCTCAGCGTGCACACCATCGTCTCCATGGACTTCGCCACGTCGGTCATCCCCGGCTGGCACACCACCATCTTCCCGCCGTACTTCGTCGCGGGCGCGGTGTTCAGCGGCTTCGCCATGGTGCTGACGCTGATGATCATCACCCGCGTGGTGCTGGGCTACGAGCACCTCATCACCCTGCGCCACCTGGAGAACATGACGAAGATCATCATCGTCACCGGGGGCCTGGTGTCGCTGGCATACGCGACGGAGTTCTTCATCGCCTGGTACTCCGGCAACCCCTACGAGCGCTTCGCCTTCATGAACCGCGCCTTCGGGCCCTACGCCTGGGCGTATTGGATCATGGTGACGTGCAACGTGGTGTCGCCGCACCTCTTCTGGTTCAAGAAGGTTCGCACCTCGCCCGTGGCCATCTTCGTCCTGTCGCTGGTCATCAACGTGGGCATGTGGTTCGAGCGCTTCGTCATCATCGTCACCAGCCTCCACCGCGACTTCCTGCCGTCGAGCTGGGCCATGTACACGCCGACGATGGTGGAGGTGGGGACCTTCATCGGCACCTTCGGCCTCTTCTTCACGCTGTTCCTGCTCTTCGTCCGCGTGTTGCCCATCATCTCCATCGGCGAGGTGAAGAGCGTGCTGGACTTCGCTCGCGAAGGCCGTGAGCCGCACCCGCCCGCGAAGCCCGTCGCCGAGGCGCCGCACCCCGTGGCCATCGCCATTCGAAAGGACGCACCCGTATGAGTGCCCCGGTTCTCATCGGCTACTTCGACAGCGAGGCGCGGGTGCTCGACGCCACCCGGGCGGTGCGCGAGGCGGGCTTCGTGCTCCACGACGTGTACACGCCGTACGCGGTGCACGGGCTGGATGACGCCATGGGCCTCAGGCCCAGCCGCCTCACCTGGGTGTGCTTCGGCGCGGGCCTCCTGGGCTGCACGCTGGCGCTGTCGCTCCAGTACTACACCAGCGTGGTGAGCTGGCCCCTCAACGTGGGTGGCAAGCCGTTCAACTCGTTCCCCGCGTTCATCCCCGTGACCTTCGAGCTGACGGTGCTGTTCGCGGCGCTGGCGACGGTGGCGGCCTTCCTGGTGCGGGCGAAGCTCTTCCCAGGGAGCCGCCGCCCGGTGCTCCCGCGTGTCACGGATGACCGGTTCGCCATCGCGGTGGCGCCGCGTGAGGCCCCCTCGGAGCTGGACGCGGCCGAGGACCTGATGCGCCGCCACGGCGCGGTGGCGACGGACCTGCTGGAGGTGGCGTCGTGAAGAGGCTTCACGTGGGCGCGGTGGTGCTGGGGCTGGCCGTCACGGGCTGCGAGCAGGACGAGACGCGGCCCAACTTCGAATACGCGCCGGACATGGTGTCGTCCGTGCCGTTCGACACCTTCGCGGCCAACCCCGTCACGGTGGACGGCAAGACGCTGCTGGCGCCGGTGAAGGGGACGGTGCCGCGAGGCCACCAGCCGCTGCACCTGGCCGCGGGGCCGGAGGAGGCTGCGCGCGCGGGGCGGGAGCTTCAGAATCCGTACCCGGCCTCGCCAGAGGTGCTGGCGCGGGGGAAGGTGACCTTCTCGCGCTACTGCGGGCCGTGTCACGGCGCGGAGGGCCTGGGCGACGGGCTCGTCACCGCGCGCTTCCCCATGCCGCCGTCGCTGCTGGCGGAGCACGCGAAGCAGCTCCCCGACGGGCAGGTGTTCCACATCATCACCTACGGGCAGGGGCTGATGCCGGCCCATGGCTCGCAGGTGGCTCCGGAGGACCGGTGGAAGATTGTCCACTACGTCCGGACCTTGCAGGACCCCGCGCGGACGGCGCGGAAGGACATGCCATGAGTGCTCTGCATGAAGTGACCACCGCTCCGGCGGCTGGCTTCGAGGTTCCTCCGGCCGTGCACCGCGCGGCGCAGGTGCTGGCCGGCGTGGGCCTGGGCATCCTGGTGGCGGGCCTGGCCATCGCGCGCGAGCGTGCCCTGACGAGCCTGCTCACCAGCGGCTTCTACTTCCTGTGCCTGGGCCTGGGCGGCGCGGTGTTCCTGGCGCTGATGTACGTGGCGAACGCGGGGTGGTTCACCGTGTTCAAGCGCATCCCCGAGGCCTTCGCCGCCTACGTGCCCTGGGGCGCGGTGACGATTCTGGCGCTGCTGCCCTTCGTGTCCTCGCTGTACCCGTGGGCGAAGCCGGGCGTCATGGAGACGGACCACCTGCTGCACGAGAAGGCCGCCTTCCTCAACGTGCCCTTCTTCGCGGCGCGCATGGGGGTGGTGCTGGCGGTGTGGGTGGGCTTCACGTGGATGTTGCGGCGCATCTCCCTGCGGCAGGACGCGGAGCGCTCCCCGGAGCTGGCCGGGCGCAACGTGAAGGTGTCGGCGGTGTTCCTGGTGCTCTTCGCGCTGACCTTCTGCCTGGCCGCGTTCGACTGGCTGATGACGTTGGAGCCGCACTGGTTCAGCACCATCTACGCGCTCTACAACTTCGCGGGCTTGCTCAGCTCCACGGTGTGCGCCATGACCATCGCGGCGATTCTGCTCCACCGCGCGGGCGCGTTGCCGCAGCTCAACACCAGCCACCTGCACGACTTGGGCAAGCTGATGTTTGCCTTCGCCACGTTGTGGGCCTACCTGTGGTTCTCGCAATACCTGCTCATCTGGTACGCGAACATCCCGGAGGAGACGGTCTACTTCATCACCCGGCTGCACGGGACGTGGGCGGTGGCCTTCTACGCCAACGTCGTCCTCAACTGGGCGCTGCCCTTCGTGCTGCTGTTGCCTCGGCCCGCGAAGCGCAATCCGTCGCACTTGCTGCGCGTGGCGGCCATCCTCCTGGTGGGGCGCTGGTTGGACCTGTACCTGATGGTGGTCCCCGGGCTTCAGCCGGACGGCGTGGCCGTGGGGGTGTTCGAGCTGGCGGGTTTCGTGGGCATGGCGGCGCTCTTCACGCTGGCGGTGACGCGCACCGTGCGCTCCACGCCCATGGTGCCGGTGGGTGACCCGTACCTGGTGGAGAGCCTGCACCACCACACCTGAGCCCGTTTCAGAGACAAGGAGCGGTGGAGGCCTCGGCGCCGAGGCCTCCCCGGAAGCCCGCTCCCGACCGCGACGCCGCCCGTCCTCCTCGACGGGCGGCGTTGCCCTTTCCACGGTAGGGTGCGCCATGGCCTTTTCCTCTCTTGGACGCGCACCCCTCCGAGTGGCCTTGCTGGGCTATGGCATCGCGGGCAGGCACATCCACACGCCGCTGATTCAAGGCGTGGACGGACTGGTGCTCCAGGTCGTCGCCTCGCGCCAGGAAGAGGCGGTGCGCTCCACGCTGCCACACGTCACCTTGTGCGCGTCTCATGAGGCCGGGGCGACGCATCCCGACGTGGACCTGGTCGTCATCGCCACGGCGAATGACCTGCACGCGCCGCTGGCGGAGGCCGCGCTCAAGGCGGGGAAGCACGTCGTCGTCGACAAGCCCTTCACCATCACCCTTGCCGAAGCCCGCGCGCTGCGGGCCCTGGCGGCGTCGCGTGGCCTGCTGCTCTCGGTGTTCCACAACCGGCGATGGGACACCGACTTCCAGGCGCTGAAGGCGCTGCTCGCGGAGGGCACGCTGGGCCACGTCGCGCATGTCGAGTCGCGCTTCGACCGGTTCCGTCCGGAGGTCCGCAAGCAGTGGCGGGAACAGATGGTGCCGGGCGCGGGCGTGTGGTTCGACCTGGGGCCGCACCTCGTGGACCAGGCGCTGCATCTGTTTGGATTGCCGAAGTCCGTGGCCGGTACTCGCGAAGCCCTGCGCGAGGGCGCCTTCGTGGATGACTGGTTCCAGTACACGCTGGCCTATCCCCGGCGGCGGGTGGTGCTCCAGGCGTCCATGAGCATCGCGGCGATGACGCCTCGCTTCGCCGTGCATGGCTCACGGGGCTCGTGGCTCACGTTGGGCAGGGAGCAACAGGTTCCTCGTCTGGTGATGGGCGGCCCACCCGAAGGGCTCGCCTGGCACGACGCTTCGCTGCATGGGCTGCATGGCGCGCCCACCGTCGCTTCGGCAGGGGACTACCGGCAGTACTACGCGGGCATCCGGGATGCGCTCCTGGGCGGCGCACGCAACCCCGTGACGCCCATCCAGGCCGTGGCCGTCCAGGCGGTGTTGGAGGCGGGCATCGAGGCGCAGGCGAGCGGCCGTGCCCAGCCGCTGGCGCTCACAGCGGAGGAGCGCGCTGCCTTCGACGCGGGCGTGGATTGATTCGCGCGGCACGGGCAGTTCGGCGTTTTCGGTGCAGGCGCTGCTTGATTCGCGCACAAGGGGATGCCTACTCCTAGCGGCGTCGTGGACTCTCCCTGTCGCCCGCGCGACCCCCGAGGACCCCTTGAGCTCGAAGAAGCCCGGCCGTAACGACCCGTGTCCCTGTGGCAGTGGCAAGAAGTACAAGGTCTGCCATGCCTCCGAGGACCGGGCTCGCGCCGCGCCTCCCGCCGCCCCGGCTTCGTCCGCGAGGGCCGACCTCGAAGCGGCGATGGAAGTGTTGGGTGACCCCGCTGTGTCCAAGCTGTCAGGCGCCCTGGAGCGGCTGGCGGAGTTGCTGACGGACTGGGGCCCGGTGCCCAGCCTGCGCTTTGACGTGAAGGCGTTCTCCGAGCACGTGGGGAAGGAGCTGGCCCGGCTGTCCGAGAACGCGGACCAGGATGCCTCCAGCGCCCGGCGCGAGCTGCTGGTGGGGACGGTGCGCGCGCTGGGGACGCCCGCGTTCCTGGAGGCGCTCGGCGCCGCGCTGATGTCCAAGATGTCCACACCTGGATTGTCCGCCGAGGACCGGAGGGCGATTGGCGTGGGCACGCTGCTGGCCTCCGCGTCCAAGCGGATGGGCAAGGCCCGGCCGGAGGACATCCCCGTGCTGGACGTCGTCTTCGACGTGCAGTTCCGTGAATGGAGCGCCAGGCACAAGGAGCTGTCCCAGAAGTACGAGGCGCTGGTGAAGGGGCTGGAGGAGGAGTCCCTCTCCGATGAGGCCAAGGCCGCGCTTCAGCAGGCGCGCGGCGGTGACGTGGACGCGTTGCTCAAGTACGTGCAGGAGGACCCGGAGCTGGCCGAGCGCATCGCCCGCGAAGCGAAGGAGCGCGCCGCCCGTGTGGAGGCGTGGCTGCGCGCGTCGACGTCGCCGGCCGTCTTCTCTCCCGAAGAGGAGCTCTGGCTCACCTGCGCGCTCTGGGAGCCGATGCAGGCGCTGAAGAACCTGCCCGCGGGCACGGAGCCCGCGGTGCGCAGGGAAGCGGTGACGGCGCTGATGCGGGCGGTGAAGGGCGCGCTGGACGACGACTTCCTCGCCGGGCTGCTGGACCGGCTGCGCGCGAAGGCGAAGGACGCGGCGGCGGATGAGGCCGTCCGCACGGCGTTCATGGATGCCGCCATCGCCTTCGAGGCGGAGCCCGCGCGGATGACGCTCGCCGCGCTGCTCACGGCGCGGAAGGAAGCCGAAGGGCGCTCGCCCGAGGAGATGGTGGCGCTGGCCGACCTCAAGGCGCTCACTGCCTGGACGCCGGAGTCCTTCGAGCCCTACCGCGCGCTGCTGCTGAGCATGGGCCTGCCGGCCGCCGCCGCGCGTGTCCAGCGCTGCCAGGAGTGGCTGAAGGGGCATCCGGTGACGCTGCGTCCCGAGCCGGCCTGAGTCAGGACGCCTCGGGTCGGCGACGGCACGGGGCGTCAACGGGGCGCACGGTGTTCGGGGCGAGCAGGTGCGTCGTGGGCTCTTTCGTCGTAGCGCACGGTGGGGACACGTCTCCCAGCCGCCTTCCCAGGTAGGGCGAGGCAGGGGCCTGGCGCTCATGGGCGGTGTCCTCTCCTTCATCCGCTCCTTCCTGGCCGCTGCCTCAAGCCCCGCGCTCGCCACCTCCGCACCTGCTTGAGGGAGCAGAAATGGCCACAGTCTGGCGCCTGGAGTGAAGACTCCGTGGAGCATGCCTGCCGCACGACTCCTGGCAACACGCGACAGCGAATCACTGTCTTGTTTTATCAGCAGGGTGTGAATACACACTCAAATGGAGACGCAGACAAGCGCCAGCGGCAACGCCCATTCATTGGCACGCCAATTCCAAGGGCGGCGCCTGCCCAGTGAGGGCGCTCCCCGCGATTCCACGGGCGCTGGCATCGAACCGATGACGCCTGCATGCCATCAATGGATGGAAGCAACCCGGCACGCCCAGGCACTCCGAAAATCATCGCAGCCTTTGTGCAACATTCCTCAAAGGCTGTTCGATTGAAGGGCGACTTGCAATTGAACGGCGCAGTCCACTAAGCCCACTCAAAGCAAGAATCTAGACTTCGGAGATCCCCATGAGGTTCATTCCCGTTGTTTGCCTGACGCTCTCGCTGATTGCGTGTGGCTCGCCGGACGCCGTGCAGCGCGAGGACGCCTTGGAGGCGGTTACACACGAGGAAGCAGCGGCATCAGAAGAGGCGCGGAGTCAGGCGGAGTGCCCCGGCGCAGGAGACGAGGTGTCCGCTCAGGCATGCGTCAAGCGCTGCTCAGGGGGCCTGCAGGCGGGCCAGCACTGCAGCATCGACTCCAACTGTGGCAAGACGTGCTCGGGGGGCCTGCAGGCGGGCCAGCACTGCAGCATCGACTCCAACTGTGGCAAGACGTGCTCGGGGGGCCTGCAGGCGGGCCAGCACTGCAGCATCGACTCCAACTGTGGCAAGACGTGCTCGGGGGGAACCTCCGCGGGCCGGGCCTGTAATACCGACGCCAACTGCCCCAACGGGCTCTGCAATTCGCACCTCTGCAACTCGCACCTCTGCAACTCGCATCTCTGCGTGACGTACTGCTGAGTCACTCGACTCGGCAACACCGCCTCCCCACGAGCTTGGTGACGGTGCAGGCGCGGTCGAGCTGGATGCGGATACTCCAGATTTGCGTCTTGGCGAGCCGGTCCACGAGCGACATCGGTAAAGGGCCCACGGGTGGCTGTGGAAGTCCCGGAGCCCGCGCGTCCAGCGCTGCCAGGAGTGGCTGAAGGACCATCCGGTGACGCCGCGTCCCGAGCCAGCCTGAGCGCTTCGTGGTTTGAGCCCCGGGCCTTGATGCCGGGTCCGGGTGGGTGCGCAGCTTCGAGCTTCCACGGATTGCACGTTGGAGATGGAGTTCACTATGCTCGAAAATTGACATTTCGGCTGGATTTCACCGGGGCATGGGGGTTGTTCGTGGGTGAGTACCGCAGCGCTGTGGGTGGAGTGACTGAGGGGGAGCGTCGTCCGGTTGCCATCGTTGGTGCATCGGGACGGTTTCCAGGGGCGAAGGACCTGGAGACCTTCTGGGCCAACCTGAGCCAGGGTATCGACTCGGTGACCGAGGTGCCTCGGGAGCGCTGGACGTGGGGCGCCCCGCCGTTCGCCGCTTCGAGCGCGCGGGCGGGGTTCCTCGACGAGGTTGACCGGTTCGATCCGGGCTTCTTCGGCATCTCGAGGGAAGACGCCGCGGTGATGGATCCGCAGCAGCGCCTCGTGCTCATGCACTGCTGGAAGGCCCTCGAGGACGCGGGGCACTCCGTCCCTGTGCTGGAGGGCGGCGGCAAGGCAGGTCTCTTCGTCGGGATGCGCCCCTCGGACTACCTGCCCGGGCTGCACGAGCGGGGGCTGGTGGAGAACGCGCAACACCTGCTGGGCAATGACCCATCGATGGTGCTGCCGCGGGTGTCACGGATGCTCGGCGTCCAGGGCGCGAGCCTCGTCGTGGACGCGGCCTGTGCGTCCTCGCTTGTTGCCATCCACCTGGCCTGCCAGCAGTTGCAGTCAGGCTCCGTCGAACTGGCGCTGGCGGGAGGCGTCTTCGTCATGGCCACCGCCCGGTTCCATCGCCTGGCGGCCGAGGTGGGCCTGCTCTCGCCGGGTGGACGGTGCCGGCCCTTCTCCCTGGAGGCGGATGGCTTCGTCCCCGCGGAGGGTGTCGGCGTGGTGGTCCTCAAGCTGCTGGAGCGGGCCGTGGCGGATGGGGATCGGATCCTCGGGGTCATCCGGGGCAGCGGCAGCGTCCAGAGCGGACGGCTTCCAGGCGCTCCCGTCACGAACGCGCTGGGCGCCGGTTGGGCGGACTTCATCCGCGACGTCCAACAGCAGGCGGACGTCGAGCCCGAGACGATTTCATATGTGGAGGCGCACGGCAGTGGCATCCGCGGCGAGGATGACCAGGAGCTAGAGGCCCTTCGAGCCGTGTTCCATGAGCGGGCTCCGAGGGCGGGCTTCCGCGCCATCGGCTCCGTCAAGGGGAACGTCGGGCACGCCGTGCCCGCCGCGGGCATGGCGGGGCTCCTCAAGGTCCTCCTCGCCTTCGAGCATCAGCAATTGCCGCCCTCGCTTCACGCGGACGAGGCGGGCGACCACGAGCGCTTCACGACGACGCCCTTCGAGGTCAACACCCGGTCGCGGCCCTGGGTGAGCGAAGAGGGCGCACCCCGCCGCGCCGCCATCAACGCCTTTGGGATGGGGGGCACGGATTGTCACCTCGTCGTGGAGGAGGCGCCCCCGCTTCCGCCTCGCGTGGATGCGCCGGCGCGGCCGGCCTACCTGTTCTTCTTGTCCGCGCGAAGTGACGAAGCGCTCCGGCAGTTCGCGATGGACCTGGCGGAGCGGCTCGGTCAGGCCCTGGCGCGCGGCGATGCGCCTCATCCCGGCGACGTCGCCTTCACCCTGGCCCGGGGCCGTGGCTCGCTGGAGCGGCGTGCCGCCTTCGTGGCGTCGGACCTCCAGGAGCTGTGTGAGCTCCTGCGCCGCTTCGACGGTTCGTCCGGAATGAGGGAGGGGGGCCCGTTCTCTGCGTCGTCCCGGCGGGCGCTGCGGGAGATGAGCGGGCGGATGTTGCGTGAGCTGGGGCCGGAGCGCTCCCGCGCTGATTGGCGCGACACGCTCACGGTCGTGGCGGAGCTCCATGCGCTGGGAGTGGACGTCGACCGCTCCCTCTTGTTCTCGCGGGGGGTCTACCGGTGCGTCGCGTTGCCCACCCAGCCGTTCACGACCGAGCGCTGCTGGTTGGACCTGCCGCGTCCGGCGCGACTGCCGACACCCGTCCTGGCGCCAGTGGCGAGTGCGCCACTGGGGCGCTCCTCCGTGCCGACGTCACCTGTCGAGTTGGCGCTCCCCGCGCGTGGGAACTCCGAGGACGCATTGGCGGAGCCGCCGCGCGCCCCTGAGAACGCGCTCCTGCTCGGGATGGAGTGGCATGCCGTGGAGGCGCAGTTCGTCGATGAGGCCGTGGACCTGAGCGGGAACCTGGTCGTGCTGGTGAACGAGGAGACCCTCGACCTGGCCCGTGAGGCGCTCGCCTCGCTTGGGAATCCCCAGGCGTTCCTCGTGGCGGGCTGCGGTATCGGGCGCTCGGGGCCACATGCCCTGTTGGACTTCGACCGGTATGAGGCTGGCGTCCGGCTCGGGGAGGAGCTGATCCAGCGGCCCGGACGGCTCGCGGGCATCATCGACTTGTCGGACCTCCGCGCGGCGCCGCGGCAGGAGGACGAGGAAGAGGGCTCCCGGTTCGACTCGCTCGGGCGCATCGGGTTGTTGCAGATGCTGCTGAAGCGGAGCCGAGGCGAGTCCTTCCCGTTGCTGCATTTCACCCGAGGGCTCCGACCCTTCAGGGCCAGCGGTCCGCTGGACCTGGGAGGCGGGTTGATGGCCGCCCTGGTGAGCAAGCTCGGCGCGGAGTACGCGGGACTGCGGGCGCGCACCGTGGATGTGGAGCAACTGCCCGAGTCCGCGGAAGCGCTCGCGTCACTGCTTCGCCAGGAGTTGGAGGTCCACGACCCACGAGGCGAGGTCGCGCTCCGGAGCGGCGCGCGGTACTGCCTCTCCATGAACCCGCTGACGGATACGGCGGGAGCCGCGCCGCTCATCTCCGCTGACAAGACGTATGTCATCACCGGTGGGGTGCGTGGCATGGGTCTGGAGGTCGCGAAGCACCTGGTGGCCCGGGGCGCCCGTCGGCTCGCGCTCCTGGGCGTTCGGCCGTTGCCGCCCCAGCACGAGTGGGTCGGGCTCCTCGCGAATCCCTCCACGGATGAGTCCCTCCGTGAGCGGCTCGCGCCCTTGCGGGCCTTGCTCTCACAGGGCGTCCAGGTGCGGGTCCACGTCGGCTCGCTGACGGACGCGGCGGCGCTGGAGTCGTTCTTCGGTGACGTGCGCGCGACGCTGGGGCCCATCGGCGGGTGTGTCCACTCCGCGGGCGCCGTGTTCTTCGATCCGCCCTCGTTCAGCAGCAAGCCCTTGAGCCAACTCCGTGGGGTGCTGGAGCCGAAGGTCGATGGGCTCCGCGTCCTGGAGCGCGCGCTTCGCCGGGACGCGCTCGACTTCTTCGTGTTGTTCTCCTCTGTCTCTGGGGTGGCGCCCTCGTTGGCCGCCGGCATCGTGGACTACTCGGCCGCCAATGCGTTCATGGACCTGCTGTCCGAGCACCGGCGCGCACAGGGCCGTGACGCCTACCAGTCCATCATCTGGCCCAACTGGAAGGACGTGGGCATGGGGGAGGTGGGCAGCGCGGCTTATCGTGCGCTCGGCCTCGCGGCTCACTCCACCTCGGAGGGGCTCGCGCTGCTGGACGCGGCGCTCGCCTCCAAGCGAGCGGTGGTGCTGCCAGCCATCATCGAGCCCGCCCGCTTCGCCGTCGACGCGCTGCTTCAGCCGCGCGTTCGTCCCCTGCCTGCGCGCCTCGTGCGCGCCGAGTCCAGGGTGAGCCCGGCCGTGGTCCAGGTCTCGGCTGCCCCAGTGACGAGGCCTGCGCTCGTTGTGTCGCCCGCGTCTGTCGCAGCGCCTGCCGCGGCGCCCATGCCACAAGGCAACTCCGGCGACGCGCTCCGCGAAGAGGTCCAGCAGTGGCTTCAGCAGACGCTCGCGCACGTCCTGAGCCTCTCGCGCGACCAGGTCGGCGCGGACGCCGACTTCGAGACGCTGGGCCTGGACTCCATCCTCCTCATCGAGGTGATGACGAAGCTGGAGGACTGGCTGGGCGTGGACGTCGACCCTTCGTTGCCGCTCCAGTACCGGACCGTGAGGACGCTGGTGGAGCGGCTGGTGGCCGCGTATCCGGAGGCCATCCGAGCGGTATGCGACGCGACGCACCCGGAGGAGGGCCGCTCGGCGGGCGTCACTCCGGAGGTTCGTCCTCAGGTGCCCGCGCAAGAGGCGGCCCGGCCACCGGAGGTGCCGCTTCCCCCGCGTGTTCCCGAGCCCGCCGTCCTGGCGGAGCCCGGAGCCCAGTCCGGGGGCGTGGAGCCCATCGCGGTGGTTGGCATGGCGTGCCACTTCCCGGGCTCCTCCGGCCTGGAGGCGTACTGGCGCACGCTCCGTGACGGCCTGGACCACATCACCGAGGTCCCCTCCTCACGCTGGCGCACGGAGGACCTCTACTCCAGCACGCACCGGCCCGGGCGGAGCGTGGGCAAGTGGGGAGGCTTCCTCCAGGGAATCGAGCACTTCGATCCGGACTACTTCCACATCGCGAAGGGGGACGCGCCCTGCGTGGACCCGTTGATGCGTCAGTTCCTGGAGGTCAGCGTCCAGTGCCTCCAGCACGCAGGCTATGCCCGGGAAGAGGTCGCGGGCAGGCGGGTGGGCGTGTTCGTGGGCTCGCGCATGAGCGGCTATGCCGCGCGCATGCCCGCGCCGACGCGCAACGGCGTCATCGGCTCAGGCCAGAACTTCATCGCGGCGCACGTGTCGCACTTCCTCGACCTGAAGGGGCCGGGCATCGTGGTGGACACCGCGTGCTCGTCCTCGCTGGTGAGCCTCCACCTGGCCTGCCAGAGCTTGTACTCCGGCGAGTCGGAGCTGGCGTTGGCCGGCGGGGTGGACATCCTGCTCGATGAAGGCGTGTACCTCACGCTCAGCGAGAGCCGCGCGCTGTCGCTCGACGGCAGGTGCAAGACCTTCGACGAGCGGGCGGATGGGTTCGTCCCGGGAGAGGGCGCGGGCGTGGTCCTGCTCAAGCCCCTGCGCAAGGCCCTGGCCGACGGGGACCGCGTCTACGGCGTCATCGACGCGACCGCCGTCAACAACGACGGCCACACCATGGGCATCACCACGCCCAACCCCGCGGGGCAGCGCGCCGTCATCGAGGAGGCGCTGCGCCGGGGAGGCGTGGACCCGCGGACGCTGAGCTACGTGGAGGCGCACGGCACGGGGACCCGGCTGGGGGACCCCATTGAGCTCAAGGCGCTCACGGAGGTGCTCGCGCCGGCGGGCGCGCGTCCGGGCACCTGCGCGGTGGGCAGCGTCAAGAGCAACTTCGGGCACCTGCTGAGCGCCGCGGGCATCGCGGGCTTCCTCAAGGTGGTGCTCTCCCTGGTCCACCAGCAACTGCCGCCCACGCTGCACTGCGCGACGCCCAACCCGCGCTTCAGCTTCGAGTCGTCACCGCTCTTCCCCAACACCGTGCTCCGGCCGTGGGAGCCCCTGGAGGGGGTGCGCCGCGCGGGCGTCAGCGCGTTCGGCTTCGGGGGCACCAACGCCCACGTCCTCGTGAGCGAGGCCCCCGCCCAGCCGGGGCCGCGACGCGAGCCACGCCCCCCCGTGGTCTTCTCGCGCGAGCGTTACTGGCTGGAGGCGCGCGGCGAGGCGCCAGCGCCACGCCCACCGGCGAGCGCGCCCCGTCCCCGGCGTCAGCTCGTCGCCCTGGAGCTGGGCGCGACGGGCTGACGCGGAGGGGAGGTGGGTCTCAGCTCCAGCAGATGGGGAACGTGGACAGGCCCCGGAAGCTGAGGTTCATGTTCCAGTCCTCGGCGGCGCTCTTCGGCCGGACGTTGGGAATCCGGCGGAAGAGCGTCTCGAAGGCGACGGGAATCTCCGCGCGCGCGAGGAAGGCTCCCGGGCAGACGTGGATGCCCGTGCCGAACCCCAGGTGCGGGTTCTTCTCACGGCTGAGGTCCAGCGTGTCCGGCTGGTCGAAGACGGCGGGGTCGCGGTTGGCCGCGGCCACCATGGGCATGACGCCCTGGCCCTTCAGAATCTGCTTGCCGCCGAACTCGAAGTCGCACGCCGCGACGCGCGTGGGCGCCTGGGCGGGGGAGGTGAAGCGGTAGAGCTCCTCGGCCGCGGCCCGGTTGATTTGCGGGTCGCGCTTCAGGCGCTCCCACTGCTCGGGGTGCTTGAACACCGCGAGCAGGCCGGTGCTGATGACGTTCTGCGTGGTGGTGTGGCCGCCCGCGAGCAGGAGGACCATCTGCGCCACCACCTCCTCCAGCGTGAGCTTGTTCTCCTCCCGCCAGGCCTTGACCAGGTAGGAGATGAAGTCCTCGCGCGGGCGCGCGAGGCGGTCGTTGATGGCGCGGGTGATGTAGTCCGTCATGCCCAGGAGCGCGTCCTGGCCCTTCAGCATGATGTCCAGGTTGTCGATGCGGCCCGTGGCGTGGGCGAGGTCCACGCTCCACTGCTTGAAGGTGGGCAGGTCGCCGCGGTCCATGCCCAGGATCTCCACCGCGAAGAGCAGGGCGGGGAGCGCGTATGCGTAGTCATTGACGAAGTCCATCTCGCCCTTGTCATGCACCTGGTCAATCAGCCACTCCGCGGTCTGCCGGGCGCGCTGGTGGATGTCCCGGACGTTCTCCGGGCGGAAGGCCTGGTTGATGAGGCCGCGCAGCCGCTTGTGCTCGGGGTTGTCCTTCATCACGGCCCACATCGAGAAGTGGGTGATGATGGGGCGCAGGTGCTGCATGAAGTCGTCCCGCACCACGAACGTCTCACTGCTCTGGCTGGAGAAGCGGGACGCGTCGCGCAGGGCCGTCTGCACGTCCTCATGGCGCGTGATGAGCCAGTGACGGGTCTCCTCGCTCCAATACACAGGCTCCTGCTCACGCAGCTGCTTGTAGAAGGGATAGGGATTGATGTGGAACTCAGGGGCCAGGATATTGACGTGCAGCTTCTGCGCTTCGCTCATGGTGTTGCTCTCCCGTTGCGTGGAGGGTTGGGGCGCGTGTTGCGACCGTGAATGGATTTATGGCTGTGTTTCATGATACACGAAGGGTCTGGCTGTGTCTTGGTGTGGCCGCAAGGATTGAAATCCAGACTCGTGGGTTGGGGTGTGAAGCCGATGACGACATACATGTTCCCCGGACAGGGCTCTCAGGCGCGCGGGATGGGCCGTGAGCTGCTTTCCCGGCACCCGGCCTTGCTGTCTCAGGCCGACGAGGTGTTGGGGTACCGGCTGGCGGAAGTGTATCAGGACGAACGGTTGGACCAGACGCAGTACACCCAGCCCGCGTTGTTCGTCGTGAACGCGCTGTCGTGGCTGGAGCAGCGGGAGCGGCGCGGTCGGGATCCGGACCACGCGCTGGGGCACAGCCTGGGGGAGTACAACGCGCTGTTCGCCGCGGGCGCCTTCGACTTCCGGACGGGCGTCCTCCTGGTGCGCCGGCGTGGTGAGCTGATGGGACAGGCGCGCGGCGGTGGCATGGCCGCGGTGCTGGGCCTGTCCGTCGAGCGCATCGCGGAGGTGCTGGCGCGGCTGGGGGTGAGCAGCCTGGACCTGGCCAACGACAACACGCCCAGCCAGCAGGTGTTGTCCGGGCCGCGGGAGGACCTGGAGCGCGCGGCGCCGGAGCTGCGCGCCGCGGGGGGCAACGTCGTCCTGCTCAAGGTGAGCGCGGCGTTCCATTCGCGGTACATGCGCCCTGCGCGGGAGGCCTTCGCGGCCTTCCTGCGGGAGTTCACGTTCGCGCCCTTGCGCTTCCCGGTGGTGTCCAACGTGGAGGCGCGTCCCTACGACGAGGCCCGGCTCCCGGAGCTGCTGGCGCGGCAGATCGACTCGCCGGTGAAGTGGACGCAGAGCGTGCGCTACCTGCTCGGCCTGGGGGAGCAGACGTTCGAGGAGGTGGGGCACGGCCAGGTCCTCGCGGGGCTGCTGCGGCGCATCCGCGAGGCGAAGCCGGCTGCTCCCTCGGTGGCGGCGATTCCGGCGCCGGCGCCGCGTGAGCCCTCGCCTCAGGCCGTGACCGCCGCGGCGCCCGCGCCCGCCGCCGTGCGCGCGCAGGCGCTGGGGAGCCGGGCCTTCCGGGAGACCTACGGCGTGCGGCTCGCCTACGTCGCGGGCTCCATGTACAAGGGGATCTCCTCCCGCGAGCTGGTGGTGCGGATGGGGCGCGCGGGCCTGCTGGGCTTCTTCGGCACCGGCGGCGTGGCGCTCGCTCGCGTCGATGAGGAGGTCCTCGCCATCCAGGCCGCGCTGCGCCCGGGCGAGGCCTACGGGGTGAATCTGCTGCACAGCCTCGACCGTCCGGAGCGGGAGGAGCAACTGGTGGACCTCTTCCTGCGCCGGGGCGTGCGCAACGTCGAGGCGTCGGCCTTCATCCGCGTCACGCCGGCGCTCGTCCGCTTCCGCGTCACCGGGCTGCGGCGGCGCGAGGACGGCCGCATCGAGGCGCCGAACCGGCTCATCGCCAAGCTCTCCCGGCCGGAGGTCGCCAGGGCCTTCATGAGCCCACCGCCCGCCGACATCCTGGAGGCGCTGGTGCGCGCTGGCCGGGTCTCCGAGGAGGAGGCGCGGCTCGCCAGGTCGATGCCCATGGCCGAGGACCTCTGCGTGGAGTCCGACTCCGGAGGCCACACGGACCAGGGCGTCGCCAGCGCGCTGCTGCCCGCGGTGGGGCTCCTGAGAGAGCGGATGATGGCCGAGCACGGCTACGCCACGCGGATCCGCGTGGGCGCCGCGGGCGGCATCGGCACCCCGCAGGCGGCGGCAGCGGCCTTCATCATGGGGGCGGACTTCATCGTGACGGGCTCCATCAACCAGTGCTCCGTGGAGGCCGGCACCAGTGAGCCCGTGAAGGACCTGCTGGAGACGCTGGACGTGCAGGACGTGACGTGCGCGCCCGCTGGCGACATGTTCGAGCTGGGGGCCAAGGTCCAGGTGGTGCGCAAGGGCCTCTTCTTCCCCGCCCGGGCCAACCGACTGTACGCGCTCTATCAGCAGTGCTCCTCGCTGGAGGCGCTGGACGCGCAGACGCGGAGCCAGCTCGAGACGAAGTACTTCCGCCGCGGCATCGAGGAGGTCTGGGAGGAGACGCGCCAGCACTACCTGCGCGTCGCCCCGGAGGTGGTGGAGCGCGCCGAGCGCAACCCGCGGCAGAAGATGGCCCTCGTCTTCCGCTGGTACTTCGTCCACACCTCGCGGCTGGCGCTGCGCGGCAGCCCGGAACAGCGCGCGGACTATCAAGTCCACTGCGGGCCGGCGCTGGGCTCTTTCAATCAGTGGGTGCAGGGGACGCCCCTGGCCTCGTGGCGCAACCGCCACGTGGATGAGATGGCCGTGAAGCTCATGGATGCGACGGCGGCGTGGCTGGAGCAGCGGTTCCAGGGGTTCCGCGCGGGGCCCTGAGGCGCGGCCCCGCGCGGGGCCTTCAGCACAGGAGGGCCTGGAAATAGGCGTCCAGGCTCGCCGGTGCGTCCAGGGCGAAGCGCGCGGCGATGTGGGCATCGGGGCGAATCAGCACGCAGCCCGCGCGCTTCGCGCCCAGCGCCCGGTGGGCGTGATGCCGGACATCCGCCCAGGCCTTGCCCAGGTTCGCGGGGTCGAAGCCCGAGGCCGCCTGTCCGCCGAGGACGAAGTGGAGGTGCAACTGGTCGCCATGCCGCTGCTGCGCATGGCGTGCCAGGGCGCGCATGCGGTCCGGGTCGGGACGCTCGCCGCCCAGGACGAGGAGGGTGTGGCGGTCGGGCCGGAGCACCGCGTGGATGGAGGTGGGGTGCTCGGCCTCCAGGCGGAAGTGGGGCACGCGGTCCCCGGGCTCGGCCTGGCCGCGCTTGAACGCGGCTTGGGCCTCGCGGGCGCCTCGCGGGTCGAGCGCCGCCTGCGTCACCGGGCCGCGGCGGTAGTGCACGCCGAGCTGCGAGGTCTTCAGGACGTTCTTCAGGTTCAGCGCGGGCAGGTTCAGGAGCCGCAGTTGCTTGCGCGCGAGGTAGCGGAGGACGGGGTTCGCGCCGAAGACGAGCAGGGTGAGCCGGTCGTTCTCCGCGAACATCGACACGGCGGCGGGGTGGCGCTCCCCATGGTAGCTGTCGAGCAGGCACGCGCGCGCCTTGCCACGCACCGCGAGCGCGAGCTTCCAGGCCAGGTTGATGGCGTCCAGCACCCCCGTGTTGAGGCCCTGGGCGGCGATGGGGGTATTCACGTGGGCCGCGTCGCCCGCCACGAAGACGCGCCCCACCCGGTATTGAGACACGAGCCGCTGGCTCGGCTGGTACTGGGTGAGCCAGAGCGGGTCCTCCAGCTTCCAGTGGCCCAGCCTCAGCGGCGCCATGATGGCGCGGAACTCGTCGAGCGTGGGCGCCTGTCCCTTGAGCGGCGAGTCGGGCGGGCGCGCGGAGATGAGCCGGTAATAGTCGTCACCCAGGTTCAGCACCACGAAGGGGAACCGGTCGAGGATGAAGCCGTGGCGCTCGTCGCGGGCCAGCGACATGTTGGGGATGCGCACGTCCGTCATGATCCAGTTGTCGTCGTGGCGCGCCCCGGTGAAGGGGAGGCCGAGCACGGCGCGGACCTGGCTGTGGCCGCCGTCGCAGCCCACCAGGAAGGGGACCTGGACCTCCTCGGTCACCCCTCCGGCCCGCGCCAGCCGGGCCGTCACCCCCGAGTCGTCCTGGCGGAAGTCCTCCAGCCGCGTGTCGCGCTCCACGACCACGCCCCGGTCGCTCAGGGCCTGGACCAGCTCCCGCTCCGTGCGGCCCTGGTGCAGGTGCAGGTAGAAGGGGAACTCGCTCTCCAGCCTGTCATAGCGGAGCACGGTGGCGCGCTGGGTGCCCGCGTACATGTTCATGACGGGGTTGGCCACGCCGGCCTGGAGCAGCCGGTCCGCGACGCCCAGCATCTGGAAGATCTCCAGCGTCCTCGGCTGGAGGGTGACGGCCTTGGACTCGCCGGAGAACGAGGGCTGCTTGTCGATGACGCGCACCCGGATGGCTTGCTGGTCCAGCGCCAGCGCGAGGCACAGGCCCACCGGGCCCGCCCCGACAATCAGGACATCGGTCGAGCGCGTCATCACGCGGGCTCCTGGGCGAGGTGGGCCTTGGGCAGGCCCGCGAGGAAGGAGATGCGCGAGCCCATGAAGCCGGGCACCTGGCGCAGGTCCCAGTCGTAGTGCTCATGGCCTTCGACCTGGGCGATGAGGTCTCGCCACTCGTCGAGGTGGTAGGCGCGCAGGTGCGAGACGACGCCGTCGACGAAGAAGCAGAACGCGCCCACGGGGACCACCACGCCCAGCAGCGTGCGCCGGACGCTGAGCGGCCAGATGCCGCCCAGGCTCAGCCACGCGCTCAGCAGCGGCGTCGCCGCGCAGAAGCGCAGGATGGCGAGCGGCTCACGCTGCACGGGCTCCATGAAGACGACGGGCTGCCGCTTGCCCACCGCGTCGGTCAGGATGCCCCGCACCTGCTCGGGCCGGAAGTGGTGCACGGCGTTGACGACGAGGCGCAGGCCCTCCAGGTGCGCGGGCACGTCCAGCACGTCCACCGACTCCGCGACGTGGCCCACGCGGCCCGCGCTCTCCCGCTCGACTTCGGCGTACAGCTCCGCGACCGGGTACTTGTCCGAGAGCTGGATGCGGACGTCCTCCCGGCCCAGGTGCCTGGACAGCGCGAGCATCAGCCCGCCGTCCCCCGCGCACAGCGCCTGGATGGCGGTGAGCTTCCGCTGCCGCAGCAGCTCGCCGAGCAGGTCGAAGGCGCTGTCGTACATCCGCAGCCGCACCGACATGTGGTGCAGGAACTCCCGGATGGTCTTCCGCAGGGGCGAGGGCAGCCACGGCAGGTCGTTGAACTCGAAGAGGTGGGCGCGTTGCATGGGCGTCGTCCGGGAGTGGCGTGAGGCTCGGTGGATGGAAGGTTCAGAGCGCGGCGGCGAGTTGCTCCAGGAGCCAGTCCTGGGCCTGCTCCGCGCGGAGGAAGAAGTGGTCGCCAGGGGTCACCTGGCACTGGAAGCCGCCTTGGGTGAGCGCCCGCCAGGCTCTGGCGGCGTCCTCGGTGATGCGGTCATCGGCGGCGCCGTGCAGGGCGGTGATGGGGAAGTCGAAGGGCGGCTCGGGCTGGTAGCGGTAGCCCTCCATCAGCTTCAGGTCCGCGAGCATCATGGGCAGCAGGGCCCGGGCGAAGTCGGCGTCCTGGTGCGCCAGCACCCGTCCCTCGGCCGTGCGCAGGGCGATGTCGAGCAGGGGCGCGAGTGGCTCCCGCGTCGAGGGCGCGGGAATCCCGTCGAAGCCCGCCGCCCGGAAGCGCCGCTGGAGGTCCTCCAGGAAGGGGCCCGGCGCCAGGAAGGGCGCGCTCGCGCCTCCCACGAGGAGGTGGCGCGGCTGGGGCAGCCCCTGGGCGCGCAGCCGGCTCGCGACGAGGTAGGCCAGCAGCGCGCCGAGGCTGTGTCCGTAGAAGGCGAAGGGGAGGTCCAGCCGGGGCCGCAGCGCGTCCACGAGCCGCGGCAGCAGCAGGTCGAGCTGGTGGATGGGCGACTCGTGGATGCGCGTCTCCCGTCCCGGGAGCTGGAGCGGCCACACCTCGACGTGCTCGGGCAGCCGCCCCCAGTCGCGGTAGAGCGAGGCGCCGCCGCCGCCATAGGCGAAGCAGAACAGGCGCAGGGCGGGCTTCGCGCGGCGCACGACGTGGGTGAACCACGCGTCCGTCGCCGGGAGCGCCGCCGTGGTGGAGACGGGCGCGAGGTCCTTCAGCAGGGTGGCGCTGAGCTGCTCGATGCTCGGTCCTTCGAGCAGGAGCTCCGCTGGGACGCGCAGCGACAGCCGCTCCTCGATGTCCCGCCGCAGCGCCAGCCCGGTGATGGAGTCGAAGCCCAGCTCGCGCAGCGGGCGCCCCGCCGGAAGGGCCGCGGGCTCCAGGTCGAGGAGCCGCGCGGCGCACTCGCTCAGGAACCGCGTCACCCAGGCGCGCCGGGCGTCCGCGTCCAGTCCGTCCAGGGGCGTGGCTGCCGCGGGCGGCGCGGCCGACGGTGACTCCTGGAGGGCCTTCTCCAGCGCCTCCACCCGCTCGGCGTCCAGCAGCCGCACCCGGTGCCCCCGGGCCTCGGCGACCTGCCGCCCCTCGCCGTCGAGGAGCCGGAGGTGGCCGGTGAGGCAGCCGCTCGCGTCGGGCGGCTCCGGGAAGGTGAGGTGGCACCACAGCGTGTCGTCCGCGGGGGCGTGGTGGAGCTGGAAGGACTCCCAGCCCACCACCATGAACCGCATCCGGTCCTTGAGATACTCAGCGCCCGCCACGGCGCAGAGCTGGGCGCACGCGTCCAGGACGCCCGGGTGGAAGCCCAGGCCCCTGGCGGCGCCAGCCGGGCGGGGCTGAGGGCGGAACCGGGCCACGGCCTCGCCAGCTCGGAACCACACCTCGTCCACCCACTTCACGCTCTCGCCCAGGTCGAAGGACAGCTCGGCGAGCCGCTGGTAGAAGGTGGCGCCCTCCCAGCGCGTGCCCCCGTCCAGGTGAGGGCGGGCCCAGGGCGTCTCCGGTGTGGCCGCTGCGTGCTCCAGCTCCGCCTGCATATGGAGCGTCCACTCGGCTTGTGGAGAGGGACGGCTTTGGAGCAGGAGCCGCGCGCGCTCGCCCTCCTGGGGCTCCACCACGAGGCGCAGCTCGCGCTCCTCGCCGGGCTCGACGTGCAGCGCGACCCGGTAGCGCACGTCCCGCAGCGAGAAGGACGGCAGGCCCAGGTGCTGACGCACGGCGCGGGTCAGCAGCTCCTGGAGGTGCCCGACGTGGGCGATGCCGTGGTTGTCGGCCAGGTCCGGCAGCCGCGCGTGGCTGAGGCGGTAGGTGAACTCACGCTCGGGACGCGCGGAGGGCACGGGCACGCCGTCGAACACGTCGTGTGTCGCGGGGGCCTCCGGCGCCACGGGGGCCGTGTCCCGCAGCCAGTAGGGCTTGCGCTGGAACGGGTAGGTGGGCAGCACCTGCTCCGGACGGGGAAGCCCCGAGGTGAAGGTGCGGCGGTCCGGGGCGAGCCCCCGCGCATGGAGGCGTGCCACGCAGTCCAGCAGCGCCCACCAAGGCGCGTGCGCCGACGTGGAGTCGAGCCAGGGCTGGCCCGTGTCGCCCAGCGCCACGACCATGCGGAGCTCCGCGTCGTCGAGCCCCGCGCGCGCGACGTGCCAGTCGCCCGTCGCCGCATGAGGCGTGCTCCAGGTGCCGGGCTGTGTCGCCGCCTCCACGTCGATGGACGCTGGCGCCCGCGTGGACAGCACGCGGCAGCGCGGCGCGGACAGCCGCTCCGCCGGCAGCGAGAAGGGAGCGTGCAGGCCCAGGTCGCGCAGCAGGCAGCGCAGCGCGTCTCGAAGCTCCAGCACTCCGGCCTCGCAGGCCGCGAGGTAGACGCTCCCGCCATCCGCCAGCAGCGCGTCCGGGCGGTAGCCCCAGTGCTCCAGGAGCCTGAGGAGGGCGAACCGGGCCTGGAAGGCCGTGAGCTCGCGTGTCGCCAGGGCGCGCGCGTCGCCGCCCAGCAGCTCCGCGGCCATCGCGCCCACGGCGTCATGGGCCGCCGCGAAGACGGGCTCCACCGGGTACACCGCCGCGACGGTGGCGGCGAGGTCGCCCCCATGGGGAAGGGCGAACGCGAGGCGCGGGGCGTTGCCCTGCTCGACGACGCCCAGGCGAAGACCTTCGGCCTCACGTCCCTCGGCGAGCGCCTGGAGCCCGGCCGACAGCGCCGCGCCATCCGCGGCCACCACCACGGCGCGGTGCTCTAGGTGGCTGCGCGAGGCCATGGCGGCCCCGCACGTCGCGGCGAGCGCGGGCTCCGGCGTGCTGGCCAGGTGCGCGCGCCAGTCGTGGGCCAGCGCACGCAGCGCGGTGTCGTCCCGGGCCGAGAGGGGCAGGAGGTGCACGGGCCGCTCGCGCGAGGGTGCTGGCCGGGACGTTGAAGCGGGGGACTCGCCCACGATGACGTGGACGTTGGTGCCCGAAAAGCCGAACGCGCTCACGCCCGCCATCCGGTCCTCGCCCTCCCACGGCAGGGTGTCCCACGGGAGCCGGGCGCGAGCGCGCTCCAGGCGGAGGAGCGGGTTGAGCTGACGGAGGTGGGGCTGCTTCGGAATCCTTCGGTGTTGGAGGCAGAGCACCGTCTTGATGAGGCCAGCGATGCCGGCGGCGGCCTCCAGGTGTCCCAGGTTGGCCTTGACGGCGCCCACCGTGAACGCCTCCGAGTCCGCCGGCCGCTGACCGTAGACCGCGCCCAGCGCCTGCATCTCGATGGGGTCCCCCAGCGACGTCCCGGTGCCATGGGCCTCCACGTAGGAGACCTGCCCGGGCTCCCGTCCCGCGGAGGCCAGCGCCTTGCGAAGCAGGGCCTGCTGTGCGAGCCCGTTCGGGACCGTCAGTCCGCTGCTGGCGCCGTCGTGGTTGGCCGCCGAACCCAGGAGCACGGCGAGCACCGGGTCACCGTCCCGCAGCGCATCAGCCAGCCGCTTGAGGACGACGACGCCACCGCCCTCGGCGCGGCCGTAGCCGTCCGCGCTGGCGTCAAACGTCTTGCAGCGGCCATCTGGCGCCAGGGCGCGCAGCCGGCACAGCGAGACGAACGGGTAGGGCGACACCAGGAGATTGACGCCGCCGGCCAGGGCCACCTCGGACTCGCCCTTGCGCAGGCTGTCGCACGCGAGGTGGACGGCCATGAGCGACGAGGAGCAGGCCGTGTCCACGGTGAGGGCCGGTCCCTGCAACCCCAGCCGGTGCGCGATGCGGCCCGAGGCGATGTTGGTCGCCATGCCCGTGGCGGTATAGGCGCCGAACTGGCGCGCGTCGCGCAGCAGCAGGCCGTACTCCGCGGTGCCCATGCCCACGAAGACGCCCACCGGTCGGCCCGCGAGGCTGTCGGGGGCGAGCCCGGCCCGCTCCAGCGCCTCCCAGGACACCTCGAGCAGCAGGCGCTGCTGGGGGTCCATGTCGCTGGCCTCCCGGGGGGAGATGCCGAAGAGCCGCGCGTCGAAGAGCGACGGCGCCTCGCGCAGGAAGCCGCCCCGCCGCACGTAGCTGCCGCCGGGGGCGTCGGGGTCCGCGTCGAAGAAGGCGTCCGCGTCCCAGCGCTCCCGGGGCACGTCGACGATGGCGTCCCCCCCGTCCATCAGGAAGCGCCACAGGGACTCGGGGCTGTCGCACCCACCGGGGAAGCGGCAGGCCATGCCGATGATGGCGACGGGCTCGCGGGCCACGTCATGGGGGGCGGGCGCGGGCCGCGTCTCGGT
>NZ_JAAIYB010000710.1 GCF_010894475.1 Myxococcus vastator
GGGAGGGGTCGGGGGCTCCTCGGATGACCTCCTCGGGCCCCAGTGTGTCCTCCTCGTGGACCGCCTCCGCGCCCAGCAGCTCCGCCAGCAGGGCCTTGCCCTTCTCCAGGCGCTGCGCGGACTGGGCGTCGAGGACCAGCGACTGGCCCTCCATCCTGAGGGAGCCCCACACCGCCGGGTTGTTCGTGGGCGCCACGGGCCGGGAGCCTTGCCACGTGTAGTGCCCCTTGCTCTCACGGGTGAGGCCATCATGCTGGCGCAGGCGCTCCTCCACCTTCGCGGGGTGACGGATGCGGAAGCGCGCGGTGCAGAGGCGCAGCGGCTCGCCGTCGGCGTTGAGCACGGGCCGCTCGGTGGTGAAGAGCGTCAGCACCCGCTGGTAGAGGAAGGGCGCCAGCCGCCGGACCTGCTTGTGGCGGCCGGGCGCGTCCGCGGCGAGGGGCGTCTGGGCGGCGAGCTGCTGGCGCGCGGCCACGATGACGTGCTCGCGCAGCGCGCGGGGAATCAGGACGACGCCTCCCACGAGCTCCAGGTGGTCCTCGGCGGGGAGCACCGCGCTTGCAATCAAGTCAAAGCGGGTGACCTGCGTGGTGAGGCTGCGCTCCTTCACCTCCAGCACCTCGTCGAGCAGGAGGTCCCTCAGTCGCAGGCCTTCTCCGAGCCGCACCTCCTCCACCTCGAACACCGAGCACCAGGACGCGGCCAGGGCCGACAGGAGGCCGCGCTCGGCGCGCGACAAGGACTTCTCCTCCTTCAGGAGGCGACGGTCCGCGGCGGTGCGGCCCTCGGCGTCTTCCCTTCCATGGAGGGTCCACGCCATCAGGGCGGCGTTCATCCAGGGGAAGCTCAGGTCATCCCAGGCCTCCGGAAAGTCGGCGCGCGCGCTGGCGGACAGCGCGGGCTCGGCGTCGGAGAAGGCCCGCAGCGAGGCGAGGCCGCGGTTGAAGGCGGTGGGGCTCCAGGTTGCCATGGAAGCACCCTATTCACTGAGGGGGGGATGCCTCTACCCGGTCATGACGTCGCGCCAGCAATCCGATGAAGGGCTCACAGGAAGGACGCCGGTGGAGGGAGACACGCCGGCTCAGCGGCCCTGGGGTCGGCTCCCTGCCCGCGTGAGCCACTCGGGACGCCGCTGTGCGTCCAGGGATTGGGCCTGGGCGCGCTGCACCTGGGTCCACTGCCGGGGCTCCACGACGCGGGAGCCTCCACCGCGCAGGGCGATTTCCCAGGCGAGCGAGGGGCGCCGGCGCATGGGCTCGGTCTCCAGGGCGCGGGACAGTGCTTGCACGGTGAGGGGCGCGCCACGCAGGTAACGCTGCTCCGCGGTGAAGCCGCCGCGCCGCTGTGCCCACCAGGTCTCCACGGCCTGGGCGTCCACCTTGGCGGGTGGCACCTCGGGGCTGGGGAGCGCTTCATGGAGGTCTTCGGGCGCGGGCGCCTCATCGGAGGGCGCGTCCACGAGGAACGGGGGTGCCAGGGGAAGGCCGGTGATGGCGGCGAAGGAGGCCAGGGCCAGGGCGCCTTGGGCTTCATCCCGAGCGAGGGGCAGCAGCGCGTCCGCCGCGGCCAGCCTGCCGCTGAAGCCCAGTGCCCAGAGGACCTCCCCGTCCGCAGTGGGGTCCTTCATCCGCGCCGTGAGCGCCGCGAGGTCCTTGGCTTCACCCGCCACGGCGAGCGTCAGCAGCGCGGCGCGCGCGTTGGAGCCCCGCGCGCGCTCCCAGGCCTCACGCGAGCCCAGCAGCAACCCGGTCTCCAGGGCGGCGGTGCTCACGCTGGGGTGAGCGTGGCGCAGGGCGCGTGACAGCCTCGCATCCCCTGTCTGGGTCCTGGGCAGGAAAGGGAGGGCGCGAAGGGCCTCGGCATGCGGCGCCGGGTCGGCTTCCCAATCGAGCTGCTCCAGCGCGGCGCTCGCGTCGAGGTGCCGGATTCGCGCGACCCGAAGCAGCCCGGCCTGAAGCGCGGGTGCCAGCGTCGACAGCCTCTTCAAGAGCGAGGCGTGGAGGTCCGCCCGGTCGAGCAGCTCCAGCGCCCGGAGGATGCCTGGCTGGGTCTCTTCGGGGCCTTCCTCCAGGTGTCGCAGCACGGGCTCGCGCCAGTCGTGGTCCTCGGCGGAGAGCAGGGCCCACGTCGCGGAGGCCACGCGCGAAGGCTCCTCGGAGGCCAGCGCGGGCAGCAGCAGGCGGGTGGCGACGGCGCGGCCCCCGAGCACGAGCGCATCCAGGTGCGCCCGCAGGCGCCCTTCATCACCCTCGGCCACCGAGGACAGGGTGTGCTCCGGGCTCCACAGGGCGTGCTCCCACTGCGTCCACAGGAACTCGGCTTCCTCGAGGTGGCGCTCCAAGAGCTCCCAGCGGACGCTGGGACGGCGCGGCGGCAAGGGGCTCACAGCTCCTTTTCACAGACGAGGCACCGGGCCTTCGTGTCGTCCTTGCCGAGCGCGATGACGGGCCCCTGGAGCAGTGGCGCGGGTGGGGTGTTCTTGTCGTTGTGGAGCATGAGGTCGAAGGTCCGGGCCACGCCCTTGCCCTCGAACTTCACGTCGAAGGAGGAGTTGACGAACTCGGCCTTGCCCTTCGTCTTGCCGGAGACGACGCCTCCGCCCGCGCTGCCCGCTTCGTCGCCGGTGCTGGTGCTGAAGTTCGAGTCCTCGACGCACACCGGCTTGCCATCCACGGACACTTTCGTCGTGCCCTTCGCCGTTTCCGAGGACATGGCGACGTTGGGGTAGGGGATGGGCACGGGACCCGCGGGGCTG